>NZ_JBPAOE010000049.1:0-227928 GCF_054051265.1 Vibrio sp. C8
GATTAAACAAATCTCTGTCCCAGAGACATCCTCAATCTTTTATCCATCTGTCAAGCTCATGTAACCGGAGAAGAACCCTTGAATTACGTTCATTATTCATAATATTACATGAGTTCACGGAGCGATTTGTCTATCTGAAGACAGCGCTATTGTTTATTACGCTGTTTATTGGTGTAAAAATGCTATTGGTGGATTCTTAATGGGTAATTCTGACTAATATACCCCTGATTGTTCTTTCACTGACAATCACTATGGCAGTGCTGTGTTCGGTCATAAAACAAAATCCGTCAGGGGAAAATGAATTAATTCATGTAAAATCAGTGGAATAGGGTTTTATCTTACAGAGTGTCAGTTGCAGAGAAGTTCTGGGGTAGGGTTGGAAAATATTTAAAATTTCATTTGTTAATAAGCTGTATAAACTTATTGGCCCATAATTATTTGCGGAATAATTAGTCACACTTTAGTTGGTTTGATGGTTTTTTAGTCATGTAATTTGATTTTATATTTTTTGGTATGTAAACAACTTGTTTCATTAGAATATCTAATTCGAATATCCAAATTTTGTCATTTTTTAACGGACAAATTATTACCTATCATTGTTGCAAATACAGAAAGTTACCGGATTTATTAAGAGAGGCTATCATGGCACAAGCAATGTATATGGGTAGTGTAACAACGACCACCTCTATGGATAAAAAAACCTATGCGGTTAACTTCAAAGGATTGATTGCTCATCTGATTGATATTTTGTTTGTAGACAACAAACCAGCAGCTAATTACTACAGTGCTGATTTGTCTAGCCATATTCAACGTGATATTGGACTACAACGTTAATCAAAT
Organism: Vibrio sp. C8; assembly: GCF_054051265.1. Lineage (NCBI taxonomy): Bacteria > Pseudomonadati > Pseudomonadota > Gammaproteobacteria > Vibrionales > Vibrionaceae > Vibrio > Vibrio sp. C8. Next base: position 841 of record NZ_JBPAOE010000049.1, read on the forward strand.
GCGTACGAATTAAAAAGCCGAAAACTCTAAGAGTCTTCGGCTTTTTTTGATCTCTGCGGTTCGTGGCTTGTGAAATGGCTGCATTAATATCAGCGATTTCACAAGCAACATCAGGCATTATTTTTTACGGCAGTACTCAGCAATAATGTACATTGACTGACCGTTAGCTTTACCAGAAATAAGTTTAGGATCATCAGCTAAGCTAATACCACGTACCACGGTACCTTGCTTAATCACTTGAGATGAACCTTTAATAGGCAGGTCTTTAATGATTGTTACGTTGTCACCTTTCTTAAGTTCTACACCGTTAACATCGCGTGGTTTCTCTGCGTCATCGTCCATGCCGATTGCAGCCCAGTTTGCGATTTCTTCTTCCATGTACATCATGTCTAGAAGATCTTGTGCCCAGCCTTCAGTCGCCGTTAGACGTTTAAGCTGACGCCATGCAAGCACTTGTACAGGTGGTACTTGGCTCCACATACTGTCATTCAGACAACGCCAGTGATTTGCATCTGCCGTATCTGGATCTTCGATTTGACTCTTACAAGTGTCACAAAGCATCGCAGAGTGATCTACGGTAACTTGTGTATGTGGCGCAACCACAAACGGAGTTAAAGAAGTTTCAGCAGAGCATAGCTCACATTTAGATTCGCAGCGTTCAAGCAAAGTTGCTTCAGTAGACATATTACCCACCTTTATAAATTTCGTGAGGGCGTATTATCCACTTTATGCACAGGATTTAAAGGGTTATTGATTCAATCTACAAATATCAGAGACATATAACCTATAGTTTTACGTTTATCTTACAAATGGCATAATCGCGCTCCAAGTTAAACTAAGAGTAGAACAGATTTGTGGAACTATTAAACACGGAATTACTCGGTCACCCTCTTCGTCTTGAAGGCTCTATGGCCGGATGGCAGCAATTGTTTTGGAACAATACCTTGGTCTCACAACGGGAAGCCCAAGTCGATGATTCGACTACAATCAATCATAACTTTAAGCTGCAAAGAGGCGAGCAGGTCATTGAATGTCGACTCGAAGTGGATTTAACATGGCAACCTTTTAGTTTTACCTATCGAATGTTGGTTGATGAACAACTTGTTGAAGAGAGCGTCAGAACGGAAAAGGACATAGAGCGACAGGTTCCCTTTACTACGCCACCTGCCGAAAAGCGTTTTAGTCTGATTGGTATTGTATCGCTTGGTATGAAAGCTCTGAAAAGTGCCAAGCTGATTAAAGTTGTGCTCGCTTCAGCAAGTCTTGCTGCATATTCGTGGTTATTTTCTTATCAGTTTGCTTTAGCTTTAATCCTTTGCTTAGTGTTTCATGAATATGGGCATGTAAAGGCAATGAAGTATTTCGGTATGCGTACCAAAGGGATTTATTTAGTTCCGTTTTTGGGTGGACTTGCATTGAGTGACGAAAAGATAAACACGCGCTGGCAAGATGTGGTTATCTCAATTATGGGGCCTTGTTTTGGTTTCGTACTGTCGCTGATTTTGTTAGTCATCTATTGGATAACAGGAAGTCAGCTCTGGGCTGCTCTTGCGGTGTTTAACGCGTTCTTAAACCTGTTTAATCTGTTGCCTATATTACCCTTAGATGGTGGGCACGTATTAAAGAGCATCAGCTTTTCGATGAACAGCCGAGTGGGGATGCTGATCTGTATCGTAGCCATTATAGGCGGTATTGCGCTTAGCTATGCATTGGGACTGACCCTACTGGGATTCCTGCTTATCATGGGGTCACTGGATTTAGTTTTCGAGTGGAAACACAGGCATCACAGCCATCTATTACCTTTAGATAGATATGGACAGATTGTTTCTTCAGTTTGGTATATAGGATTATTGATAGGCTTAATCAGTATTATTGTGGGCTTTGCGTCTACCGGTGACACCTTGCTCAGCTTACCACTATTGATACTTGGTACATAAAGCCTGGGGAAGAGAATCTAAAACTTATATTATCAAGGGAGCATGTGCTCCCTTTTCTATATTTGGCAATTTGGACGCTTAGCGCTGCTTGCGGGTAAAGTTTGGATTTTATTCGTCAACTCTTGAATCCGAGTGCTGTGAGATGGGTGAGTAGACAACAATTCTGGAGGAGCGTTTCCTCCTGAAGCTTTTGCCATGTTTTTCCACAAATCAATACTCTGTTTCGGATCAAAACCAGCTTTAGACATCAATTCTAAACCAACAACGTCGGCTTCTGATTCTTGCGTTCTTCCATAAGGAAGCAAAACGCCATATTGAACGCCGACACCAAGCGCAGCCATAGTTAATCCACGGTATTGAGAGTACTCAGAAGTACCAAGTGCAATATCAGTAATTTGCAGTCCTGCATTGGCGATCTGTGATTGTGATAGGCGCTCATTGCTATGATCGGCGAGGACGTGGGCAACTTCATGACCTATAACAGTAGCCAGCTGATCCTGATTAACAGCTACTTTTAATAACCCTGTGTAGACACCTATTTTGCCTCCAGGTAGCGCAAAAGCATTGACTTGGTCACTGTCAAAAACCACCACTTCCCATTGAGAAAAGTTTGGTTGTTTCGGCACATAAGCGGTAATGGTATTCGCCACACACTGCACATAAGCATTGGTTTTGGCATCTTTGCTTATAGGTGTATCGTTTTTCATCTGTTCAAATGACTTTGCTCCCAAACTGCTCATATCTTGATCAGAAAAAAGGATCAATTGATTTCGTCCTGTAGGAGACGAGCTGCAAGCGGCTAAACCGAGCGAGGTAAAGAGCAAGGAAGCTTTTATTATCTTATTCATCGTTCGTTCCCAGTCATAAATAATAGGGTTATAGTATCAATCCAAATCTTTACCACTACAATACTAAATCTTTAAATCGATTCAGGGCGTTACGATGGAAATATGGAAGAAACCAATAAGCTTAGAGATCCTCAATGCAAGCAACAAAAATACGCTAATGGAACATCTCAACATTGTGTATACCGCTTTTACTGAGAATACAGTTACCGCAACCATGCCCGTTTGTCATTTTACTCATCAACCTTTAGGCATGTTGCACGGTGGCGCTTCAGTTGTCTTAGCTGAAACTTTGGGTTCAGTTGCGGCAAACTTCGCTGTGGACGATGAGAGTTATTGCGTTGGTTTAGACATCAACGCAAACCATATTCGTTCGATGCGTTCAGGACTCGTTATCGGTACTGCTCATCCAGTGCATATTGGCGTTTCAACCCAAGTCTGGCAAATCAATATTACAGATGATCGCGAACGTTTAGTTTGTACAAGCCGCCTGACTATTGCGGTAAAGAAAAAGCGCAATGAACGCCAGCAATTGCGTACAGAGGAATAAATGGTTATTGAATTCAAATTCGGTAAAATTATCGCAACTCAGCACGAAATTGTGATTCGTCTCGACGGTGAACATCGTGTCACGCTGCAGGCGAGCGCGGATGCGGTTCAACTGCTGGGCAATGGCGCAAATGTGATTGTGGTTAATTGCAGTGAAGCTAAATGGTCAATGAAACTGGATAATCAAACACAGTTGGAACAACTAGCTGAATGTTTAGGTTGTTCTATTCACTAAAATTATTATCAACTCACTTGCATCAATAAATGAAAATAGGGAAACTCACTACAAGATTGAGTTATGTGAGATTTCCTCTTTATGAGCAGCCCCCGCTTAAGAGTTCAGTTCGAAACGTTGTTTGAGCACTTCCATGGTCAAGATGCTGATGCTCAGCTAGAAGATGTCGTTGATATTCTGTTTTGTACACGCCGAAATGCGCGAATTGTACTTAATAAAATGGAAGAGGAAGGCTGGATAGAATGGCATCCAGCAGCAGGACGAGGAAAGCTATCCAAGCTCATATTTAAGCGAAGTAGGGCTGACGTCAGTGAAAATCTTGCTCGTCGATATCTTGATGAAGGTAAAATAGCTCAGGCTTTCTCTGTGCTTGACCATGATGCCAGCAAGTTAACTCAAGTTATTCAAAGCTATCTTGGCGTTCAACACCAAGAGGGGCTGCAAGTCGTTCGTCTTCCTTACTATCGTCCGCTTTCGGTGCTTAATCCATTAAAACCGATGCGTCGTTCAGAACAACATATTGTTCGACAAATATACAGTGGCTTAACTCGCTTTGACGAAGAAGAACAGTTACAACCAGATTTGGCACATGCATGGCAACCGATTACTCCTCAGCATTGGCGGTTTTACTTGCGTCCGGGTATCCGTTTCCACAATGGAAATCTTTTGACGACAGAAATGGTTGTTGAAAGCTTATGGAATCTTCGCTTCGTTAATTTATTTTCACACATCGATAAAGTTGAATCGCCGGCGGACTGCATCGTCGATATCTGGTTACAGAAACCTGATACTCGCATGCCGTTGCTGTTAGCAGAATGTTGTGCAAAGGTGCTTATACCTGAATCGGAACGTGGTGAAACCTTTGATTTGCTGCCGATTGGTACTGGTCCGTACAAAGTGGTGTTGAATGATGATAAACGACTTGTTCTGCAAGCGTTTGACAACTATTTCGGCTTTCGTCCCTTGCTTGACCGAGTTGAGGTGTGGGTCATTGATGAAGCACATTCGTCGATGGTCTTTCCCAGCCTTTCTAATCCCGTTAAAAATAAAAGGGGCTCATCGACTGAAGATGTGGACTTAGACCCTGGCTGTACTTATTTGCTACTTAACCGTCGCGATGGTATTGCCGCAGATGAAACATGGGCTGAATACTTGTGTCACAAGTTAAGTGCAATGAACCTGTTTAAGTTGATGCCTGAACAAAATATTGTAGAGCTAGGGGTTTTGCCTGCTCACGGTCTGAAACCCGGCTGGTATCATCAAGTCCCTGTAAGTCACAGTGTCACACCTACGGAACCTAAGCGACTTACCGTTGCTTATCATGCTCAGCACCCTACGTTTCCTATGATTGCTAAAGCGATCGAGCAACTTCTTAAGGAAGACGGTATCGGCGTTGATTTTATTAAATATGAACTTACGGTTGAAAATGCCAGAGAAGTGGATATTTGGATTAAGCCTATGGGGATTGCTAGTCATAGAGATGATGCCTTAGCCGGGTGGCTTCTCAATGATTCTGATATTGAACATTTGAGCCGACCAGAGGATTTCCGCAGATGGTCTGGTTTAATTGACCAATGGCGAGCTGAATCGCAAGCAAACTTTCCGGGTAAAGAGATCGGTAAGTCTCTTGTAGAATCACGACAGGTTATTCCGATGTTTCACTGTTGGTTAGGCGTCAGCAAAGACCAATGTGGTTCCTTACAGAACGCTAAATGTAATGCTTTAGGTTGGTTCGATTTTAGTCAGGTATGGGTCAAGCCTGAATTTGAATCAGGTTTTGCCGAGTAGACTTAGTAATGGCAAAACCTAACAAAAAACAACCAGAAAAAAGTATCGATATCTACTGCAGAAAATGTCGCACACAACTATTTAAGTACAAGAAAGGCGGCAAAGGTGCACTAGTAAAATGCTTCAAAGAGCGGATTGTACAAAACTACGTACAAGAAGCGTGTAAATGTCCAAGTTGTGCCAGTGAATTTGCTCGGGAATGTATCATAAGAGGCGCTCCCGCCTACAAAATTGTCGGTGGGAAAGTCACGACAAAGTAGTTCTTTCGCATTATTTCATGTTGCTAAAAAGGTTAAGTAAGCGAATGAAAAATTAAATTTTTTAACAGGAATGTACGGAAATTGATCAAGGTCGATAAAATCGTTAATTTTTGTTCTTAAGGGTAGCTTAAGTTCATATAAGTGTTAGTATTGCGCCGTTAAATTTATTAGGCCAAATCATTTTCAATTTCTTGGAGTTGTCATGGAATTAGCGCTTATCATCACTTTTATCGTCGCGGCTTTAGTCATGGTGAAAAAAGAGATGGCAGAAAACAAATAATTTATCGCATTTACTTCATTTATCTATACCTTTTTGAATGCAATAAATCACTATCATGAAGCCAGCTTTTGCTGGCTTCATTCGTTTTAGCCTCAGTAAAACAACTTCTTAAGTATAATTTCTTAGCAAATGTCGCTAATATCGAATTCTCATTCATTTATGTAATCTATAAGAGATTTGCAAACTTATCTGCGAATTGACTTTGAGTGTTACTTTTAGAATAAGGATATCGTTTTGCACAGCCCGATTACTCTTGAAGCACTGCATATTCTCGATGCAATTGATAGAAGAGGTAGCTTCGCATCTGCTGCCAATGAACTGAATAGAGCGCCTAGTTCTTTGAGTTATCAGATTCAAAAGCTTGAGCAAGATCTCGATATCATGATTTTTGACCGTTCAGGGCATAAAGCCAATTTCACTGAAGCAGGCAAGTTGCTTTTAGAGCGCGGTAGGGCAATTCTATCCGCAACTGAAAAACTGGTTAATGATGCGACTTTGTTGGCCAACGGATGGGAGCTCGATATTACTGTCGCTTTCGATGGCATTATTCCGGTGGCTTGTTTTTTCCCTATGGTTGAAGAGTTGGGCAATGTAAGTAAGACACGCATTAGGCTACAAGAAGAAATTCTTGCCGGTTGTTGGGAGTCTCTAGCAACTGATCGTTCCGATTTACTCGTTTGTCCAAAAGTGGATACGCTACCTCAAGATGTTAAATCTGAAACGCTGGGAACTATGTCGATGGTTTGGGTTGCCGCAACTAATCACTATGTTCACAAACGAAGTGGTGAGTTTAATGAAGAAGCAAGACAAAAATATCGAGTTATCGCTATTGCCGACACAGCTAGAGATCAGCCTGCAATGAGTGTAAATATTCTTCAGAAGCAACCTCGTCTAACGGTGACAAATTTTAATGCTAAATGTCAGGCTCTAGTAGAAGGTCTGGGTATTGGGTCTTTGCCAAAACATGTCGCAGAACCTTTGATTAAAGAAGGTAAACTTAAAATCATCAACGGTACTCAAGCATGGGATATGGAACTGATCATGGCGTGGCGAAGAAATAAGATTGGCGAAGCGAAATCTTGGTGTATTAAATACCTCAAGAAAAATTGGAAGCTCGTTTAAGATCGAAGCAAGGCAATAGGATCTTAATGAACTTATTGCCCTGTTCATGATTATTAAGGGTTGAGAGGCAATACCATGTCAGCTGTACCATCTTCAAAGTGCACATCAATCTCAAAACCTAATCTTTGAGCTAGTGTTAACATTCCCCGATTGGTTGGCATTGTCATGCCAGACATTTGCTTAGTGCCTTTAGCCTTACAGTAATCGATGATTCTACTCATCAATATTTTGCCAAGACCTTTTCCTTTTACATCGGTACGAATGAGTATTGCAAACTCCGCATCGGTATTTTCTGGGTTAATCAACGCTCTTGATACGCCAATAATTTCTTCTTTGGTACCGTTTTTGGTTACGGCGACAAAAGCCATCTCTCTGTCGTAATCAATTTGAGTTAAATTTGCTAAAGCTTCATGGTTGAACTCGCCAACATCGGAGAAGAATCGTTTATATAAATCTTCTTTGCTTACTTTTTTGATGAACTCAGCGTGATGCGGTTCATCTTCCGGAAGAATCGGCCTCACGGTGATGAGCTCTCCATCTTTAGCCATGCATTCCTCAACCAGTTCTGTGGGGTAAGGGCGTATAGCTAGTCGGCTTTGTGCATCACCTTTAAATTTTTTCAAAGTTAAGTCGGCGTCAAGTATGGTGAATTGGTCACCGTTTACCAGTACAGGATGAATGTCCAATTCAAAGACTTGAGGACATTCAACTACCATCTGTGAGATACGTACAAGGAACTCAGAAAGCCCGTTAATATCAATCGGCACAGGAAGTTTTTGCAGACGAATTTTCCCGCTGCGAATAGCTCGCACGATAAGGTAACGTGCAAGAGTCATGTTTAGAGGAGGAAGTGCTGCCGCAGCATCCGTAGCTTCGTTCCATTCTGAACCACCCTGACCAAGCAAAATGACAGGGCCAAAAGTACTATCGTGTTTTACTTTGATTCTTAACTCTTCACCGCCAGCAAGCTTAGCCATGCCTTGAACGAGTAGACCGTGGATATTAGCTGAAGGGTAGTGAAGCTGCGCACGGTCAAATATAGCATCAGCCGCGCTGGATACCTCGTGCGATGTTCTTAGATTCAACATCACTCCTTGAACATCTGACTTATGTGCGATGTCCGGAGATCTTAATTTTACTGCTACGGGATATCCGATCGTTTCTGCAATATGTACAGCTTCACTGGCGTCACTTGCTATCCATGTCGGCAGCAAGTTGAAGTTGAAACACTTCAGAAAGCTACCTATCTGATGAGTATCTAGATGTAGCTTATCGTTATTGTCTAGATGTTCATCAATCCACAATTTCGCCGTATTGATTTCGGACACGTGCACAGCTTCAGAGGTTGTTGGTGTCTCCATCAGTTGTTTTTGGTTTCTTCGATATTCAACCAGGTGCATGAATGCCACTACAGCGCTTTCAGGCGTTCTGTATGTTGGAATGCCCGCTTGGTTAAATAATTGCCTTGCTGGTCTCGCAGTCAGTTCACCGGACCAGTTCGTTAGAATGTTAAACCGTCTTGCTCTTGGATGAGATTTAACTAGGTCTATGACCGCTTGTGCGGTTTGTTCTGACTGAGCAATGGCTGAAGGGCTGTGCATGATCAATATGGCGTCGGCGTTATCACTATCCAGCACCGCTTTTAACGCATTGATATAGCGATTATGATCTGCGTCACCAACGATATCGATGGGATTTCCGTGTGACCAACTTTGCGGAAGACATTGGTTCAATACATCGTATACAGAGTCTTCCAACTCGGCTAAACGTCCACCGTGGTCTAACAAAGTGTCGGTTGCCATGATTGCAGGACCACCACCGTTGGTGATAATAGCAAGTCGTTCACCGCGTAATGGAACTGAGTGGGTCAAGGTTTCTACAGCAGCAAATAATTCATGGGTATTGTTTACTCTCAGCATACCTGTACGGCGAATTGCAGAATCGTAAATGATATCGAGCGTATCATCTCCACCCGTGTGCATTTGTGCCGCTTTCTTGCCTGCTTTCGTTCGCCCGCCTTTTAAAACAAGTATTCTTCTATTACGCGACGCAGCTCGTGCTGCAGACATAAACCTTCTGGCGTCTCTGATCGTATCGACATACAACAAAATTGCGTCTGTATGTTTATCTGTACTCAGGCAATCGAGTAAGTCTGAGAAATCTATGTCTGTTGCGTTCCCCAAAGATACAAATGCAGAGAAGCCAATTTGTTTGTCGTTGGCCCAGTCAAGAATCGTTGTACAGACAGCGGCAGATTGAGAAATAAAAGAAATATTGCCCTTAGTTGCCGTGACGGGTGAAAAAGATCCGTTGAAATTTGCCCAAGGTAAAATCATGCCTAGGCTATTAGGTCCTAAGATTCGCATACCTGACTGCTTTGCTATTTCATTACATTGAGCTTGTATCTCAAAACCTTGAGCATCCAAAGTGTACATATCGGACGACAACACAATGACATTGGCAACGCCAAGGTCAGCTAATTGCCTAATTATGGTCACATTTCGGCTGGCATGAGTGCATAGAATGGCGATGTCTGGTACTAAGGGCAGTGAAGCAATAGTTTTGTAGGCCAGTACACCACACACAGAAGGATAGTAGGGAGTAACTGGCATAATGGCTCCGTCAAAACCGCCCTGAAGAAGGTTCTTCATAACGATGTTGCCCGAGCGAAATGGGCGAATAGAAGCACCAATTACAGCGACTGATTGAGGTTTAAGTAACTGACTCAAATTGTTCATAATGATCACGCCATAAATTGACAGTGCTTACATCCTAACCAATTAATGATGTATCTGTTTGCGTATTTAGTATCACTGTGATCATAACAACACAGTTCAAAGGCTACTTTGTGTTCTAAATCACACGTTACAGTTATATATTAGTGGCCTAAGCTTGATTCTAAGCGCCTCAATCGGCATGATTTAATTAATTACAATCAGAGCGTTAATAATTCCATGAAAAAAATTTCAATAGTAGGCTTGTCAGCAGTTTTAGCTGCATGTTCATCAGGTTCATATACCACCGATGTTACTTCAGAAAGTCACCGTGAAGATTACAATGTCGCTACAGTTCAACAGCCTGTTGTCTCTGATTCAGGCATGGCGACAGGTATCACAGAGTCAAACGTAGAACCTCAGGTCATTCAAACTGCTCCACAGCCAGTGGAGAAAAAAGTAGTTAAGATGAGCCCTAAAGCTGCTACGGTTTCTATTACTCCACCTACGGCAAAACAAGTTGCGATGAATCCTCGTTATGGATATACAATTCAAGTTGTTGCTGTTGGTAGCCAAAACAAAGTTGACCAATTTGCCAGCAAGTTGCCAAAAGATGGCCAGCCAATTTGGGAAAACTACAAAGTGGTTAATGGTACAAAGTGGTACACGATTCTTTTTGGTGACTATGCAACACGTAAAGACGCTGTAAAGGCAATCTCTGAGTTGCCTGCAGACTTTCAATCTTTGAAACCGTTTGCTAAAAGTATCGACTCTATCAAGAATTCAGAATTTCCAACACTTAACAAATTAAATTAAGCATCGGTGATTCAATAGAAGGGGCAATTTTGCCCCTTTTGGCTGTTATATAAGCAGTTAAAACAAACAATCGCTAATAACGGTGTAAGTTCCACATGAATTTACTATGATAGACGGGCAATTTACATCAAAGATGTCACGGATATATCAATGACAAAGACAAAAATCCTTCTTTTATGCGGCGGCGGATCTTCAGAGCATGCTGTATCTCTTGTTTCTGCTAATTATTTGCAGCAGCAATTAGCATTAACTCCTGAGTTCGAAGTCATTCGTGTCGAAATGAATCAAGATGGTTGGTTCGCAGATAACAACGAACTTGTCTATTTAGATACCAATACGGCTACAATAAATAGCGACAGCTTTGTGAAGAAAGTAGATTTTGTCGTTCCATGTATTCATGGATATCCGGGCGAGACGGGTGATATTCAGTCAATGTTAGAATTGGCAGGAATTCCTTACCTAGGTTGTGCTCCCGAATCAAGCAGTAATAGCTTTAACAAAATCACATCTAAGTTGTGGTACGACGCTTTAGGTATTCCAAATACGCCTTATTTGTTCTTAACGGAGAACACTCAAGAGTCCTATGAGCTCGCAAAAAAAGCGTTCAATAAATGGGGTAAAGTGTTTATCAAAGCAGCGAGGCAGGGTTCATCTGTTGGCTGTTACAAGGTCACAAGTGTTGAAGGTGTCGCTGAGGCCGTTGATTCTGCATTTGGATATTCTGAGCAGGTTCTAGTAGAAAAAGCAGTGAAACCTCGTGAACTTGAAGTGGCAGCATATGAGATTAATGGTGAACTACACATATCTAAACCTGGTGAAATCATCGCTCCAGAGGATGCTTTCTATACCTATGAAGAAAAATACAGTGCAGAAAGCCACTCAACTACAGAAGTAGAAGCTAAAAACCTAACAGAGAAACAACGACAAGTTATTCATGAAAGTGCTGTGAAAGTGTTTAAACATATGAAGTTAAGACACCTTTCACGTATCGACTTTTTCCTTACTTCAGAAGGGGAAGTGTATTTAAATGAAGTTAACACCTTCCCAGGAATGACTCCAATTTCTATGTTCCCTAAAATGCTTGAGCACAACGGACATAAGTTTTCCGACTTTTTGGCCCAGTGTGTAAAGAGTTCTATTACTCCCAAGGCTTAAATGAGAAAAATTTAAGCTTCTCTTGTTCAGCTGTGCCTTTGTTACCTACATATTGGTAAGGCATAGCTGGACTAAGCCATCTTCCAAACTCCTGTATTTCTTTTATTTTATAGCCTTGTTCAGACAATTCCTGAACAGCACCAACTCTCGCCGATTGGCCAGAAAATTTAAGTTCAGGTTTGCCTAGCAAAGTGCCAGCATTTCTTAGAATTCTAAATATTGACGAGTCATTGAGAATATTGTTTGCAACATTACCGTGTTTATCAATCGAACGAAAAACATAATGACAATCACGCGTGACTAATCGTAACCATTTATTCAAACAATTTGTTGCATTAAGTGAAAGTTGGTAATGAGATTCCCCAAACGATAGAACCAAATATTCACCATTGGTGTTAATTTGATTAAATGTAAGATTTTTTAATTCAGAACGCTTCAACGCACATTCAAACATCACATGATAAATCGCTAAGTCTCGAATTTCTTTTACCGATTTGCTCGTTGAGTATTTTGAATATAGTGTCTGTAAGTGAACACTGGTAAAGCTTGTTGCCTGTTCTTCATCGCCCTTTTTATTGAGACGAAGAGACATAAGTGATTGTCTTACTTTGGGATTATTTGTAGGGTCTTTAAGAGACAATAAGCGATGAATAAGGCTAATAGTGACACTGTAGCGTCTAATAGAGCTATATTTACGCGTCTTGGCTTCAGATTCGAGGAACAAGCGAGTAGCTGTCACTGAAGCGGGGAGTGCCGAAACAGACTTACTTAGGCAGAAGCTGACAAACAGATTCCAGTCATTTTTAAGGGCTAATAGCGAGTTATGTGCATAAGAGTGTTGTGTTAAGTCATCCATTTGCTCTAGACTTATTGTCTTACTAAACTCAGTAACCTTATGTTTTAGAATGTTTTGATCTGTGACGTAAGTTAGCTTTTTTCTCATTCTGAGGCACTATAACTTATCATTTTTCTAAATAATATACTTGATAACCATGCATATACAATTATTATTTAGTTAATACATTAATATGAGCAGATTAAAGTATGGCTAATGCAAGTTATCGAGGTTTCACACTTCAAACAGCTAAACAATCCGCAGATATATGGCAGGTTCGAATTAAGAATCACGTATTGTCGGGTAACTTAGCCGCAGTTAAAAAAAGCATCGACTGGTGGTGTGATACTGCATCATTAATTGACCCTAGTGAATTTGAGTCTGTAGGTAAGACAAGAGAAGTTCAGGGCTCAAAAGAAGAGAACTTTAATGGATTTACCTTAAAGAACGATACTGGACAAGCTAACGGCTGGTACTGCTTTTTTAATGGACGTTTGATTAAAGGCTCTAAATTGGCGTTACAAAAACATATTGAAGCACACTTATTGGCAAAACAAAGAGCAGCCGCTCAGCAGAGAAAGTAGTATGACTCTAGTATATTCGACCGAGATTGGTCGTATTAAGAACGAACCTGAAAAAGTTGAAAAACCTAAAGGGGATGGCATTGTTCGAATTCACCGTGAAACAAAAGGCCGGAAAGGAAAAGGAGTAAGCATTGTTAAAGGGTTAGATCTAGATGATGCGCCTTTAAAATTGTTAGCTGCAGAGCTTAAGAAAATATGCGGATGTGGCGGTGCTGTCAAAGATGGTGAAATAGAAATTCAAGGTGATATGCGCGATAAAATCAAAGCACATCTTGAGAAAAAAGGTATGAAAGTAAAACTTGCTGGTAGTTAATTTTTACCTCTTTAAATCTAGTAAAGAAAACTTCATGGTTAAATTCTTTACTAGATTTCACTAAATCAGGAAGCTTAAACTTTCGTCAATAATTTTTTCCATCCGTTTAAGTCCCCGTAATACTGCTCATGTGGCAACTTAATAAGAGAACCTTCATGCTCTGCAATTAGGGTGGGGTATCCCGACACAGCTAAGGTTTGCATTAATGAATGAGTATGAACAATATTCTCATCAAGTGACGTATTGCTCGAATCTGAGTTCATGAGTTCAAGCCAGACAGACATATCAATATCGAACTGACTCAATATGTTTTGTAGTTCTTCAAGCTTATAAACTTCCGATCCTTGGACATAATGAGCATGTTGAATTGCCTTCAATGTATTAAAGCAACTTACGCCAAGAGATTCTGCAACTAGAATCGCCTTAGTAGTTAAGTAGGAATCAACAATAAATTCTTCTCTATCCCTTAGACGAGAAATGTAGCTTTCACCAAACTCGACCCCCGTCAAAGCAGCAATTCGAGGGTCTGCTGTCATGATGTGTTGCTTAAATTGTTCAGAAATACTTCTTTTTTCAATCATTCCACCTGGATGAAAAATTAATTTCATCGATGGATTTTCTTCTATTGCTTGAATTAAAGCTGTAGCTCCGTAACACCAACCGCACATAGGGTCATAGAAATAGTGAATATTAGTCATGTTGTCGTTCCCAAATGATGTTTTCATTAATACGCTAGCTAATATATTAAATTGATAAGTTCAGAAAAATATCTAATTATAGACATCAGTGTTTCATAAAACGTACTAATCATATGGATAGATTAAAAGCCGCAAGAGTGTTTATCGATGTCGCACAATCAGGTAACTTCACTGTTACAGCGGACAGGCTGAGTATGTCACGACCTATGGTTACCCGTTATATAGAGTCGATGGAAGAGTGGCTAAACGTTCGGTTGCTACATCGCACAACGAGAAAGGTGACTTTAACGTCAGCAGGTAAAAACTGTTTAACACAGGTGGAAAACTGGCTGCTTGCAGGTGAAGCTCTTGCCGATCTCACTCATTCTGGGTCAAAGGATTCACTAAAAGGCAGAATAAAAGTTTCAACCAGTATGTCTTTTGGATTTTCCCAGTTAGTACCAGCCACAAAGCTCTTTATGGACAATTATCCAGATATAGTTGTAGATATTAATGTCGAAGATACTGTCACTGATCTGGTTGAGCAGCAAATAGACTTAGCGATAAGAATCTCTTCAAACCCTGATCCTTCCTTGATTGGTAAACCAATTGGCGATTGCCAATCTGTTTTGGTCGCTTCACCAGAGTATATCGCTGAGCATACGACAATTAATAACCCTAAAGATTTGTTGAATCATAAATGTCTTGGTTATAAACACTTCGAACAACATGTATGGCATTTGAGCTATCGTGAGCAGCATGAGTCTATTGAAATTGAACCTTGCTTATCTGCAAATGAGGCTACAGTACTATTACATGCTGCAAAGTGTGGAATGGGGGTGACGCTTCAACCTACGTATCTAGTTTCTTCAGAGATCGAATCTGGTTCACTGGTTCATGTTTTACCTGATTGGCAACCAAGCGAACTCAAGATTTATGCTTTATATTCATCAAGAAAATACCTATCTCAAGCTGTCAGGGCTTATATCGATTTTATCTCTAAGTATTTTTCAAAGCGTCGTTGGTAGGAAGAACAGTGGAGGCGATAAAGACGAATACCTAAAGCCTTTTGCTTAAACCGATGCGCATCAATGAAATCTCATCAGTTATAGAAAGGCTTTCAGCCTAATAACTACATTTTTAATCACAGATGATAAATGTAGTTATTAGGTATTTTATGGTAAATGATAATTATGTAAAACGCAGAGGGAACAGAGTAGTTATCCGCACAATACAGGTATGATGTTCGAATCTAGAAAGTGTTATTTAACATAATACATATAATGCGCACTCATTAATAGATTGTTGAATCACACCATATCCCATAACAATTGCTCCGTAACTCATTGATATTAAATTATGTATTTTTCCAACATGACAATGTAATGATTGTTGAGCTTCAAGTCTATTAATGTAAAGCAGCCTTTCTTTCGCTTCCCCATTTCGGTAACTAGCTAAACGGGGTTTTTATCCATATCAAGTAAAGTGTTTAATAAAACCATCAAAGGTTATCCATGGTTGAGCAATTGCTTCCAATTCAATTAGACCTTGGATGTGGCTAACTTTCGGAGTAGATATCAGAAATATATTAGTATTTCCTCAAGTAATTATGGCAAAAGTACGCATATAACCCATACTTTTTCCATGGATTAAGCCCTTATCTGGGCATTCTTTTTTGTTAAGGAAGCCAATTATGATTAAAACCATTTTTCATCAACAAATGGCAGACAATGCAAACCTTAGAATTGATTCTCTGGGAGAAATACCTTCTCCACGCCCCATTTATGAACAGAACAATAGTAGCTTAAATATTGGCTTCCAAGCTTTAGATTGTCATTTGAACGAGCCTATCAGAAATAAACTGGCATTACGTTGGATCAGTAAAAACGATGAAATTATCGATTACAGTTACCTTGAATTAAGCCAACAAACCAGCCGATTTTCCGACATGTTGTCGCAACTTGGCCTTCCTCAAGGTAGCCGTGTGTACAGTCTCGCTGGGCGTCGACCTGAACTTTATATCGCAGCTTTGGGTACGTTAAAAGCCGGTTGTGTTTTTACTCCGCTGTTTTCAGCATTTGGTCCGGAACCCATTCGTTCCAGAATGGAAATAGGCGATGCTAACCTTATTATCACTACTCACAGTTTGTATCGTAAAAAGCTCAAAAATTGGTGGCGAGAGTTACCAAGCATGAAAGCAGTGTTGCTTATCGACGGTAATCCAGATGATGAACCCGGTTGCTACGACTATGTGAGTTTGATGTCGGATGCAGACCCTGAACGCACAAGTGAATACACTCAAGCTGAAGATATGGCGTTACTTCACTTCACCAGCGGAACAACGGGTAAACCTAAAGGTGTCATTCATGTACATGAAGCCGTGAAACATCACATCAGTTCATCCTTTTATGCGCTGGATTTAAAACCTGACGATATCTATTGGTGTACTGCGGATCCCGGTTGGGTAACAGGAACGACCTATGGAATTATTGCACCGCTTTGTCACGGTGTAACAATGATTGTTGACGAAGCGGAGTTTGATGCTGAACGTTGGTATCGGATTCTACAAGATCAACAAGTGACCGTCTGGTATACCGCTCCAACGGCTATCCGGATGCTAATGAAGGTTGGCGAGACGCTTCCAACACAATTTGATCTTTCTCACCTACGATTCATGGCCAGTGTCGGTGAACCTCTAAATCCTGAAGCGGTTGAATGGAGTGAAAAAGTTCTAGGTATGCCCTTCCATGATAATTGGTGGCAAACCGAGACGGGCGGAATAATGATTGCCAATGTACCCAGTAGACCAGTTAAGCCAGGTTCGATGGGTAAACCACTTCCAGGTATTGAGGCGGGAATTTTAAATTCCGATAGTAATGGTGTCCTTCAAGTTGAAACCAAACCCATGACGGTCGGTGAGCTGGCTGTCAAACCGGGTTGGCCTTCAATGTTTCGTGGTTACTTGAATCAACCAGAAAAGTACCAGTCGTGTTTTACAGATGATTGGTATCTCAGTGGCGATTTAGCAATGAAAGATGAAGATGGTTATTTCTGGTTTGTTGGTCGAAAAGACGATCTGATCAAATCTTCGGGTCATTTAATTGGTCCTTTTGAAGTTGAAAGTGTTCTGATGGAACATCCCGCTGTCAGTGAAGCAGGCGTTATCGGCATCCCCGACCCTGTAGCTGGCCAAATAGTCAAAGCGTTCGTCGCCCTTAAACCAAATTTTGCCGCGGATGATGACCTACTACAGTCTCTTCTAGCATTGGCGCGAAAACGTCTTGGTGCCGCTGTCGCACCGAAAGAAATTGTGTTCCGTAACAATCTGCCTAAAACTCGTAGCGGCAAGATCATGCGCCGCTTACTCAAAGCAAGAGAACTTGGTCTGCCGGAAGGTGACATTTCTACCTTGGAGAGCGATGAACGATGAAACAAAGAATCCATATCAATCGTCAGCACTTACTTGGTCAACTAGAGCAAATGCTACGAATTCGCCGTTTTGAAGAAAAATGTGCCGAGCTCTACGCTCAGGAAAAAATACGCGGATTTCTTCATCTTTATATTGGTGAGGAAGCAATAGCGGTTGGCGTTATGTCTACGCTAAGTAAACAAGATCAGATCGTTGCGACTTATCGAGAACACGGGCATGCATTAGCGCGTGGTATGAACATGGGCAGCATATTGGCTGAGATGTATGGGCGCACTAATGGCTGTAGTCATGGTCGTGGTGGTTCGATGCATTTGTTTGATAAAAACCTGCGTTTTTATGGAGGTAATGCCATAGTCGGTGGTGGTCTTCCGCTTGCTACTGGGCTGGCGATGTCTAACAAGAAAATGGAACGAGATGCTATCGCCGTCTGTTTTTTCGGTGAAGGTGCTGTTGCTGAGGGAGAGTTTCATGAAAGTCTGAATTTAGCGGCATTATGGAATCTTCCTGTACTTTTTGTCTGCGAGAACAATCAATACGCGATGGGTACTGCCCTTGCCTTTTCTGAATCAGAGATCAATATCTCTAAAAAGGCGCAGAGTTACGGCATAAAATCTGTACAGGTTGATGGCATGAATGTTGTCGATGTTGAGGCAGCAGCATCAGAGGCTGTAGAATTTATTCGAGAGAATAAACGCCCTTATTTCATTGAATGTAAGACCTATCGTTTCCGCGGGCATTCCAGCTTTGATACTCAGCTATATCGCGACAAACAAGAGATTGCACAGTGGGAAGAAAAAGGTCCAGTCAAACAACTGATCAAATGGTTACAAGACAATTCACATTTCCAATCTCAGGAACTATCTGACATTGAAGAAAGAGTTGCTCTGGAAATTAGTGATGCCATAGCGTTTGCGGAAGCTGGAGAATGGGAACCAGTTGAACAATTAACTCGTTTTGTACATAGCCCTCAACTTAGTTCGTCTTTGAGTATCGAAAAGTCACATCAACCACCAGTGAACATGACATACCGTGAAGCACTGCGTGAAGGTATCCGCGAAGCGCTAGAGACAGATTCACGTGTATATCTTATGGGTGAAGATGTCGGGCGATACGGGGGCTGCTATGCCGTGAGTAAAGGCTTGCTCGATCAGTTTGGCTCAGAAAGGATCATTGATACACCCCTTAGCGAATCGGGTTTTGTCGGGATTGGTGTGGGGACGGCGTTGGGTGACATGCGGCCTATTATTGAAGTGATGACCGTTAACTTTAGCCTGCTTGCCATGGATCAAATCATTAATACCGCGGCTACCATACTGCATATGTCCGGTGGTCAATTCAATGTTCCTGTTGTGGTGAGAATGGCTTGCGGTGCTGGTAAACAATTGGCTGCCCAACATTCACATAGCTGGGAAAATTTCTATGCTCATGTTCCGGGGCTAAAAGTCCTTAGCCCGGCAACGCACAACGATGCCCGCCATATGTTGAGTCAGGCGTTAGCCGATCCTGATCCTGTCCTTATTTTTGAACACGTTATGTTACTTAATGAGCAAGGAGATGTTTTGGATACGCCAGACGCGCCAATGGATAAAGCTTTGGTGCGCCGAGATGGAAATGACATCACATTAATTACCTATGGAGGGAGTTTGAATAAAACGCTTCAAGCCGCTACTCAGCTTGAAAGCGACGGTATCTCAGCTGAGGTTATTGATCTTCGATCACTAAGGCCACTAGATAAAGACACTATTATTTCGAGCGTTAATAAAACGCATCGAGCCGTGGTTATTGATGAAGGTTGGTATACCGGAAGTTTGGCTGGAGAGATCAGTGCAATCATTATGGAACAGGCTTTCTGGCAACTGGATGCACCTGTTGCAAGGGTTTGCACACAAGAAGTTCCGATTCCTTATCCTCAACATCTTGAGCAAGCTGCCATTCCTCAGTGTGACAAAATTGTACGCGCTGTTAAGGCAACACTACAGGCCCCAGATTGGCAAACTGAGGGAGGTAAAGATAAAAATGGATAACAATAAAAAACCAGATACCGTTATTGATATCACGATGCCTGCCCTCGGTGCCGATATGAGCGAAGGAACACTGGTCGAATGGCTAGTTAAACCTAATGACTTTGTAGACAAAGGCGCCATTATCGCAGTGATAGAAACCAGTAAAGGTGCAATAGATATGGAGTCTTACTATCAGGGTACGATTCTTGAGCTATTGGTTGCCCCCGGAACTAAGCTTGCTGTCGGCAGTGTGATGGCTCATATGGATAGTAACGAAAAGCTAGCAAAGGTGAGGTCTGTCGCCCCTGCTTCTCCTACGCCTATTCTGGAAGCACCCGTTGAAATTAAACCGGAATCACCGATTGAGCAAGCCGCCGTTGTTAATGGGGAACACAACACTTCGTTCAACGAGACGAAACGAACTCTTGCGTCGCCACTGGTTCGTAAAACGGCTCACTTATCAGGAATTAATTTGAGTGGCTTAACAGGTAGTGGTCCACAAGGAGCGATCGTATATCGAGATCTAACCAATGTTGCTAGTTTGCGAGAAGCTAAAGAGCCAGAACCAAATTTACAATCCGATTCATCGAATATGTCTCCGATGCGTCAGGCGATCAGTGATGCAATGAGCCGTTCTAAACGAGAGATACCTCATTATTACATCTCGCTAGAGATTGATTTAACCAAAGCACAAGAATGGTTGGGTGAACAAAACCAGCAGAGAGAACCTGAGCAAAGGTTATTGCTTCCAGCCCTGTTGCTAAGGGCAATTGCTGATCAACTCACTCACTTCCCTGAACTCAATGGTTTTTATGTTGATGGACGTTTCACGCCTTCGCCATCCGTTAACATTGGTAATACGATAAGTTTACGAGAAGGTGGACTTGTTATCCCTGCAATTATCAATGCCGACCAATTACCGCTAGACCAATTGATGGAGGCATTACGAGATCTTGCTGAACGTAGTCGTCGTGGGCGGCTACGCAGTTCCGAAATTAGTGAAGGCACAATTACAGTGACGAGTATTGGTGATCGTGGAGCAGACAGTATTACCGGAGTCATTTATCCGCCTCAGGTTGCGATAATTGGCTTGGGACGGCTTCGTCAGTCTGCAATTGTCAAAGACGACCACCTAGACATTGGCGAAATGATGACGGTAACGCTCGCTGCTGACCATCGTGTTAGTGATGGTATTACCGGTGCACGTTTTTTAAGAGCACTCGCTAAACAACTTCAACATCCGGAGGCTTTATGAACAGCAATAACGTTGCGTCTCTTATCGCAGAGGCGATAACACACATCGCACCAGAAATTGAGATAGACGACATCGATCATGATGAAGACCTCAGAGAAGAATGCGATCTCGATTCAATGGATTTTTTGAATTTACTCACTTCACTTAAAAAAAGTACGCAAGTCAGTATTCCTGAAAGTGACTACAACAAAGTTCGTAGTTTTAACCAACTGTTGAACTATATCCAGGAGCGCCGTACTTAGGATAGAGCTGAGTGCTTTCAAATGGACGTACTTTGATATAAATGCGTGGGTTGTTCATCGCGCTAAGTATTGTTATGGACTTAGCGCATGTTATTGATCAATCCTTTTTATCGAACCTTAATGTTCAAGTAACACTGCCAACTAAATGTGACAATGTCACCACCCCAGAATACCTGCTATTTGCTTGACGTCATAGTAACGCTATCTATTTTTCGCCTACCAACACTTTTTCATTCTAGATTTCCGACCTATTGACCTCACTTTACTTTGATTTAAATGATCAACCTATTGGTTATATCACTTATAGCAGTAGTAAGTAATCACACCGTAACGTCACAACATAAAACACCACGACAAATCTTGTGTTGTAATTTGACTTGTAATTAAATTACAACCAGAAAAAATAACAAGCCATTGCAGATGAATATTCTGCTACAACTTATTGAAATATATATTATTAGGTGAAGATTTATGTGTTCGGAATGTTTTTAGAGGTATTTGAGAGCTGGTAATGAGATACAAAAAAAGGCACTTACGTGCCCTATTTGATTACTGTTCGTTTTGTTGGCTTTTCTCTTGCCTTATTTGCTGTGCAATAATCTTTATTGCCTCTGCGGTACTTATGCCCTGCGCCATGAGAGCTTGTATTTTTTCAACTGCCTCTTGTTGTTCGGCATGGCTAAGTTGTGGAATATCATCAAACATAAAAAAGGCTCCTGAATAAGGAGCCCTACTATAGAGAGTTGACTAGTAACTCGCAAGGAAGTTGATGTATGCACCCATGGCATTTTCATTAGTGTAACTTGCTGCCAAATCTAACTGGAACAAATTCAATGGTGAAATACCAACACCAGCGGTTATTGTCCCCTCGCTATTGTCGTAAGCAAGATTCTTGTAATAACCAGCTCTAAGTTTTAGTTGTCGAAGGATATCAATTTCGCCACCAACCCGAATCATCTGCGTGTTGTCATTAAAATCTACGTAGCGTTCTTTTTCATTGAGATCGTAATCAACACTCAGTGTAAAGTAATCAGCAACGATACCTGCACCCACTGTATATTGAGGTCGCATTTCGTATTGGTAGCTAATGGAAGGATTACCTGACACTGTAGATGGTATGGTCAGTGTTTGTACGTCACGACTAACCATGTCACTTGCAGCTATACCAACTCGAAATGGTCCATAAAACCAAAGTGCACCGGCATCAAGGTTAAACATAGTTTCACCATTGCCGTTGTCTGCAACATCTGCCAAATCGTAATTTGACATGCTTGCTTCATAAACATAAGTATAGATACGTTGTAACTTTGGAGTTACGCCAAACGCAATATGTTGTCCAAGAAAGGTTTGGTATTTGGCTAATGATATCCCTACTTCTGTAACTGCTACTGATACTGCATTTACAGTACTGCGTTGCGCTCGGTCAACTGTACATTGCTCAGTTGTAAGTGACGGAGCACAAGAACTCGCGATCGCTATTTTCGGGTTAGAGAATGTTTCTGAGTATGCTTTACCGTATAAGTTCGCAGCTATGAATTGGTTTGGAATAGCAAATGCCACCACACCACCTAACTCGGCATTAAGAATACTGCCGTTGATATGATCCAACGTAGAGTTGAGTTCATCAATACGTGATGCGTCTGGATTATCGAGAATATCTGAAATGGTGTCTAAATCATCAATCATTCCATCTTGGTCATCATAAGAAAAACCAATACTAGGGAGGATCATACCTACATCGTCATTGCGGCGATATATTGCAACTAATGCAGGGTTATAAAATGGGCCAGTAAGAAAGTTTCCGGATACGACACCGACACCACCCATTGCGTCACCGCGAGCTTCGATTGCATAGTTAGCTGCAAACGCCGTAGGAGCGCTTAGCATAATAGAAAGTGTGAGAAGTTTAATTTTATTATTCATGACGATATAAAGCGTTAGTTCCTTTTCGTTTATAACGGCATATTGTGGACTAACTTTAGTTATTCCTCTACGGAAATATCATATGTCTTACTGATAACCTGAGATTGCTCAATAGAAATTGGACCTTGCCAGCGAAGGTGTGTCATTGATACCGCTAAAATGTATCTATCGGGAGACAGATCGGTTGCTTCCAAAGTTGTCGGATAATCGGACTCGTACTCTTTTGACCACACTTCTTTATATTTTCCATCAATGTAGTCATAGACATTAATGTCTAGCTTAGGTAAAGGACAAAAACGATTAAGTAATGCGTTCTTATCTACGGTCCATTGATCTTTGGAAGCCCAACGAACGGTCTGTTTTGCTCTACTCTCGGTAAAAATAACCCAAGTACTCCATGACTCGTTTTCTGACGTTGAAATGTCCAAACGATATAAGCCCATATCTGGCTTATTGTTCAAGTTATAGCGTTTGATAAATGAGGTTGAGCCTAGAGTGACGTTGTCACGGTTTATTTTACTGAACGTTGTATCACCAGATAATGGCTTATCCACCCATTGTGTTAGTTCAATGGATTTGAGTTCTTTAGGACTTTTTGCGTCAACCAATACTTGGTAGGCATCTCTACCCGGGCTTCTAATATCGAGACGTCTAATATTGATTGATGAGATCCAGCTAGGTAAAGGGTTGGCATCTAGTCCTTTGCCGCAATCAACAGTTAAGGCTTGGAGCAGTAAGTCATTAAGGTGATTTTTGATATTTTTGTTATGTTCGAGCTGCCACACTTCTACAAGTGAAACGAACATATTTTCGAGGTCATTATTTAGAAGGCGCTGATGCGCTTGCGTCAGCGGCGAATTACTTTCAAACCACTCTACACTATTTGCAGTTAATGGCACGCAACATAGCGTGCCAACGATGAATGCTATTTTGGGCATTGATTACGCTTTCATCTTATACCCTACGCCGCGTAATGTTTCGATCTCAAGACCTGGCAATTTTTGGCGTAGTTGAAGAACGTGTGTATCTACGGTTCGCGTAGTTGGGAAATGGTTGTAACCCCAAACATGATCCAATAGTTCATCACGCGTAAATACTCGACCTAAGTTGCTCGCTAAGAAAAGCAACAAATCAAACTCAGTACGTGTAAGTGTTACAGATTCACCTTTGTAAAACACGTCACGAGTTGCTTTATCTATTGTTAATTCTGGCAACACAACTTTAGTGTCGTCTTGACCATCTGATTCCGGAGAACGTAACTGAGCGCGAATGCGTGCGAACAATTCTGCTTCAGCAAAAGGTTTTGTCAGATAGTCGTTAGCACCTGCATCTAGGCCTGCTACTTTATCTTTTACTGTTACTAACGCGGTTAATAAGATGACGGGTACATCTTTTAACTTTTTCCAATCTGGCAAATGTTGAACAGAATCACCATCTGGAAGCTGGCGATCTAGAATCACTAAATCAGCTTTTTCCCAATGCTGCTTAACATCTGCGATTGTTTCTGCATGTAAACAGTCATATCCTGCTTGCTCTAAGCTTACTAAAAGACCATCAGCTAGGTTTTTGTCATCTTCAACAAGAAGCAACGTCTGTTTCACAGGGTATCTCCAATATAAAAGTAGTTGGTGGGCCAATAAGGGTCATTCTGCCGCCCATTCTATCGACCATCGATTCTACTATAGTTAAGCCAAGTCCTAAGCCACTCTTACTTACAAATGGCTTACGTAGGTGACGCCAATCCTTGTTTGTTAGTGTCCCTTGATCGGTTACTTTAATTGTAACTGAGTCAGATTTTGTTATTACTTCTAACGTCACAGGTGCAACACCGTACTTCACGGCATTACGTATTAAATTGTCTATGCATGTGCCTAGCCAATATACATTTAATTTCGCAGCAATATCATCATTAATGACGAGTTCAATACCATTATTAAACTCTTCTTCTACTTTATACTGCAACCATTCTTGCACCGATGGAACCCAATCAGTTGCAAGTGGTTTATTGTCTGATTGCAAATAGTCTTTGCTTGCTTCCGCCAACTGTCTTAAACGTCTTGAGTCTTCACACAATCGGCGAAATTCATCGTATAAGGAATCGGGTAACCGTTCGAACTCTCGCCTAAAACCTTCAACAGTAAGAGACAGACTCGCTATCGGAGTTCTTAGTTCATGCGTCAATATTTGCAGTACCAGCATACGACTTTTCATTTCTTGTCGTTTACTGTTCCAACGATAAATAGACCAACCGATCACCAAAAAAATGTTGGCAATAACAAGTCCGATCATACTCATACGTAAAAGATCGGAATGATCTTCAACGTTCCAGCAAATATTTCCTCGTTGAACAAAACAAGTATTGTCGAGAGAAGCAATACTGTATGTTAATCCCGCCTGAGTTGAATTCGCATCCCACGTATCTTTATCGAAAATGTAATACTCGTCGCCTTTTCTAAGCCAAAGCTCCTCTCCTTGTGCGAACATCATCGCTCCAGAGATCAATGCTGTTATAGATTCTTCATCCATCGCTTGTAAGCGCCCTAACAAAGTATTAGGTTCCGCTTTTGCTCGTTCCTGAATATGCATGTATTGTTCAAGCTCATTGAGCTTTTCAGGATACTTTTTTACATAACGTTCAGCATAGGTGCCTCCCCCCGGGTGAATCAGACCACTTCGAGCAAACCAACGTGAAGACAATTGAGTGCCTTTACATGTTGCTCTGGTGAAAACAAGTGGTTCGGTTACTAATGGATTTAGCGGAAGGTTCCCTGCACAATTCAATGCCAGCTTATACAACATTTGAATATCTTTTATTGGATATTGAGCTGTTTGAGGAAGCATGCTTTCAGGAGTAAGTAAACGAGTTGGGTAATCGGTTTGTATTCCTCTGATATCGTAAAAATCGACGGCGGAATCATAATCAAATAGCGACACAAACAGATCAATACGCTCTGGGAGCGAATCTGCAAGAGTAGTAGCCGAAAAAGTCGTCACAATTAGGGCTAATGTTAATTTTATCGCTTTTATCAATTTGATTGTTCGTTAAATCATAAGTTTAAAAAACTATAACGTATTATGCTTAAAATGAACATCTAGCATGTTATATCGATGTCAATAATACTTATTTACGGTTTTATTGATTGCAATATGTAAAATGTCAGATTTTGCTGAAACTATACTTTTGTACCAAGTTTGTTTCAGAGTACGGACTACTCCAAGCAAAAAAAGAGAGCAACATAAGTTGCTCTCTTTCGTTTCAATAAAGGTCAGCCAATTAGATGTGGCTCAAAATATCATTACAGCTCTGTTTTGCATCGCCGAACAACATTTGTGTATTCTCTTTAAAGAACAATGGATTCTGAACACCTGCATAGCCTGTATTCATTGAACGTTTAAACACGATAACGTTTTGTGCATTCCAAACCTCAAGTACAGGCATTCCTGCAATTGGGCTGTTTGGATCTTCTAGAGCTGCAGGGTTAACAGTATCGTTTGCGCCGATAACCAACACAGTATCTGTGTCAGAGAAGTCATCGTTGATTTCATCCATTTCCAGAACGATATCGTACGGTACTTTTGCTTCGGCCAATAACACGTTCATGTGCCCCGGGAGGCGTCCCGCAACTGGGTGAATACCAAAGCGAACCGTGACACCTAGTGCTCTTAGTTTCTCAGTAATCTCATAAACAGGGTATTGAGCTTGCGCTACCGCCATTCCATATCCAGGAGTAATGATGACAGACTTAGAGTTTTTAAGCATATCGGCAACATCTTCCGCATTTGTTTCACGGTGCTCCCCTTGCTCTTCATCTTCACTGATTACGACTTCTTGACCAAAGCCGCCTGCGATAACACTGACGAAAGAGCGGTTCATCGCTTTACACATAATGTATGAAAGGATTGCACCCGAAGAACCTACTAATGCGCCCGTAACAATCAATAGATCATTTGCTAACATGAAACCAGCTGCTGCTGCTGCCCAGCCAGAATATGAGTTCAGCATAGAAACGACTACTGGCATATCGGCACCGCCGATGGATGCAACCAAGTGGTAACCAAAAGCAAAAGCGATAAGTGTCATCACGATCATGGCAAACATGCTGCCATCAACATTAATGAAATAAATCATTAGCAGTGTCGAGATAACAATTGCAGCCAAGTTCAGCTTATGTTTGTGTGGCAAGTTTAGCGGAGAAGATTTAATGATCCCGCGAAGCTTAGCGAACGCAACGATAGAACCAGTAAATGTTACTGCACCGATGAACACACCAACGAAAACTTCAACCATATGGATAACGTGTTCAGCATGCGTTGCCACTTCTGGAGCATCTAAAAAGCTGTTGTAACCAACTAGTACTGCCGCCATACCCACGAAGCTATGAAGAATTGCCACTAGCTCCGGCATTTCTGTCATTTCAACTTTCTTGGCGAAATGGATACCAATTCCACCACCAATCACCATTGCGATGATGACCCAAGTAGTTCCTTCAGCATTAGGGCTAAAGATAGTCGCAATCAATGCGATTGCCATGCCCGTGATACCGTAGTAGTTACCTGCTCTAGCCGATTGTTGTTTCGACAACCCAGCCAAACTCATAATAAAGAATAAAGCAGCAACAATATAAGCTGCTTGTACCAATCCTGCAGACATTGCTTACTCCTTTAGTCTTTACGGAACATTTCAAGCATACGTTTGGTTACAGTAAAGCCACCAAAGATGTTAATGCTTGCGATAAGAATGGCGATAAATGCCAAGAAGCTTACAAAGCCATTGCCTTGCCCGATTTGTAGCAATGCGCCCACAACGATAATGCCTGAAATTGCGTTGGTTACTGACATTAGAGGAGTGTGCAGAGAGTGAGTAACGTTCCATACAACGTAGTAACCCACCACACATGCAAGTACAAACACAGTGAAATGACCTAAGAAAGCAGCAGGAGCAACACTTGCAACCCATGCAAACGCACCAAGAGCGGAGGCTAAACCAACAATTTTCTTAACCGGAGATGTCGGCTCTTCCACTTTTGCTTGCTTAATTTCTACTTGTGGTTTCGCTTTAGGTTGTGCGGAAACTTGAATTGGTGGAGCCGGCCATGTGATTTCACCGTCTTTAACAACAGTAACGCCACGCAGTACTACGTCTTCAAAATCGATGTCGATGTTGCCGTCTTTTTCTTTGCACAACAGTTTTAATAAATTCACTAAGTTAGTTGCGTAAAGTTGCGAAGACTGAGTTGGTAATCTACCGACCATATCGGTATAACCGATAACTTTTACGCCATTCGGAGTGGTAATCACTTGGTCTTTCACTGTGTATTCACAGTTACCGCCATTCGCTGCTGCTAAATCGACAATAACACTACCCGCTTTCATTGAGTCAACCATCTCTTTGGTGACTAATTTTGGCGCTGGACGTCCTGGAATAAGCGCAGTAGTAATAATGATATCTACATCTTTAGCTTGCTCTGCATAAAGTTCTGCTGCTTTTTTATTAAACTCATCAGACATTTCTTTTGCATAGCCGTCACCTGAGCCCGAGTTCTCTTGGTAATCAACTTCCAAGAACTCTGCACCCATTGACTGAACTTGCTCTTTTACTTCTGGGCGTACGTCAAATGCTCGAACAATCGCACCAAGGCTACCAGCGGCGCCAATAGCAGCCAAGCCTGCAACGCCTGCACCAGCAACAAAGACTTTAGCTGGTGGAACTTTACCTGCAGCGGTAATTTGTCCAGTGAAGAATCGACCAAACTCGTGTGCCGCTTCAACGACAGCGCGATAACCCGCGATGTTAGCCATTGAAGACAAAGCATCTAAAGACTGAGCACGAGAGATACGAGGCACAGAGTCCATAGCCAGCACGTTAATGCTTTTTGTGGATAGTTTTTCCATTAACTCTGGATTTTGTGCTGGCCAGATAAAGCTAACTAATGTTGCGCCTTGTTTAATAAGAGCAATTTCATCAGATTCATCATTAGATAGCGGTGCATTAACTTTCAGAATGAGATCCGAATTCCACACTTCATCTTTTGAAACGATTTTGGCTCCAGCCTGTTCGTAAGATGCGTTATCGAAACTAGCTAGATCACCGGCATGAGATTCGATTGAAACCTCAAAGCCCAGTTTAACAAGCTGCTGAACCGATGAAGGAGAAGCAGCGACCCGCGTTTCGCCCGCGAGTATTTCTTTTGGTACACCAATCTGCATAGCGATTCCTTGACTATTGGCACTGTGAATAATCTTTTTTATCTAACGCCTAATTCAAACTCAAGATATTTATAACAATATTTTAGTCTTGTTAGTTATAACGTTAAGTTGCGACTGTTTATCAATTTTGCTGAAATTACAAAGCGTTTATTTGAAGTAAGAGCTCAAACCAGTATAGGCAAGTCTTGAAATTTCGTAGTGCCAAAATAAATAAAGAGCTACAAGACTATACACTTGTAGCTCTTAAATTCATGATTTCTGTCAACGACTTGATGGGTAACTAAAAGATCCGACCAGACATTTGATCTATGAACATTTGTGCTTTCTTTAGCATGAGTTCTTCTGCATCAGCTTTGTTAGACAGTACATCTGAACGAATGAAACGGTGAGTTTTAAGTTCTCCGTCTTCTTCTTTGGTTATTCTGCCTGCAACTCGATACTGCCCACCCTCAGAAATCACTTCTTGGTAAATTAAAAACTCTTTGTACTCTACGGGTTCAACCGGCGCTTCTTTTGCTTCAGCATTACTGCCGAAAAAACGAGAAAAAAATCCCACAATTACTCCTTAGGATAAGTTGTGCTGCTTGTGGCCAAGAATAGGTTTTTCATACCACTCTAACTCTGCATCTTCATCAAACTGTGTTTGAGACATTACAATAGGTATATCTGCATCTCGATCCTTACGTCTATCATCAATGATCATACTTTCTGCCGCTTCTATTGCTGTCTGAGCATGTTCTTTTAAAATGACGAGACGCTCTTCGGGTAAAGCAGAGAGAAAATCAATGTCAAATCGAATATAGATTGGACGAAGTTGACTGAGAGCCAAGCACGCGAGATCTGCTAACTGATCATGATTATATGTCGTAGCATACTTGTCTTGTGCTATCACTTGTCCAACGAGTGTTTCCATATAATTATGCACTTCAACATTCAGTTGCATACAAATTCTCCTATACCGAGGTGTCGGTTTGATACGTTCAAGTAAAGTTATTGCATCAATGATCTTTAATCAAACGAAGATCGAGCTTACTTGAGTATTCTTTGCTCAAGCGCGCGCTTTTATAACTAAAGTTTAGCAAAAAGCTTGGAAATTCATTAAATAAAGTTATTCTTAGTTTATTAATCATAAACACAATTAGTAGTTATTCTGTTGGCTAGTTTATAAGCATGTCGTCGAGTTTAGTTACGTCGCCTTGGTTTCGTTTTACATTCCCTTTGATGCTCTTGGCAGCTATATGGTATGGAATGAACAACGTTATTGTTCTTACCCGATCCAATAGTGGTTTAGCGGGTGGTTTACCTTACGCGTTATTTCTCAGTTCGATTGCTATTGCATTTATCTTTAAACAAAGCCGAATGGCAATGGTCGCTTGCGCCATGCTTATCAGTTATTGGGTTATTCAGTGCCGTTTACAATCGCCTCTTTATACGGGGTCTACCCTGCTTGAACTCTCAATTCTCAGCTTTGTATTACCAGTCGCCTGCTTACTAAGTTATGCATTTAAAAATGGCGATTTAGTTAGTAGAACATTTTTTGTTTACTTATTACTATTGGCATGCTTTGGGCTTTGGGCGTATGTAACGGTTGATTACTATGTCTCTGGTGGGTACGGCAGCCTCAAAGATACCTTCTTGTTTTCTGTTCCTGAAATATCAAAGCTTCCATTTATATTGGTACTCTACTTGCTCGCAATGGTTGGTATTACTGGTATCTTTGTTTTGACAAAGAACCGAATTATGGATGTATTCATCTATACCGCCATTTTAATGTCTTCGACCACTTTTATATTTTTTCAACTTCAGTTTGTTTCCAGCACGATGTTTTCGTTGTCTGGTGCTCTGATGATGCTCTACTTAATCTCAGCGAGCCACGAGATGGCGTTTAACGATCAATTGACGCAGCTACCCGGACGACACGCACTCGAAATCGACTTACGAAGCCCTGGACGCAAGTTCGCCATCGCTATGGTTGATATTGACCATTTCAAATCATTCAATGATTCCTATGGGCATGATATTGGTGATGATGTATTGAAACTTGTTGCAAGTCGCATTCGTCTTGTTAAAGGAAAGGCGAAGATCTATCGCTACGGTGGTGAGGAGTTTACGATTCTGTTCAAAGGGAAAACAGCAGACCAAGCTAAGGAATATCTAGAGCATATCAGGCAAGATATTGAACAGTATGACCTAGTGATTCGAGATTCAGATAGTCGTCCGAAAGATGATAAATATGGTGCGACTAAGCGTTCAGATAATCGCAGCCAATCCGTGAACATTACGATCAGTGTTGGTGTGTGTGATAGCTCTTTAGAAAAAAGAGCAAAAGAAGCAATTAAGCGAGCAGACGAAGCACTTTATCAAGCCAAAAAAGCTGGCAGAAACAGAATCAAAATTGCTTCTTAATCTTGATTGAAGAACAACACCAAGCTCCCGCCTTTAAAAGCGCTTCCGTAGTTGAATGTTAATCCTAAACCTATATTGTCTACAAAACTGATCTCAAATGGTGGCGTCATCAACCATCCGACCGTTGCTTCGTAATAGAAAGTAGTACCAAGAGGTCGTGCCACATCACTGCCTACATCAACCCTTCGGATAGTACTATAGACCGATTGAATAGAACGCCCTATTTGCTCTATATCGTATACGAGCGTAGCGCTGTTAACGATATACCATCCTTCAGTATTGCCGATTTCGCCTTGGTTTGCTTCACCCCATCCGTAGCCATAGAAATAGTGTCCGGCAGAGGAAACTTGCCATTTGCCCCAATCTTCATTTTTCTTATAGCTGAGCTTTAAATGGGGTTCGTAGATGTTGGCCCAAGCTGTGGTGTTAAACAACACCCCATCCAAAATGGGAGCGTATGATTTACCTGTGGCACTGTTGTAGTCCATGGTATTTTCATAACGCATTAAATGCGTACCTATCCCCGGGGTAATCGTCCAGTGTTCGTCGAACTTGTACTCATATCGATAAGCGGTATACACATCTAAGATGACTTGACGGAAATCGTCAAAGACAGTTTCGTTGCCCCATTTAACATTTTCATCTGTCGCTAGACCTGACATTCGGAAAAAGAGTTCATGCTTGTTTTTCTCTTCTTCGTCATTTAGGCGAAAATACATTGGTAACGTAGATATTCCATATTTCTTGCGATTGGCAACTGAATCTTCAGTCCCCAACTCTGGATTGTCAGTATTGAAGAGCTCGTTTGGATTGAAATCCTTAATCCCAACGGTGAAAACATCGCTATCACTCAGTACCACTGTATAGGCAAAACTCTGCTCTAAAAAATTTTCAATGACATCAAACCCTTTTGCATGAACATCGCAGGCAAAGGCAAGAGAACAAAGTGAAAACAGTGTGGTTCTTTTAACAAACACTTATTACAGATCCTTTGTGATTGGAAATCAAACTAAACTTTACTGGAAGTATGCATCTATAGTAATAATTTAGCAGTATAAATCTCATTTACTGCCTTAAGTGTCAGTAAAAGTGGCGATATTTGAAACCTAAAGCTAATCTTGGAATGGTACAACTCAATAATTAAATAAATTCGTTAAATTTTAGAACAATAGAGTGCTTTCCCCAAAAAAACTAAAAGCAAATATAAAGGACGTAAAGGGATGGAAGGATCTTGCCCAGAAAGACATTCAAGGTTTGGAAATAAGTGGTTTAATACGATATCTAAACCTGTACTCATTACAGTAGCTTGGATATTACTGTGGCGAGCGGCAGCACTTATGGAATATGCACCGCACGCGAGTATATGGTTTCCACCCTCTGGAGTCACATACGCTGTATTTCTTATTTTCGGCTGGCGCGCCATTCCAATCGTTCTATTTGCTTCGATCACAACCACATTCTGGGAAGACAGCATCTATCAAGGCCATCAAAGCAGTTCCACTTTATTACTGACCGGACTGCTCTTTGCTACTTCACATTGCGTTTCTTATTGGCTTGGTGCCACCATTTTACGAAAGCTTAGCCGCACAGGAAAACAATTCCGAATCCCCTACTTAATTTTGATGTTTCTCATCATTGCAGCAACCTCATCGCTAATTGCGGCGATTGGTGGATCGAATGTTCTGGCTATTACAGGCATCATTTTACCTAGTGAAATCATGTCACTTTGGGGCCCTTGGTGGGTGGGAGATCTAGTCGGTGTCGTAGTTATAGCTCCCATCACGGTTGCGATATTGTCAAATTACTACCCCAAAGAAAGCCATTGGTTGGTTGAAAATTTTAAATCTGTGTATGAGCAGTCGTCATTGTCGCACTACCTGTATAAGCAGGCCATAGCGATTGTTGTGCTGGCTCTCATTAGTGTTTTAGTTTCTATATATCCTGCATCCAGCGTAGTGTTTTGTGTTTTCTTTTTAGGCATAGCTCAAATGTGGATTGTATTTACAGAAAGTGCTGGTCGCGCCTTTCTAAGTTTGGGAATACTGAGTACAACGACTGCTATCTTAGTCTCGTGGTTACAGTTAGGAGATCACGCGATGGTTTATCAATTTACGATATCTCTACTTGCTGCAAACACCTATTTTGGTTTATGGGTCCCCCACATATTGCTCGATAACCGAAACCTGCGAATTCTTGCTGAGAGAGACGTACTGACTGGAGCTCAGACAAGGCAATATTTTATTAAAAATGTGAAGAATGAAATTAGCCGCTGTCGTCGGATTAACCAACCACTGTCTTTGGCTCTATTTGATATTGATGGCTTCAAACAAATCAACGATACCTTTGGTCACACAATTGGAGACAAAGTGCTAACCACAATTTCGGAGCATGTAAGGAAAGAGATTCGACCTGCCGATCTGATTGGGCGATTTGGTGGTGATGAGTTTATGCTGCTATTACCAAGTGATGATTTACCCCATGCGGTTCAAGCAGCAGAACGTATCCGAAATGGTATTGAGTGTTTGAGGATACCCTCTTTAGAAAGAACCATCACATGCAGCTTTGGGGTTGTGGAAATTGCATCAAACGATACTTTTGTCTCTGCTTTTGAGCGTGCAGATAACTTCCTGCTAGAAGCTAAAAAATGCGGAAAAAACCAAGTAAAGCCTATTTTACAATAAGTTAGGTTTCTAAAAATGGTGCGACTCATTTTGTGACACTGTAGCAAAACGAGTTGCACCATTAGTCACTTCTTAAATCCAAGACTTAACTTTCTCTTCAGAGGGAACACCACCTGCGTGAATGACTTGCTCATTCAAAACAACCGCCGGTGTTGACATAACACCGTAGTTCATAATGGTTTCCATATCCGTGACTTTTTCTACCTTCACTTCAACCCCTACCGCTTCTGCCACATTCTCAATCAGTTTTGCTGTGTTGATGCAATTTGCGCAGCCAGAACCAAGCACTTTAAAAACTTTCATATACAACCTCTTCAAATTTCCCAACTAATTAAATTAAACATCCACCCGATGATCGTGAATGCGCTAAGTAATAGAGCAAAAAGAATCCCTAGCAAACGCCATTGCATAACCTGTTTCAACATCACAAACTCAGGAATGCTTGCAGCGACCGTACTCATACAAAACGCTAGCGTTGTGCCGACGGGCAACCCGTTACGTAGCAGGCTTTCCATAATTGGAATAACACCCGTCGCATTTGAGTAGAGAGGTATACCAATGAGTACCGAAGCAGGAACAGACCACCACTGCCTGCTCCCTAAATGGCTTTCAATCCAACCGTCTGGTACGTAACCATGTAATGCAGCACCAACACCAACACCTATCAAAACCCACTTCCACACTCGACTGAAAATTTCGTGTGTTTCATTTTTCGCAAATTCATTACGTTGTTTGAATGTCATCGGGCTGGTTTCGTTTTGATTAACGGCTCCAGAATCAACATTAGGTGCATTGTTCATCGCTTTAGCTGCAAAAGGTTGAAGCCAACGTTCAGCACCTAGCAAATCAAGTAACCAACCACTGAACATGCCAATAACCATACCGGCGAATACATACAGAAGAGTAAACTTCCACCCCAAGAGACTGATGAGGAGTAATACTGCTATTTCGTTCACCAAGGGAGAAGTAATAAGAAAAGCCATGGTGATACCTAGTGGTATGCCCGCTGTCGTAAAACCAAGAAATACCGGAATACTTGAACATGAACAAAATGGAGTAATAGCACCAAAAACACTCCCCATAAAATAACCAACAACGCGTTTTTTACCAGAGAGATAATCTCTCACTTTTTCCACATTGAGAGAGGCGCGCAAAAGAGCTATCAAATAAATCATTACAGCCAATAAAACGAGGATCTTACTGGTGTCTTCAACAAAAAAATGGACCGCTTGTCCTAACCGAGTCTCGGCGTCTAATCCCAATAGTTGGTAAGTAAACCAATCAGCTAATGACGTAAAAACCCAGAACATCTCGCACTCTCCTTACATTAAACATTAAAAAGCCAACGGCTCTTTGCTTGTTTATTAAGACGAAGTCAGCGCTGAAAAGACGCAATAAATCTGCCTGTAGATATGAAAATAATGAGATTAAGGCTTACTAAGAGCGTTTAGGTGTGAAGCAACAGACTTTATGCTGTTCATCAAAGGTAATGTGACAGTTTACTTTTAGTTGTGCGCGAAGTTTTGGTCGCGCTCTCTGAATACGAGATTTTACTGCCGTTAAAGTTAAATGGTGGAGTTTCGCAAATTCTTGCTGACTGTGTCCTTGTAAATCACAAAACTCGATAACAGAACGGTCTTCTTCACTCAAACATGCCAGAGCTTTAGGAAGACATTGAGCAAGACTGTCAATTGGCTCCCGCTCTGCTCTAAAGTCCAACGTGTATAGATCATTACTCTCTGAAATAGATTCTAGCCTTCCCGATTTCCGCCATTCATCAATAAGTAAGTTTTTCGCAACCGTGAACAACCAAGCTTTTTGATTTTCAATATCACAAAATGCTCGCTCTCTTTGTAAAGCTCGAAGAAAGGTTTCTTGCAACAAGTCATACGCTAAATCTTGGCAGGAACAATGCTGAGTTAGCCATCTATACAGAGCGGTTTCGTTTGTCGCCCAAGTATCTAATAGACAAGGAACTGGTGAATGTTGAGTTGAGTTCATAGTTCAAACATGCTCCAAAGCTTTCTGTGACGACCTGAGTTACGCATTCAGTATTTAAATCATAGGTCCTATTTCAGCCCTTTTATGGGATCTGGCGCATTATCTGGTAATAAGCTTGTGGTGTTTAAGTTAATCACTGGTGTTGCGTGGTTTGAGGATGTGAGATGTTCGCTTATCCATTTATAACTTAACAAACTAAGATTAAGTTATAGTGCATTAAAGGTGTTAAAAATAGCCGGATGCTAACTTGCATCCGGCTTAGTTCAATATGTTATGCGTCAGGTCTTAAAGCGTACTTACCTGAACCCAAGAACAACGTCGCTATACCTGCAAACAGATATACAGCAATTCCCTCAACGGCCCAACCGCCAAACTTGTTTAAACTGAAAAAGTCATTCATGTGCAATAGGTAAATTACCACCAAACAGGTACCGATAACGAATATTGACGACAAACGAGTAAAAACACCGACGATAATTAGAAGCGGAGCAAGAACCTCCCCTAGGTAAACACCATAAGCGATAAAGGCTGGTAAACCGTGTCCAACCAGTAATCCTTGAATGGAATCTGTCCCACCGTAGATTTTGTGAATACCGTGCAGTAAAAACATAAGTGCGAAGCTAACACGTAATACAAGCTTACCAATATCCGGTTTTGCTAACTGCTTATCTAGTTGATTTAAAATGTCTAGCATGACAACCATCCTTTTAGGTCTAATAATCTTAACTATAGAAGGCTATAGCGCACTGTATCACCTAAAAGTATTAACCATCTTCATCAATTTTTCTGAATAATATCATTGATATAAATCAATATCTTATCTTAACGTGTACAGTATAAATAAACCGCCACATATCATATATTGATTAATTGAATATCAACTTTAGTTCATCGAATAACCAACTGAAAACAGGTCCTTTATCTTTACCTTTACTGCAAACTAAATCTACTGGCACGTTCCAGGCTTTGTGGTCAAAAGCGATGCTCACTTTCTGAAGTTCCCCTGTTGCCAGTAGCTCTTCAACCAAAAATAAGGGTAAGTAAGCCCAACCAACTTGTTGTTTTACCAATTCCAACACATTGTAGTGGCTTGAACTCCACCAAACTTTAGGACTTATACTGGTTAAGTTGTGAGACTCTTGTTTCAACCTTCCTCGTACAGCAATCTGACGATATGAAGACAAATCGGATGGAAGTTTCACTTCTATTTGGGAAAGCGGATAAAGAGGATGACAAACAGCAATGTAATCGACACTGCCGACATAACAGAAGTCTACTTCTTTTGTCATATCTAGCTCAGTAAACATCACGCCTAGATCGACATTGTTAGACGCAATTTCCTGACAAATATCCGTAGACGCTATGGTTAAAACATCGATCTGAGTTGAAGGAAACTTATCATCTAAGCGCTTAAACAGCTCAGCCAGTTTCTTATTCATCACACCATCATCAATAGCTATGGTTAATGCACCTTCCTCTTTTTTCTCTATCGATTGAGCGATTTTCTCAAACTCATCCGCTTGTGCGAGCAAATTTCTTGCGCTTCGAATCAAGCGTTCACCGGCAACGGTTAGTTTGGGATTTCGAGAAGAGCGGTCAAAAAGCTCTACCCCTAAATCTATTTCTAAAGAGCTTATGCCATGACTTACCGCAGACTGCACCTTTCCCATTTTGCGCGCACTGGCAGAAAACGAACCGAGTTCCGCTGCGAGTACCATCATTTTGATTTGTTCAAGACTCAACATATGAATTTATTAGATAGGTATTAACTTTTATCTATCATAGATACGGATACCATTAGCCGCAAATCATGTTTGTTAAATTGAGAGCGTATTGTTTATGAGTTGGTTGTATTTGGTTTTGGCTGGGATAACAGAAATCGGCTGGCCAGTTGGCCTAAAGCTTGCGCAAAGCGGACAATACAAATGGCTGGGGATTATTATGGCCATTAGCTTTATGGCAATCAGTGGAACACTGTTATTTCTGGCACAAAGAGTAATACCTATGGGCACTGCCTACGCGGTTTGGACAGGTATCGGCGCAGCTGGCACCTTCCTCGTTGGTGTATTTGTCTATGGGGATGCTTCTTCACTGGTTCGCTATCTTGGTGTGTTCTTGATTTTATCAGGGGTTGTTTTACTGAAAGTTGGGCATTAATTGAAATAAAGATCCTTAAGGATGAGGATTCAAAAAACTGAATATCTATTCACAACCAATCATTATCTTTTCGATAAAAAATTTTTAGTTTTATCAGGATATTTTTTATTGCGTGAGAAAAAGTATGACCTTATTATCGCCCTGCTTCTTGATGATAGCCAATCCGAGTACATCACAGCAGTTTTGTGGCAAGGCGATAGAGCAACTATCCAAGAGTGACTTTGACGGTGCAAACGCGCTTTTATTGACGCTCCACTTTTCATCATCCAAGACCATGAAAAGTGCCTTGTTATTTTGGAGAATTGCTATGGCTAATTCAGCTTCTGTATTGGATTTTCAATCTTTTTCTTCTCAAGCTTTGTCTGCAGAAAATATCGACTTAATCGAAACCTCTGTTGCACAGTTTGGTGCTCCTCTACTGATTCTTGATTGCGATATTATTCGCTCTCAATATCGTGCGCTAAGCAATGCATTACCAAATGTCGCACTGCACTTTGCTCTTAAGCCTCTACCTCATCCAAATGTTGTTAAAACACTTTTGGAAGAAGGTGCATGCTTCGATTTAGCTACTACTGGTGAAGTTGAACTTGTTCAGCAACAAGGTGTACCTGCTGAGCGCACAATCCACACACACCCAATCAAGCGTGACCGCGATATTCGCGACGCACTAGCCTACGGTTGCAATGTGTTTGTGGTAGATAACCTTAATGAGTTAGAAAAGTTCAAACCGTATAAAGATCAAGTTGAACTACTTGTTCGCCTGAGCTTCCGTAACACTGAAGCTTTTGCTGATCTATCTAAAAAGTTTGGTTGTTCTGCTGAGCAGGCGTTAGTGATCATTGAAACCGCAAAAGAGTGGAACATTCACATTAAAGGTCTGTCATTCCATGTCGGTTCTCAAACAACTAACCCACAAAAATACGTAGATGCAATTCGCAGCTGTAAACAAGTGATGGATCAAGTGTTTGAACGCGGTCTTCCAGCGTTAAGCACACTCGACATTGGTGGTGGTTTCCCTGTTACTTACACAAAACAGGTGATGCCTATCGACCAATTCTGCAAGCCGATTAACGAAGCGTTAAACGAGTTACCAGAAACAGTACAAGTAATTGCTGAACCTGGTCGTTTCATTGTTGCTCCTGCAGTAACCAGCGTTGCGTCAGTAATGGGACAAGCAGAACGTGAAGGCCAGATTTGGTACTACCTAGACGATGGTGTATACGGCTCTTTCAGTGGTTTGATATTTGATCACTCTGAATACCCTATCGTGACGTTAAAGCAAGACGGTGAATTTGTACCTAGCGTATTGTCAGGCCCAACCTGTGACAGCATTGATGTGATTGCAGAAAACATCATGCTACCTAAACTGGAAAATGGCGATTTGATTATCGGTCGCGTGATGGGTGCATACACAAGTGCAACTGCAACAGATTTTAACTTCTTCAAACGCGCTCAAACTATTGTGATTAATGAGAGTGAAGCAAGCAGCCAACGCATGATTGGCTAACATTGAAAAGAATCCACAAAGCTCCCTTGAAGGGAGCTTTTTCGTTTTTGCTTTGTTTAAGCATTGTGCCAACGATGTCCATAAGCGGCGCTATAATCAGGCGTTTCTACAACATCACTTAACTCATCAACCGCTTTTAGTGGCCCAACCACGGTTCGATAAGGCAAATAACCAGCCCATACAGGCAGATCCAAATCCTCTTTATCGTCATTAACCACCCCTTTACTGACTTTAACCGATGCTTCGGTTAGCGGAATGCGCAGTAACATGGTTGCACTAAGTTCTCTATCGTTGCTCAAACGCACTTCTTGCGTACGCCCAGGAGCAATGTGTTCTACAAAATGATTCAGCAAACGATCTTTTTCTCTGTTGTCATCTACGACTGTAAAGTGACCAAAGACAACAGCAGAGCGATAATGAGCGCTGTGATGAAAAGCAGACCGAGCCAGTATCCATCCGTCAAACAAGGTGAAAGTTAAACAGGTTTGCACCCCGTTTTTCAGTGAACGTAGCAAGCGGCTGTTATTGGCACCATGGATATAGACATGATCGTCCACCCGCCAAGCTAACATCGGAATAACCACCGGTCCCTGTTCATTATTAATCGCAATATGTGTGATTAGGCTTTCATCAATAATTTGGTGAAGACTCTCCAAATCAAACTGAGCTTTGTGTACTGCTTTTTTAATCTGCGTTCTCGGTGTAATTGAAAGCATCATCTATCCCTATCTAAATCTGACTCCATGGTTGCAATGTAGCAACACACTGGTACCTTAAGAAGTACCACTTTTGGATTAAGGACAGATCCACTTTGCAACCCATCGACTCAGGTGATTTAGTACTTCAAAACGACAAATCATCGAAACAGGAAAGCCTGTTCCACGCTATACGCGAAAAAATAGTAAAGCAGCTTTGGCATAAAGGAGGAAGGCTTCCTTCAACACGTAAGCTTGCCGAAGAACTTCAACTCAGCAGAAATACTGTTACTGCGGCCTATGAACAGCTCGCAGCAGAAGGATACATTGAAGCACGCTCCGGTTCTGGCTTCTACGTTATGGTTGAACTGCCTGATCACTACTTGCCATGTGCAGACATCGTCAAATCAACCGAGACCAACAAAAGCATACCTTCTATTAACAGCGCTTTTGCTCCGGGTGTTCCAGATCTGCATCAGTTCCCTATTGCCAAATGGCACAAGTATGTTCAGCTACACTCCACCCGCCAACACTTACTTGGCAATAATGGTATTCAAGGTGATAGTGCTCTTAGAATGGCCTTGAGAGATTATCTTGCTACCAGTCGCTCTGTACATTGCGATGCCAGCCAAATCATTATTACGTCGGGCGCACAACAAGCGTTAATGATAGCTCTGATGGCAGTAATGGAGAGCCATGATTCAGTATTGATGGAACAACCGGGCTATTCCAAAATGCGCAAAATTATTGAGCTTTTAAACTACCGGTTTGAGCCTGTCCATGTCGAAGAGTATGTGGGTTTTAACTTGGAGGATATTCTCAACAGTAAAGCCCGCGCTATATACATTACGCCAAGTAACCAATACCCAATGGGCACAACGTTAAATACGGAGCAACGTTTAAAGCTGATTGAATGGGCAACTCATGGTAATCACTGGATTATTGAAGACGACTATGACAGTGAGTTTCAGTTCGCACATCGTCCTTACACCAGTCTGCAAGGTCTATCGTCTGAAATCGGCCACGATTCGCGAGTTATCTATATCGGGTCGTTGAGCAAAACTATGTTCAACAGTTTGAGAATGGGCTATCTCATCGTTCCTTCCGCTTTGGTTGAGAAATGCTTAGCAATAAAAGATGCATTGACCGGAGACTCCCCTGC
Source organism: Vibrio sp. C8 (assembly GCF_054051265.1). NCBI lineage: Bacteria > Pseudomonadati > Pseudomonadota > Gammaproteobacteria > Vibrionales > Vibrionaceae > Vibrio > Vibrio sp. C8. Next base: position 42,620 of record NZ_JBPAOE010000049.1, read on the forward strand.
ACACATCCAAGCCGCCCTTGCTGATTTCATAAGTTCAGGCGATTTTCTGCGCCATATCAGAAAGATGCGTAGACTTTATAAAGAAAAACATCATCAGATGATTCTCTCCATAAACCAGCATTTTGGTGATGATGCTGAGGTTATCAGCCAAGCCGCGGGCCTTCACGTTACGCTTAAGTGGCTAAAAGATGTTAATGAGGTGACATTGTCACAAAATGCGTTCAAAAAAGGAATTATCATAAGGCCATTAAGTTACTACGAGCATCCAGGTTTCAAGCTGCGCAACTGGCAAGGTGCAGTTCTCGGATTTGGTAATATTTCAGTGGACGATATCGACAATAAAATCAAACAGATTGCCGATCTGTTTTACAACTTAGATAGCCAACTGTGACCCATAGGAACCTTTTTGTTACACTCCGTTCACCCACATGGATTTGGACCTTTTATGTCGCAAAGCAATAAAAAGATAACCATTACAGACGTTGCTCAACACGCCAATGTTTCGGTTACCACCGTATCACTTGTACTGAGTCAAAAAGGTCGAATTTCAGCCCAGACAATCGCTCGTGTTCAAAAAGCCATTGATGAGTTGGGGTTTGTTCGAAATCAGACTGCAGCAAACTTACGTACCCAATCAACCAAAACGGTTGGTTTGATGGTCAACAACAAAAATGACTTTTTGACTTATCGTATGGTGGCTGGAATTAGCGACGTTCTTGAGCAAAATGGATACATGCTCTATCTGACACAATGCGGCCAAAATGCAGAGGTCTATGATCAAAAGCTTCTCACCCTATATCAGCAAGGGGTCGAAGGGATCATTATGTCTCCTATCGATGATCAGCATCTGCTATCACTTCGAAAACCAGAAAGCTTTCAAATACCGTTAGTGTGTCTATCTTCAGCAAAACTCGATAGCGATATTGATTACATCACTCCAGACAATACACATAGCGCAAAATTGGCGACAGAGCACCTGATTCGCCAAGGCCATAGACGTATCGCTTATGTTGGTGGAACAACAGGATCTCCATGCAGAGATGAACGCATCGCTAGCTACCGTTACACGCTAAGCCAATATGGATTACCTTCGAAACAAGAATGGATTTTAGACGGAGATTTCATCTCCGAAGATTTGGTTCAAGCCGTGAATATGCTACTTACAGAGCAAACTCAAATTACAGCAATACTCTGTCACGATGCTTCCAGCGCTCTAAGCTGCGTTAACGGTGTTCGAAAAAGTGGTCGAGAGATAGGAAAAGAACTGTTTATTGATGAGCGTCTAGCCTTAATCAGCTTTGATGATTCTGAACAGCTTATGCTTAATCACCCCTCTTTGACTTGTGTCTACACAGATCCTTATTCTGTTGGGGAATCTGCGGCACTGCGTTTGCTAGACAGTATTCGCAACCCTTCCGATTCCGATCATAAAAGCATGCTACTGCCAGCTAAGTTCATTCATCGGAACTCCGCATAGAAAAAGCGATAGGATAACCCATCGCTTTGCATTATGTTACCGTGTCACTATGCCATTTGCTGTTGCAGTGACTCTATTTGGTCAGAAAGGAACTGTGCTCGTGCACCAAATATGATTTGAATACCCGTATCGCCAACATAAACCACGCCTTTCGCGCCCAAGTCGCTCAACGCATCGCGATTCACTTTATCCTTATCTTTCACTTGCAAACGTAGGCGCGTAATACACGCGGTTGAGCTTGCAATATTGTCCATTCCACCAATGGCTAACAAAATTTGTGTCGTGAGTTCTTCATCAGTAATTTCATCCAGATTGTTAGAAACATCCGTTCTACCCGGCGTTTTTACATCTAGCTTACGGATCACTACTCGGAAGACTCCGTAATAGATCATCGCCATAGGGATACCAATGAAGATTACTTTGACCCAATTGGTTTCAAAACCATTTAGTGAAGGCATGATGCCAAAAGAAATATAGTCTATCAGCCCAGCCGAGAATGACTTGGCGATATGTGCATCAAGCGCATACATGGTCATGTATGACAAACCCGCCATTACGGCATTAAACACATACAAAATTGGCGCAACAAATATAAAGGTAAACTCAACAGGCTCCGTAATTCCAGTGATGAAACAGGTCAACGCTGCCGAAAACAAAATACCCGCTGCTATTTTTTTGTTCTTCGTGTGTGCTTCGTGATACATCGCCAAACATGCGGCAGGTAATGCAAAAAGCATCAGAGGGAATTCCCCTTGCATAAACTTGCCTGCATCGTTGTACGTATCAGAGCTGAATGATTTCACACCGTCTGTCAGCATCTTAAACCAGATAGTTTGGTCACCATTAATAACAGCGCCTGTTGGTGTCACATACTCACCAAAAGTGAACCAGAATGATGGATACCATACATGGTGTAAACCCAATGGAATCAGTGCCCTTTCTGTCAGTCCAAATATGAAGGTTGATAGCATTTGGTTGTCGCCATTAACCACGGTTGATAAAGCATCAATGCCATTCTGAACGTATTGCCAAACGTAGGGTAAAACTAAACCTAATAGAAAAGAGTAAAACGCACATGAAATGGCTACGAATCGTTTGCCAGAAAAAAAGCCTAAAAATTCAGGCAATCGAATGTCGTGATAACGCTTATAGCAGTAGGCCGCTAAGATACCTGAAATCAGGCCTCCAAATACGCCCATTTGTAGCGAAGGAATACCAAGCACTAATGCGTATTTACCACCTGCACTTGCCATTTCCGGAGTAATGCCAAGTAAGGCGCTAATTGTTGAGTTGATAATCAGAATTGAAACGGCTGCTGATAGTGCAGCGATCCCGGATTCTGAAGCCAAACCTACCGCAGAACCAATAGCAAAAAGTAACGGCAAGTTGTCAAATACCACACCACCAGCATGCATCATTAATGGCATGCCAAACTTATCACCAAACGCAAGTAATAATCCTGCGGCTGGGAGTAATGATATTGGCAACATCAGTGCGCGCCCTATGAGCGATAACTGAGATAGAGGGGATGCCAAAGCCCGCAAATATTTCGTCATATTCATTCCTTAAATTTATAGCTACCATGGGAAACACCATGTTTCATCTATAATATGACTTGCTAACAAACTGATTTACAAAGCAATCGAATCAAGTAAAACGTTTTACCTCGCAAACAATGGTTATAGATAAAACGTTTTACTAACTTAATTGGTTATATACAAAAGTTTATCGAAGGTAGTTTCGAATATGACCATAACAGTCGAACTAAGCGTTTCATTCCCCGTTTTATACCATTCGCGACGGACAATAAAGACACTATTGAAACTCTGCTTTTATAGCGAGCCGATCCAAATATAAAAAAGAGATGGAGTCGCCATCTCTTATTCATTACCGAGAAGTGCTTTCGTTCTGGCTACAATGACAATCCTTTAACTGATTCAGAAACCAGATTTGCTTCCATTACAATTTCGTCGATAACCGCTTTGATCTCGACAGCCTGAGTTTCACCGTAGTTGGTTTTCTCCAGCGCAGCTTGAATGTGTGTGTCGATGCTTTGGGTGATCGTGGTGTTCTTTGTAATCACTTCAGCAATTTCAGCTGTTGATTGAGATGTTCGGGCGGCTAACTTGCGAACTTCATCAGCGACTACGGCAAAACCTCTCCCTTGATCGCCAGCTCTAGCAGCCTCAATAGCAGCGTTAAGTGCAAGTAAATTGGTTTGCTCGGCAATGGCCGTAATGGTTGAAATGATCGCATTTACACTCTGTGCTTGTTCATTAAGTTGCGCAATTAACGCGCCTACCCCTTGAACAGAACCATTAATATCTTCTGAGTTAGAAAGTAGAATCTCAACTCTCTCCTTACCCTTTTGTGAAATATTGACGGTTTCCTGAGCAGTATTACATGCGATTAATGCGGCCTCTTTCACCTTCATCGCCTTTTCAACTCGTTCAGTAATATCACTCGCCAACTTAATGATTTTAACGACCTGATTGGCATGGTTATAAATAGGATTATAAGTGGCTTCAAGCCAGATGGTTCGCCCATGCTTATCAATGCGTTTAAAAAGACCTCTTTTGATATTTCCTGTGGTGAGATCTTTCCAGAAATTAGGATTTTCTCGATAGAACTCTTCATCACAGAACTGTCGGTGGTGTTTGCCCACTACCTCATTCAATGAATATCCAAGGCAATTAAGAAAGTTTTTGTTCGCTCCCAGCACAATGCCGTCCGGTGAAAAATCAATCACAGCCAGAGACTTATCCAACGCCTTCAACAGGGCTTGGTTTCTTTCTAGTTCAGCTTGCTCGGTCGTCACATCAGAAGCAACTTTAGCGACAGATTCCACTTTGCCATTTTTGATAATCGGGAAATAGGTGGCTTCTAGCCATACCGCATTACCAGCTTTATCTTTGCGGATAAATGTTCCATTGGTAGGCTCACCTTTCGCCAAAGACTGCCATAGCTCTTTATACTCCCGCTTTTCCACATCTTCTGGAAAACACAGCACGCTATGATGTTTGTTGAGAACCTCTTCCAGTTGATAGCCGAATGAATTCAGTAAAAGATCGTTGGCATATAAGACGTTCCCTGTAGGGGTAAATTCGATATAGGGAACCGTTTTTTTGAGGGAATCTCTAAAAGCGCTTGTTGAAGCGGATTGATCCTTTAAATCTGCAACAATCTTTTTGTGATAATTGCTTGAGACAAACATTGTTCACTCCTGTTAAACAACACATCGTTATGTTTAGCCTATAGTTATGCGAGTATCAACGTGAATTCAATCTTTTTCGTGACTTACGAATCATTGGTGAAACTGAATTTGAGCTTGAGTCAGAAAACGGTATCAACCTAAAGTAATTAGTTGCCTATTCTATAAAGCTAGTGAACCTAAATTTCTCATCTGCTTTAGTACCCACTGAACTCGCTGCTGCACGTAAGGAGTCATGGGTACAGGCTGAATTCTGTAGGGATTTGGTAATACAACCGCCAATTGTGCGGCTTGATAAGGCGTTAACTGATGCGCCGAAACACCAAAATAATGCTCACTTGCCGCCTGAACGCCATAAATACCAGGTCCAAACTCAACAACGTTCAAATACATTTCCATGATTCGTTCTTTGCCCCAGACTAACTCGAGCAGCAACGCGATATAAAGTTCGTAAGCTTTGCGCAGATAAGTATGGCTTGGGAACAGGAAGATATTCTTTGCTGTCTGCTGGGTAATTGTGCTGGCTCCCCTTTTAGGTCCTTGGTCTCCACTGCTACTGATCACAGACAGTAATGCCGAAACATCGACGCCCCAATGATAGGGAAATCTCTGGTCTTCCGATGCCATAATCGCTAAAGACAACGACGGAGATGTGGAATCTATCGATACCCATTGGTGATGAATCTGCTCTGGGTATCCCTTGGGAGGAAACAAGGTACGGGATACCTGCCAGCCCCAAGTCGGCGGGTTCACAAACTTCAAGATAACAACCAGCACCAAAGGCAGACAGAAAGCCACAGTGATCAATGTGACCAATAATCTTCCAATTCGTCTCTTCAATTTTCGGGCAATACCTTTCAAATCTGTACCTTTATATAGAATTGCAATGCTAAGTCATTCACGATCCTTACTTTTCCTAACACTGTAATTGGTTAAGCTATATTGAGGTCCAATCTCGCGCGCTAGGTTACACGAGATCACCAAACACAATGTTCAGCGCATGTAAATTTCATCACTCATTTGTTTTTTGCATGTTTACTATTGAGCAGCAACAGCCCCTGATTTAGTGCTATCCTCGCCTTGCAACGGCAAAGCTCTCTAATAAATAAGGAATGTTTAATGGTCTTAACCCCTGCCATCTGGATATGGTTACCTCTGATTGCAGCAATCTTCAGCGGGTTCACTCGCCATAAACTCATTACCTTTGTTTTATTGGCGGTAGCATTAGTATGCGCGCTTATCTTTGAGCGTATAGAACCGTTGGCAATAGGTATTTCCACCGTTTTACTTTTGGTTGCTTATTGCATTCCTACTTTAGTGAATCAAAAGCACAGTAAGCTGCTTATCTACCTTTGTTGGACAATTGTTCTCCTGACTTGTGGCCTTCTATTCTTGCATCGCCTACCCGGATTTAACAATTTACTGGTTTTGGATCATGTCTATGCGGGTCCGCAAAGTCTGCCATTTACGATGTACTTAAATTTGGACAAACCAATTGCGTTTTTCGTCCTGCTGTTAGCTTATCCGCAGCTTGTGGGTAATAAACAGAACCTTCATTTCAAAGGTATCTTGCTAGCTCCAGTTTTGCTAGTAAGCTTGCTCCCTTTAGCCTCTTTAACTGAAGCCTTAAAAGTAGAACTTAGCCTTCCTGACTGGTGGTGGCTTTTTGCACTCAACAACTTGATGATTACCTGTGTCGCGGAAGAAGCGTTATTTCGCGGGTTAATTCAACAGTCTCTTTCTCGCCGCTACGCTTGGTGGATCGGTCTGGTTACCGCCAGCGTGTTGTTTGGGTTGGCTCATATTGGTGGTGGAATGTTACTTCCGCTGTTCGCGACGTTCGCAGGTTTAGGATATGGACTGATATTCCATTTCACCGGACGACTTTGGTGCTCAGTACTTGCCCACTTTGCATTTAACTTTGCTCATCTTGTTTTCTTTACTTATCCTGCATTGGCACATTGAGTGGCGTTTGTAGTAACTATGCACTCAACGAGTTCAGGCAGAATTCTAAGTAACTGGTTTATTCTGCACTTATCATTTGTTTCGATACGTTGTATCGTACGCAGTCTTAACAGGATTAACGTCTTAATTTCCGTAGCCAAACGCATTCAAACAAGAGAATTCAATATATGTCACAACGTAACATAAAATTTATTGCAACCGATATGGACGGAACACTTCTCAACAGCCGCGGACAGCTTGACCCTGAATTTTTTACGCTTCACCCAAAACTCGTCGAGAAAAATATCATATTTGCCGCGGCTTCAGGCCGTCAGTACTACAGCTTGCTGGATACCTTTTCAGATGTGAAAGACCAGATCATGTTTATTGCTGAGAACGGCACCTTGGTGATGCATAAAGGCCAAGAGCTTTACAGTCTGCCTTTAGACTCAGTAGTCATTAATGATTTGATTGCAGCTGCACGCTCGATTGACGGCGCACATATTGTTCTTTGTGGTAAACGTTCGGCCTACATAGAAACGGAAGATCAACGTGCTCGAGAGGAAGTGCAGAAATACTACCACCGCTGTGAAATCGTTGAAGATTTAACGACTATCAAAGACGATTTCTTGAAAGTTGCAATTTGTCACTTTGAAGGTTCAGAAAAACATGTTTTCCCTGTGATTAACCCTGCTTTCAGTGATACTCAAAAGGTCGTGGTCAGTGCAAAAATCTGGCTAGATGTAATGAACCCTGCCGCTTCCAAGGGCGACGCCATTGCCTATCTGCAAAATCAACTTGGCTTTACTTCCCAAGAAACCATGAGCTTCGGTGACTACTTTAATGATGTGGAGATGCTACAAGCCAGCTACCACTCTTATGCTGTAGAAAACGCCCATGAAGAGGTTAAATCTTTTGCTCGCTTCAGCGCACCGAGCAACGACGACAGTGGCGTCCTAGTGGTGCTAAAAGAATTATTAAAAGAACTCGACTAACGATAACTAGCAAGTAAAGGGCAAGAAGAGAGCCATACAGTCTTAAAGCTCATTTTCATCTCGTGCTAAACGGGCTTGTGCAATAGTACAGCCCGTTTTGTCCATCAATTCTGCCAGAGTAATATTTTCATTTTTTGAAATCAGAGCGGCTAACCGTTCAGGAAGAGAAGCTTGCTCATAAGGTTTCAGAGCCTCACTGATTTTTTCAACGATGAATGGCGTATCTGTAACTATGCCAGCGACTTTAAGCTGTTGGTTGTATTCAGATAGTTGCTCGAAAAAACCTGATATCTGCCAGTTCCTGGAACGTCGGATTCTTTTAAGCTCACATTTGTGCTTAGACGCAATTGCTTTTAACTCTTTCGCTTTTTCGCCGCCGATACGTCGAACTAAAGAAGGAAAAAAGATCGTTATTTTTTCGCGCTCAGCACTCAAGGTTTTCAAAACCACAACCAACACCTTTAAAACACATTGCGCCAATTATCCCGTCACTCATCTCCAAACACAACTTTGTTTACCTTCTCCGATTACTAGCACTTTGCTTGTGTATATTGGCTCAACGGCTCAACGGCTCAACTACCCAACTCATTATCAAGCCAACGTTTTCCTCACACATCCTTGCCAAGTCGCACTGGTCACACATTAAACTGCAATGGGTGAAATATTGTTCTATTTATGAAACAAGTACATATTCCACAACACCAATAACAACAAGCCGATAATATGAACATATGTTTGATAGACGGACATATGTTTGTGACACCTAGAGAGCAGCAGATACTCGCCATATTGCGCGAGAACCCAATGATTCAACAACAGGAACTGGCGGATCAACTGATGATCAGTCGCAGTGCGATTGCCGGACACATCATGAACTTAACCAATAAAGGACTAATTAAAGGCAAAGGTTATATTCTCGCCTCGCAAAAAACTGCGATTGTTATTGGCGGTGCCAATATGGATCTTTGTGGCAAAGCTTCTGTACCTTTGCTCAATGGTGATTCTAATCCGGGCACACTTCACTACAGCCCTGGAGGTGTTGCTCGTAACATTGCGGACAACCTAGCTCGACTTGGTAGTAAAGTCGAATTGATCAGCAGCATTGGCAACGACCAGTGGGGAGAGCAACTAGTCTCTGCCTGCATAGATGCAGGGGTTGGTGTTAGCCACCTTCTACGCTGCCAACAAGGTAGAACGGCGACCTATCTCTCTATTCATGACAATGAAGGTGAAATGCAAATTGCACTGAATGACATGAAAGTATTAGAGCAACTCAATGCTGAACAACTGACCAAGCATAAGTCTCTTATCTCACACAGTGATTTAGTTGTAATCGATGCCAACCTGAGTGAAGACGCGCTCTCGTACCTGTTTAACTGTATCGACAATACACTTATCTATGTCGATCCTGTTTCTGCAAACAAAGCGTTAAAACTTAAACCCTATTTATCTCAAATCGATTTATTAAAACCCAATCTTATTGAGGCCGAGCTTCTTTCCGGTATCCAAGTGACTTCTGAAGATGATTTCCCTCGAATTTGCGATGCGCTACATCATCTTGGTGTAAAAGAAGTGGTTCTCAGCCTTGGTTCAAAAGGCATCTTTGCTAGCAACCAAAAAGAGAGCCTTAGACTCAAACCAAGAACCACCAGCGTAACTAACGTTACAGGTGCTGGCGATGCATTAATGGCTGGGCTAGCACACGCCACTTTAGAGATGTGGTCTTGGAAAAAGAGTATTGAATTTGCTTTTAGTTGCGCTGAACTTGCAACGCAATCTTATGACACTATCAACCCGCGCATGTCAGACCGCGCAGTCCAACGTTTAATGGAGATGAACCATGCTGAATGATTTTCTTGATATCCACCCTGAAGTACGCGCTGCATTAGACAATAATCAGCCTGTGGTTGCCCTAGAATCAACCATCATTTCTCATGGTATGCCTTACCCACAAAACGTAGAAACTGCATTAAAGGTTTCGAATACCGTACGAGAAGCTGGTGCAACACCAGCGACAATCGCAATCATCAACGGTCGTCTTAAGGTCGGTTTAACTCCGGAAGAAATTGAACTGCTGGGTAAAGCGGGTCAAAGCGTGGCTAAGGTAAGCCGTCGAGATATCCCATTTATTGTAGCAGCAGGAAAACACGGAGCAACAACGGTGGCCGCGACCATGATCTTAGCGGATATGGCTGGCGTTCGTGTATTTGCTACTGGCGGTATCGGTGGCGTGCATCGTGGCGCAGAAACCACCTTTGATGTATCCGCTGATCTTCAAGAACTTGCTCAAACCAATGTAGCCGTTATTTGTGCTGGCGCTAAATCGATACTCGATCTTGGTCTGACTCTAGAGTACTTAGAAACTCATGGCGTACCTGTGATTGGATATCAAACTGAAAGTTTGCCTGCGTTTTATACTCAATCAAGTGACTTCAAAGTTGACTACCGATTAGATTCAGCGAGCGATATTGCTTCTGTACTAAAAGCCAAGCAGAAATTGGGTTTAAAAGGCGGAGCCGTCATTACCAATCCAATTCCTACTGAATTTGCAATGCCTAAGGATGTGATTGATAGTGCAATCGAACAAGCATTGCGCGAAGCTGACGAGCAAGGTATTCAAGGCAAAGCATCAACACCTTTCCTACTCGCACGTGTATGTGAACTCACTGGTGGAGACAGCTTAAACAGCAATATTCAACTTGTGCTTAACAATGCAAGACTGGCATCCGCTATCGCTATCGCTTATTGCGCATAGACTGGATAAATACCACCCCAAATTGGTGCCCACTTATTGAGTGGGCATTACCATATTTTTAGCAGCCTCAAATACCAGACATACTGTTTAAAATGATCTTCGATTTGATCATTTGGGAACAACTAATCAAGATTCCTTGTCGGTTCAGGAATGAAACGATTCAGTCGGTCAACTTTACGATTTTTTGAAAAGAAAGCTTCAAACTCAACAAAAATACCTGGGTTAAGTTTGTAATCATATTCTCGGGGCACTTCTAATTGAGGCGTTACGGTCAAAAATAGCCAATTCTTGTAGAGCTTTTGTATCCATGAGGCTGATAACCAAATATTGCTCACTTCATCTTCATCGTAAGGCAAAATGCTGATACCTAATGAATACTGCAAAAGTTGCTTTTCATTAAGACGATCAAAGTATTGAGCTTGATGAAGAACTTCCCATTTGTCATCATCGTAAAGATATTGAGCGCTAGTCCCGATCGTGAAAATCTGCCCCGCAGCTTTATCCACATCGTAGTAAAAATTCAGAGCACTGAATGAACCCAACCCTTTGGAATTAAAGTAGAAAAATTCTTGACTCACCTTGGTTGTCCAGAATTCAGAAAACTGTGCCACCCTGTAAATTTCTGTCCTAGCAAATGGATCTAAAGGCAGTCTTATCTTTATGCCGATGTCAAAACTGGTTCTCCAGTGACTGATTTGCTCATCTTGAAGACGAATACCACCAAACGCGCCTTTAGAATCAGGACTGGACGTATTCAGACCACGCTGTTTACTCTCTAAATCATCATAATCATCAGGGTCAGTTTCAAATATAATTTTCCAGTTATGTTCGGTATGAGGTAAATCGATACGAACCGCAATACTCTCATCGGTATCCAAATCTCCACGATATGAGTACTTTCCGGCCGAAATAATCTTGATATAACTTTTGTTCGGGAAAGGTTCTTCATCCTCTGCCTTAGCGAGGCCATGATCGATGAACTCACTAAAATCCAGTACCAATTCAGACAGGAACTCGTTAGTTTCATCAACCCACGAGAACTCTTCTTCAGTAAGCGGTACTGAATAACGCAAGTCTGAGTTCGATCGCTCGAAATCAGTGGTATCTGGAACGGCTCCAGTTGGTATTGCTAGCGCACAAAATGGCAGAGCTGCAAGTATGGCAATATAAGCGTGTCGAACTATTGCTTTGCAAATTTTTCTTCCCCAAAAAACCTGAACAATCTCTGAATTTTGATGCCTAATACCTGTACGTTTACAAATATTTATATGCAACATAAGTCCTTATTATTTTTTGTATCAGTTAGGACAATTTCATTAATTCGTATAGATTTATAAATATGGTTGTAGCTTAGCCAGCCTTTAAATGTGGGTCTTATGATAACTAAACATTTATCTATTTTATTACTGCTTTCCTTTGTTACTCTCACTAGCCGCGCGCAAGCTGTTGAGGGTGTAAATGGCGAATTTTCTGTTGATATTGGCCCTGTTAACTTAGGTCAGGTAGTCATGTCATCTACTTGTAAAGATAGCACCTGTTTTTATAAGTCGCGTGCTTATGGTGCTTTTTTATTTATCAAAGCGAATGTGATTGAACTGGGTTCATATCAAGAACTTGATGGCCAAATTGTTCCTCTTTCGTCCAATTACTCTGAGCGAATAGGTTCGGACAGAGAGGCATATACCTACAATTTTAGTTCCCTTGAGATAACCGACCAAGACAGCAAAGCAAAGGTATCTGAGTTGGATAAAAATGCTTATCCATTTATTCCATTGCTAAACCAAGTAACGCTTGATTTAGCGCACGGAGCGCTGAAGAAGTCATATCAATATGTACTTAAAGAGAAGGTTAAAGATATTGAAGTCGAATCCTATTCCACGACTCAAACGGACAAAGGAATGCTCCATCGCATCACAGTAAAAAACAAAAATCGTGAGATGGAGTTCTTATTTGTAAACAACGGACAAAAACTTCAGTTTGAGGAATTCAATTATCGTGGCTTCAAAATGTCGCGGATCAAATGAACTCAGTGAGTAAATACGTTTACAAAACAACTCTTCAAAGAAAAAGCCGCTGATCAGCAGCGGCTTTTACAATAGCTTTCACACTCAAAAATCGACTAATCGAATTTCTTGTTTTTGAAATAGAATTCTTTATCGCGCTCGCCAATCTCGCGCAGCACTTTGCATGGGTTGCCCACCGCGATAACATTGGCGGGAATATCTTTTGTGACGACACTGCCCGCACCAATCACGCTGTTTTCACCAATAGTGATACCCGGTAATACAACAGAGTTCGCACCAATCCAGACATTGTCTCCAATAATTACTGGGATATTAAATTGTGCAACTTTTCTTCGCATTTCTGGGTCAACTGGGTGACCTGCCGTCGCAATGGTGACATTTGGGCCAATCATCACATAGTCACCAATATAGATATGAGTATCGTCCACCAGCGTTAGATTGAAATTGGCGTATACATTTTTACCCAAATGAGTATGAACCCCCCAATTGGCACGCAAAGGAGGTTCGATGTAGCAACCTTCGCCAACTTCGGCAAACAACTTCTCCATGATGGCTTTACGCTTTTCAACTTCACTCGGACGTGTCTGGTTGAAATCGTAAAGAACTTCAAGGCACTGCATTTGCGCCTTAGCAAGCTCTTCATCATCACAGAAGTAGACCTTCTGACTATGCATTATGTGGGAATTATCCATAAGAGACCTTTGCTTCAAAAAGAAATCAAAGCACGTAAGTTACTAAATTGATTTTACGATTAATCAGAACTATCTCTCACCTAGGTGATTCAGCTTACTTTTAGTGGTAGAAACTAATAGGTTTAAGGATCAAATATTTAATGATCATTGAATTTGTCTTTCACTTCTAAAATAGCGGGAAGCTGTTCTACAAAAAGCGTTACCAGCTGTGGATCAAAGTGTTTCTCGGACTGACATTTCAAGAACTCAAACGCATCATCTATGGACCATGCTTTTTTATACGGTCGCTCACTGGTTAACGCATCAAATACATCCGCAATTGCCGCTATCCGTCCTTCGACAGGAATGGCTTCACCAACTAAGCCATTGGGATACCCTGAACCATCCCATTTTTCATGGTGAGAGGTAGCAACAATATAGGCCAACGAAATCAACGAGGAACGCGGATTAGAGAGAATATTTCCGCCGATTTGTACATGCTTTTTCATTTCGACAAACTCTAGTTCGTCAAGTTTGCCCGGCTTGAGTAAAATGTTATCGGGAATACCTATCTTGCCAATATCATGCATAGTGGTCGCCATTCGTAACTCTTCGGCTTGTTCTTCTGCCATCCCCGCTGCCATAGCAAGAATTTTGGTGTAGTGACTCATGCGCTGAACATGCATACCTGTTTCGTTATCTTTGTATTCTGCTGCGCGCCCTAGCCTTTGAATTAAGTCAATTTGAGTTTCACGCAAGACTTCAATTTTAACTAAAGACAAATGTGTTTTTACCCGAGCCCGAACAATCGCAGGAATAATCGGTTTAACGATATAGTCAACGCCGCCGAGAGCAAAACCTTTCTCTTCATCGATTGAGTCTCGAAGTGCAGTCACAAATATCACAGGAATACAGGCTGTACTTGGATTATCTTTAAGCAACTTACATAGCTCAAACCCTGTCATTTCGGGCATCATGACATCCAGAAGAATTAAATCGACGCTCTCTTGTTCTAAACGCGCTAGCGCTTCTTGACCAGAACGAGCGAATGTCAGTCGGTAATCCTCTTGCAGCACTTGGCGAATCACTTTGAGGTTGGCGGGTTCGTCATCAACAACAAGAACTCGAGGTAATTGTTTGGCAAACAAAGTCATGAATTATCCTTCTTGCTGTAACGCTTCTATTGCGTTTTTAATGACTTTTTCTGCGGAGGCAAAGTCAAATTCTTCAATAGCATTGGCTGCATCATTAATATCTTTCTTGATTACATCTGGCGATCCTTGCTTAAGTTTAGCCACAATCTCATCTCGCAGTTCACCGGATTTGGTTGCAGCTAGCCAATCTTCAAGTAGATCCTGTAAATTTGTTTTATCTAATACTAATTCTGACTCAGCTACCTCTGCCTTTGGATAGATGCTTTGCAATTGCTCTATATCGTGAATCAAATCTTTCCAGATTTTTTCAATTTGCACGACTGCTGATTGGGCTTGCGCAAGCATATGAGAATCAACAGCTCTCTCTAGGTCAGCAAATGCATGGGAAAGAGAAATAAGAGCCAGATTACCTGTTAAACCTTTCAGCGCATGAGCTTGTTCACCCAGTGCAGACCAATTTTGTTCAGCGACTAACTGTTTGAGCGCGCTATTTAACATTTCATGTTTATTAGTTAAACGAATAAGCTCTGCCAGATATAAGTGTTCATCTCCCCAAAGTTTCAACGCTTTACTCAAGCTAACAACTTTATAATTACCAAAGGTAATATCTGTTATTGAAGTAGCGTCGTGTTCGTCCTGAAATTTTGCTTCAAAACGCAGTACTCGTGCCATTTCTTGGGTTAGAAGAGCAAAATCTACAGGTTTGTTTGCAAACCCCTCCATACCAGATTCACGAGCTTCCACTCGATCTTCAGCAAGGACACTGGCGGTTAAAGCAATGATTGGTGTACCTACCAAGTTGTGCTGCTTTTCCCACTCACGAATATGTTTGCTTGCACCCAAGCCATCTAAGTTAGGCATTTGAATATCCATTAAGATGATATCTGGATGCACGGCTTTAAATTGAGCAACAGCTTCATGCCCATCTTGAGCGGTGAATACTATGTGATTTTGACGTTCGAGAAGAATTCTCAGCAAGTTAATGTTTTGCTCTATATCATCACACACCAACACTTTCAGTGTCGGTAACGCGACGACATGAGAAAAGCTCGTTATGGTTTCAGCTTCACTTTTTTCCAACGGTAACTCAATGCTAAAACAACTCCCTTTCCCCAATTCGCTGGAAGCCTCAATCGTGCCACCCATTAACTCAACCAGTTGTTGGGAAATTGTGGTCCCCAACCCTGTTCCTCCAAAGCGCCGGCTCATTGATGCATCAGCCTGCGTGAATGGTTCAAATATGGATTTGAGATGAGAAGGATCGATCCCTATACCTGTATCAACCACACTAAAACGAATCCAATCAGCTTTGTGTTCGACCGTAGAGACCGTTAGGGATACACCACCACTTTCAGTAAATTTGATGCCATTGCCGAGAAGGTTCATTAACACTTGGCGAATACGGTCTTCGGCACCAACGACCACTTGGGGCAAATCATCTGCCATATTGAGATTAAGTTCTATTCCCTTATTTTTTGCCGTTAGCCATAGGGTAGAAATAACGGTATCGACACAGGCAGCAAGCTTAAAAGGCACCCGTTCAATTTCTAGCTTGTTTTTCTCTAATTTGGCACTATCGAGAATATCGTTAATCAGGTGCAGTAACGAGCGAGATGATTGCGAAATGGTTTGTAGGTGTTTGCGCTCTTCTCCTTTGATATCTGAATCCAGAAGAATATCGGTAAAGCCGATGATGGCGTTCATTGGAGTACGAATTTCATGGCTCATATTAGCCAAAAACGCAGCTTTGCTCTCCGCCGCATGCTCAGCACGTTGTTTTGCATCAACTAACTCTTTCTCTATCTGTTTACGACTTGATATATCAACCATGACACCGTCAGCCCACACAGCTTTGTTTTCCTCATCCCGAACAACCATGCCGTTTTCTAACACCCAGACGGTATTGCCATTCTTATGATGAATGCGGTATTCAATTTCGTAAGTATCACGTTCATCAATGTTCGCGCGCATATTGGCGCATAAATCACTGTCTTTACCTTCGAAAATGCAGTTCGCAAATGCAACACTGCCTGATAAAAACTCATCCGCACTGTAACCAGTGAGCTCCACAATGCCTTCACTAAGAAATACAGGTGTCCAATTATGATCGAGCAAACGTCGAAACGATGCTCCCGGAATATTTTGCATAAGTGAACTTAAACGCTGTTCGCTCTCTCTGAGCTTTTCTTCCATTGCTTTGCGTTCTGAAATATCTGATACGAAGCCAACAAACAGAGTTTCACCATTGTCCAGATCGACACGCCCTACAGCCAAACGGATAGGAATTAAATCACCAGAACGATGGAGAGCGTATAATTCTCTTGGCGAGCCGATTATTTTTGCGTTATCTATATGGAGGTAGTTTTTTAAGTAGGAGTCATGATGAACTTGATGGTTGGATGGCATTAACATAGATACATTACGTCCAATGACTTCATGCTCTAACCAACCAAATATTGTGCAAGCTGCACCATTGATACCACGTACAATACCATTCGCATCTATTGTAATAACACCATCAGCTGCTGTATCGAGAATAGCCTGAAGTCTCGCTTCACTCGCAGTTTTCTCTCTCAATAACTGACGGTATCGAAGCTGAGAACTGACGTTAACCGCTAAAGTAGAAATAAGCAGCGTAAAGATTGAAACAATGATGGCCAATTGTGTGTTGTCTTGTTCGGTAAATGCAGGGGTAACACACTCCATCTCTTCAATAAATCGAGCCGCTTCCATACCGGTATAATGCATGCCAGAAATTGCACTGCCCATAATTGCAGCGCTAATTAATTTAACGTGTATTGAACTTAAAGCAGGAAATCCATTACGGAGTCTTGATCGAGCTGTCAAAGCGATTGTCGCCAATCCGACAGATACAACAATAGACAAAGCAAACCAGTATGGATCGTAGCGAAGATCGAGATCCATAATCATCGCTTCCATACCGATATAGTGCATCGCGCCGATTCCCGCCCCCACAATAAACCCATTTCTTAATGTAACTTTCAGAGAATACGTTTCATTAATTAGAGACTTGAGGACGAAGTAACTTGCCAATACAGCAGGCACGAAAGATAACGCGGTAATATGGTGGTCATATTCCATTGTATGAGGCATAGCAAAAGCTAGCATACCGACGAAATGCATACTCCAAATGCCACCAGCCATAACAAACGAACCTGACAGCAAAGCTATCAGTCTATGGCTTGCAAGCTGAATATGCCTTGCAGTAGAAGCTAAACGCAAAGCGAAAAATGAAGCCATGGAAGCAAGGAAAACCGATACCACCACCAGCCAAACATTGTACGTACCTGTCACAAGCTTATCTGGGCTAACATCTACAACAAAAAAGTGGTCAAACATAATTAATAACTCAATAAAACAGGCACTGACTTAAGGTAATATCACCTCTTGAACGTGCACGTTACTATTGTTCACACATAAAGTTAAGCACGACGTAGGAGGTCTACGTACAATAATAAACCCTTATTTTTATTATGGTTTATTGGTGATGTGACGTTGAAATAATAACTGACTGAAGATAAAGCAAAAAAGCTATCACTTTTAATTATGGTGATAACTGTCGGATGGTTTTTAATACAGCGGGATTATTTGAGACTAATGAATCTTTAAACTTTGCACGATTTTCTTAACCAACTTCTCTAAACATTCTTTTGACGGCTTAGTGGTAGCAAAAGATCTTAAACCATAGATATTCATAACCAGAAAATCACCAAGCAACTCGCAATCTGTATCCGATGGCAGTTCACCATGAATCTTAGCTATCTCAATTTTTTCTCTGATATTAACTTTCCATTGATTCAGCATGCCGCAGATGATTGCTTCTACTTCTTCATCTTGCTGCTCAAGTTCACTCAGCGACTTCTGAAGCAAGCAGCCTTTGTTTTCGTGGCACTCTTTAAACTCAATAATGTCATTCAGATATTTTTCAAAGCCGTGCAGGATGGAATCACTATCAACAAAGAACTCTTCAAACGACTTAGATTTGGTTTCTGCATAATGATTAAGAGACGCAAGCAACAAACCACGTTTATTTTCGAAAGCACAGTAGATTGACCCCGGATGTAAGCCCGTTGCTCGTTTCAAATCCTGCATACTGGTTTTGTTATAACCTTTGGCGATGAACTCATTCATCGCTGAGCGTAAAACATACTCACGGTCAAATTCTGCACTTCTCATTACACTTTGCTCTTCAGCTTTAAGACCCACTTAGTGTACTGGTTTGAATACCCTTTCACAAGATACTTGAACGATCATTCAAAAAATAACTTGAATGTTCATTCAAGAAAAGGTTAGCATGTGCACATAAAGTCCATGTAGGGCATAAAAGGAACATCAAAATGACAACAACACTATTTGAAAGCTATAAGCTCAACGACAAAATTACACTTAAAAACCGTATTGCAATGGCTCCTCTGACTCGTTGTATGGCAGACGCGAACCTTGTTCCGACGGATGCAATGGTTGAGTACTACGCAAAACGTGCTGACGCAGGTTTGATCATTTCAGAAGCGACCATTATTCGTCCTGACGGTCAAGGCTATCCAAATACTCCGGGACTTTACAATGATGCGCAAATTGCTGGCTGGAAAAAAGTAACAGAAGCTGTACACGCTAATGGCGGTAAGATCTTTGCTCAGCTATGGCATACTGGCCGAGTGGCTCACCCACATTTTTGGGGTGGTGAATATGTATTGGCTCCTTCAGCTGTAGCATTCGATGGAACCGTTCCTCGTATGCGTGAATTGGTTTACACCGTTCCTAAAGAAGCAACGAGCGAAGAAATCGCACAACTGGTTGAAGACTACGCACAAGCTGCTCAAAACGCGATTGAAGCAGGTTTTGATGGTGTTGAAATTCACGGTGCTAACGGTTACTTGATTGACCAATTCCTACATTACGATACTAACCGTAGAACCGATGAATTTGGTCAAACAGCTGAGAATATGTCTCGCTTCCCTCTTGCGGTTATTGATGCTGTAATTGCACGAATAGGTAAAGAACTAACCGGTCTACGTGTTTCACCAGCTGGTTATGCTCATATGGCTACAGATGCACGCGATCGTCAGGTGTTCGACTACTTCCTTAAAGAAGTAGAAAAGCGCGATTTAGCCTACCTTCACGAAGGTATGTTTGACGACAGCATGGAATTTGATTTTCTAGGCGGCAAAGTATCTGAATACATGCGCAAAACATATTCTAAAACCTTAATGGCGGTTGGCGGATACAATGCAGAAACAGGTGCTGAAGCAATTAATGCGAACAAATTTGACCTGTTGGCTATTGGCCGTCCATTCATTGCAAACCCAGACTACGTTACTCGTGTACAACAAAATAAAGAACTTGTTGAATACGATGCTGCAATGTTAGAAACCTTAGTGTAAGGTTCGAATACTTTGAATATTTAACGGCCCTTAACGGGCCGTTAATCTATCTTTAAGATACAAAGAAATTGAGAACTCTGAACTCACTATCAGGAATTTTGAGCAATGGATCTAGCTACCCGACTCGTCATGCTTTTAGAAGTGCATCAACAAGGCTCATTTGCCAAAGCCGCAGACATTAGAGGTATAGATCGCTCAGTTCTTTCAAAGCAGATAAAAAAACTAGAAGATTCGTTAGGTTTACGACTTTTGAACCGCTCAACTCGCTCATTATCATTTACCACCGCCGGACTCGAAATCGTTAAACAAGCGCAAAAAATCCGAGATACCCTCGATGAGACTCATCATCTTGCGAATACTTTTAACGAAGAGCCTAGAGGCATTTTAAGGCTCTCTAGCACTCAACTATTTGGCCGAACCTATCTTAAAAAAGCGGTCGTCAAATTCCTGAAAAAATACTCGCAAGTCAGTATTGAAGTCATTCTAGATGATAGGAAAGTTGACCTTATCAGTGACCGATTCGATATTGCATTTAGAATTGGCATTCCTGATGATTCCAACCTTGTAGCGAAGAAACTTGCTGACCACAAAATGGCTATATTAGCGTCGAAAGACTTCATTGAAGAGCATGGTTATCCAGAGAATCCAGAACAACTCGCGGCACTTCCTTCGGTTATCTATTCAAACCGTTCTTTTACATTAGACAAGGTAAAACTTTTCTCTGAAACTGAAGACGAATCGTTCACTCTTAATGCCCAAGGGCGTTACCGCGTGAATGAAGTTGAGCTGTTAATGGATGCCGCTCAAGAAGGATTAGGCTACGTCATTGTTGGACAGATGATGTTAACCAAAAATATTGATGATTTAGGGTTAATCAAACTGTTACCTGATTTTCAGGTCTCATTCACTGGTGGCCTGTACGCTCTTTACTCACATCGTAATCCACCGCCATTAGTCAAACTTTTCATTGAAACCGTTCAAGACACCATAGGAACCCCACCAGTTTGGGAATCCTACCTCAACGATTGACTCGCCCGCCCTTCATCTTTCAATAAAATTCTTACTAAAATTCAATAGGTAAGAATTTTTTGTACGTTTTTGTACGACAAATATTTCCCTCACGCAGTTAGCCAATGTTTGTAAACTATTTAAGAAAAGTATTTTAATGACGAGTAGATCATTGGTTGAAATTTCAACCCCTTTATTGGTGCCATTTTGTCCATAGTAAAATGCCAAAAGTGATCTTCATCACACTTAAATAATTGCTCATAATGCACCCATCGAATGACAGACAAATCTGACATTCCGTAAGAAACAATCAAGTCTATTCTTCAAAGGTAAATATTATGAACAAACTAATGACCGTAACAGCAGGCCTACTTTTATCAACATCAGCTTTTGCTTCTAACGTGACACTTCACAACGATACAACTGTAACTACTTCAAGTTTTGCTACTGAAGCAGAGGCGTTGAATGCGGGATTAAATGTTGCTCAAAATCTATCAGACATGAGCCAAACCGAACTACGTATCCAACTACCCGTTAGCGCTTACCAAAATGTAAACAACATCAGCATCGATAACACTGAAGTAAAAGTTGAAGAGTTCGCACTAGTACGTGGCGAAGTTCAATACCGCGCTATCGTAGATGTGGATTACCACTTCAACGCAAAAGAATCACGTTAATCAACACATTTAAACAACTTATAAAATTCAGAATTCAAAGGGCATTTATCATGAAAAACACAATTATCCTTACAACAGGTTTATTACTTGCTTCATCAGCGTTCGCTTCAACTACGACTGTAAGTGACAACGCAACTTTTAAAACTGACACTTACAGCTCTAAAGCTGAAGCTTACAATGCGGGTTTCGACCTTTCAGATTCAGTTAAAACGATGGAGCAATCTCAACTTCGCTTCAAGCTTCCAGTGCAATCATACACATTGGTTAAGAATATCAATGTTGGTCAATCTGAAGTAACTGTTGAAGAGTTTGCAAACAGCAACGGCGACATTCAATACCGCGCTATCGTTGATGTGGACTATCAATTCAACGCAAAAGAAACAAACTAAGTGTCATTAAGCTTTGGGGATATGGATATCCCTCGGCTTGCTTTCTTCTCCATAATTTAACCCTGACTTAACTCACTAATCTAAATTTCCTTCCTTCCCGTTATTTGTTTTAAGTTGCTCTCACTTTTTCAACCAAAAACGACTGATAAAAAAATAAACCTTAGTACCAATTAATGTCACATCAAAATGAAACGTGTCGCAATAAAACACCATATAGTGATATATTCAACGAAGTTAAGAGCTGTTAAACAAGGCCTAGCCTATTAACAGAAAAAGGAATTTATAAAGGTAATGCCGTGGAACTAAAAAATCTCTCTCGACCTGAATTAGCTATTGTTTGTAAGCTTTTTGGTGCTCTCTTTTACTACCCTCCCAGAGATTTTAACCAATTCCCTTTTGGAACTTACTTTGAGGAAGACGAAGTTGAAACACCGATTCAAGAAGTGAATCAGGTTTTGAACAGCTTTAAGTTTACCAATCAACAAGCGTTGCAAAGCGAACACGACCGCTTATTCACCATGAATGATGATATGCCAGCTCCTCCTTGGTCTTCTATGTATCTGGATAGAGAGTCGATTCTCTTTGGTCAAGCACATAAAAAATACTGCGACTTCATTGAACACTGCGGTTTAGGGCTTCGTGAAGAGACAACCGATCCAGAAGACCATATCGGCCTGATGCTAATCATTTTGGGTATGCTGATCGAAGATGAACAAGAACAACACGTCAAAGAGATGTTAGGTGATTATCTTGTGACATGGTCTGGCTACTACTTCACCAATCTTAAAAAGTGTTCAGCAGGCAGCGTCTACTCAGAGCTTGCAGATCAAGTAAAACGTCTTCTAGAACTACTTTGCACAAACTATTCGGCTCAAGTACAAATTAAGAATAACTACTTTCATCCGGTTAAGGCTTAGTCATTTTTCTATGCAACAAATCTACTTAGCAGGTGGCTGCCTTTGGGGAGTTCAGGAGTTCATTAAGTATGTTCCCGGCGTTATTGATACCTTAGCAGGGCGTGCCAATGGCACCACTCACTCAACCCAAACTGAATATGACGGATATGCAGAATGCGTTCGAGTTCAATTTGACGAAACGATGCTTTCAGTTGAACAGTTAGTTGAACATCTTTTTGAGATCATTGACCCTTACAGTGTTAATCAACAAGGTCATGACATAGGTTTAAAGTACCGCACGGGCATATATAGCGATGACCCATCTCATTTAGATAAAGCAAATCAGTATATTACCTCACGAACTGACTCAAAAAAGATAGCGGTTGAAGTGTTACCTTTGACTAACTTTGTCCCTAGTGATGACGAGCATCAACATCGCTTAACCCGAGTCCAAGAAGATCACTACTTGTGTCATATTCCTTGGGATCTGTTACATAAATACCGCAACTCAAAAACCGAATAAAAATGGCTCGCGAGTTAAACGGCGCGAGCCACTTCTTTGACTAATAATTTCTAGCTAATACTATTATAAATAGTGCGCGGCACAAAGCTTATTTCCGGATGGATCTCGAAGGTAAGCCAGATATAGCTTTCTTTCGGCACTTACGCGCAATCCCGGTGGATCTTCACACGTAACACCACCATTTTCGATACCTGCTGCATGCCACGCATCTACCAGCTCAGCACTATCAACTTTAAAGCCGATAGTCATACCGTTACCATGTGTAGCGGCTTCTCCGTTAATAGGCTTAGTCAAACCCAACACACCATGTGAGTTGATGTATAAACAGCGGCCTTTCGCATCAATAACGCCATGCGGATAACCTAAAACACTTAGAATCGCGTCATAAAACGCTTTTGATTTTTCAATATCGTTGGAGCCAACCATAATATGACTAAACATTTTTCTTCCTTAATGACTGAGTATAAGTAGACTCATTGCATGTATAGTTACCGTATATCTCAACTATCAGAAATAATATCTAATTGAGTTAATCTGTAAACTTTAACTTGATTTCTACCAGCTTTCTTAGCTTGATACAAAGCTTCATCTGACTGTTGAATAGCGTTTTCAAACTCAGCTTTATTGAACGGTCTAGCGCAGACACCAAAGCTAGCAGTCACTTGTTCATTCACCGGCAACATATTCGCATTCTGCAAATTAGTTCTCAAATTTTCCGCAATCATGCAAGCTTGTTCAATGGTGACGTTGGTTAACAAGATAAGAAACTCCTCACCGCCCCATCGAATAAGTAAGTCACTTTCACGAATATCAGACAAACATGTACTAGCTGCTGCTAATACTTCATCACCGACCTGATGACCAAATCTATCGTTAATCGATTTAAACCGATCAAGATCGATCAGAATAGAGACAAGTTCCTGATTCCGATTTTGCATCGCCAACCACTGTTCAAGCATTAAGCGATTACCTAAACCTGTTAACTGATCTTTTGTTGCTATGCTTTCTAGCTCTTTTACTGCTAGTTCAAGCGCTTCCGTACGCTCCTGAACAATCTGTTCCAGAGTCTCATTATTTCGTTCTAACTCTTTTGATGTCCTTTCTAATTGACGTTCAAAGCGTTTGTTAAGGGTAATGTCACTAAAGCTTCCAACCATGCGCATAGGCTTGCCATTCCTATCGTATTCCACCACACGCCCGCGGTCATGGACCCATAAAACTTCACCATTGGTACGTACCATTCGATGTTCACTATCGTATAGACCATCAACTTCCAATGCCTTGCCAACCGCCATCATCATTCTTTCTGCGTCATTGGGATGAATGAATTTCTCTAGCACCGACATGTCGTGGATACGCATATTGCTTTCTAAGCCCAGAATGTCACACCACTTGCTATTGTGATGAACTTTGTTATCGACAATGTTCCAATCCCAAATGCCAACATTTGAAGCTTCCATTGCAAAGTTATAACGTTTTTCACTTTCTTCAACCGATTGATAGGCATTTTTTAGCTCAGTGATGTCATGTGCGATAACCAATAGTAGCTTGTTGCTTCCTTCCGGACCGAGTATTGGTTTTTTAACAGATTGGAAGTAACGAATATCACCAGTTTCAGTATGAGTAGACATTTCTATGGTAGTTGTTGTTTTCCCTGACTCTAAAACTTCACGAGCGCTTTGCTCATAGGAAGCAACTTGCTCTACGTTGTCGTTAAAGTCAGCATCCGTTTTACCTACCATTTGCTCAGGTGTTGTGCCATACAAATTAGCCAAAGCTTCATTACAGAGTAAAAAATCCCCTTGCCAATTTTTTATAAAAATCACATCTGGAGACTCATCGATCACCGTCCTAAGTAGGTTATATCCAGACACAGATGCCATCATCACTGGTAGCTCGTCTATATTTGACTGAGGTCCTCGAGCCCCACAGTGACTACATTCCAATGCATGCATATCAACGGCGTATTTTTTCACATGTAAAGTATCGTTCTTACAATGTGGGCATTTTTTCATATTCGAGTGAAATAAAGTGCTAAAAACCATGCTCTACCAAGGACATATTTATTGAATTATTGAGCATGTTAACAATTCACTCATTAGTGCAGTATCGGGATATAGTTTAGGGGAATGTAGGAAAAAGGCGAACCATCCTATTTTGTGAAATTAACTAAAAACCCTCTAGATAGATGAACACTTGACGCTCTATACAAACATCAACTGACAGAATAATCAGTACATCCCAAGAGTTCAAACTTCATCACAATTACAGTTTTTCATTTTGTTGGATTATTACATCATTGTTAGGTTGTTATTGTTACATGATTTGTATGTAAACAAACCGAACAGTGCACCTTTTAAGCATGTTACCCCTTAAAAACATCTGGGTATTACTCGTTTTTCCAATGAATATTTATAGATTAGATTAAATTGTTGTTAAAAATATTTATAAAATTGTGTAACATTCAACCCTGTTTTGGTTGTTTACTTACTACAGAAACATCCAAAATCGGGAGTTTTTCTACAGACAATGCTCAAAGCTAATATACAACTAAAATATCGAGCATTCAGTGTCGGTGACTGTAGAAAACTAAAGATAGTTAAACACTTGTAATGTTTGCGATTTAGAGAGATTTAGCCCCAAAATGAGTAACGTAACTGGTCATAAAGGATTCAGCCAGCTTAGTTCTAATGCTGCAGAAAAACTGGTCGATGTGGTTTTAATCGGTGGTGGTATTATGAGCGCAACGCTCGGTACTTTTATCCAACAATTAGAACCTAATTGGAGTATCAACATGTTTGAGCGACTTGATAAGGTCGCAGAAGAGAGCTCCAATGGATGGAACAATGCCGGAACAGGCCATTCCTCTTTAGCTGAGTCAAACTACACCCCTCAGACTTCCGATGGCGAAGTGACTATGGGTAAAGCGTTAGATATCTACGAACAATTTCAACTTTCCCGTCAATTTTGGGCGTATTTGGTAGAACAAGGTTTAATCCGCGATCCTAGTACCTTTATCAACAGTGTTCCCCATATGAGTTTTGTCACTGGTGAGAACAACGTAGACTTCCTTCGCAAGCGTTATAATACTCTGCGCAGCTCACCACTTTTCGATGGGATGGTTTACTCAGAAGACAGAGAGCAGATTAAGTCATGGGCGCCATTGCTCATTCAAGATCGTGACGAAAACCAACCTGTTGCTGCAACACGTTCTCGTTTTGGTACAGATGTGAATTTTGGTGCGCTTACTCACCATATGGTCGATATTTTAAACCAGAATGAAAACTTCACGTTGAACACAAAACATGAAGTAAAAACGTTGCACCGTCAGTCTGACGGTACTTGGAAGATCACCGTCAAGAATTTAGACAACAACAGTGTTCGTACCGTACACACTAAGTATGTCTTTATCGGCGCTGGTGGTGCTTCTCTGACATTGCTGCAAAAATCTGGTATCCCTGAATCTCGCCAATATGGTGGTTTCCCTGTGGGCGGTCAGTTCCTTGTGACCGAAAACCCTGAAATCGTAAAACAGCATCGTGCAAAAGTGTATGGAAAAGCAGCTGTAGGTGCGCCACCTATGTCTGTTCCACACATGGACACTCGTTTCATCGATGGTAAAGAAGTGGTACTTTTCGGGCCTTTCGCTAGCTTCTCTAGTAAGTTTTTAAAACAAGGATCGCTGCTTGATTTGTTCGGTTCGGTGACGCCATCAAACTTGATTCCAATGACTCAAGTCGGTTTAAAAAGCTTTGATTTGATCAAATACCTTGTTGGCGAACTGCTGCAAAGCAATGAAGATCGAATGAAAGCGTTGAGAGAGTTTTTTCCTACCGCTAAAACTGAAGATTGGTCGTTGTGGCAAGCTGGGCAACGCGTACAAATCATCAAAAAAGTGGCAGGTAAAAGCGGCGAATTGCATCTTGGTTCTGAACTCGTTCACGCAGCGGACGGAAGCTTAACTGCACTTCTGGGTGCTTCGCCTGGTGCATCTGTGTCAGCGGCGGTGATGCTTGAGTTACTGCAACGTTGCTTTGCAGAACAAATGGCAACTGAAGAGTGGCAACAAAAGATCAAACGGATGATCCCTTCATATGGCGTTACTTTGAATGAGCACCCTGAACTTAATCAAGAGATCTTGTTGAACACCAGTAAAGTTCTCAAACTGACTCAAGATCTTGTTGAAGTTCGCTCAATAAAAGAAGAGGTCGAAGAATCTGAACAGCCGGCTTTGGCAACCACAGCCTAGGAGCAATACTCAAACCTAAAAGCACTAGCTGAATGGTTGGTGCTTTTTCCATTTATTCTATTGCAAAGACTTAATATAGACATGGGTTGTCTTACTTCTTTCAAATCCCACTTTGGGATAGAACAGATGCGATTCCTCTCTTTCAACATTGGATCTCACAACCATTGTCTCTAATCCCTGCTCAATAGCCCACTCTTGTGCAGCTCGCACCAACGCTTGCGCGATACCAAGACATCGATTTTGTTTACCTACTACCAACCCCGTGATTTCAGCTTTGGTGCCAGACTCTAAGAACATTCGTTTCTCAACCACCAGCCAACCGTATACTTGGTTATCGACTACTGCGATATAAACACAATGCAGAGGTGAACGACTCAATTGCGTTAACCAAGTTTCTGTGTCTTTCGTATTTGCTGTATAACCGAGTTCTTTCGTTAACGTTGCTATCTGGTTGGCATACTCAGAACGTGCAGTCGTGATTTCAAATTTCATTAACGTCCCTTGTTACGGTCGAAATAAACATCAAACATGGCAGTATTCGAGAATCTTGGCAACAAATCTCACACAAAATAAAACCTCAGTTAAGAGGTTTTATTTTCGTTTCAACTTATCTTTATTCAGCAAAATTTGGATAATCCGTTAACCCTTTTTCTGCACCGCCAAATAAAGTATTAGGATCATGGGCTGCCCAAGGTTGACCATTTTTAATGCGCTCAGACAGATCTGGGTTTGATACATACGGGCGACCGAACGCAACCATATCTGCTAAACCTGAATCTAAAGCCAAAAGCGCTTTCTCAACATTGTATTTGCCAGCGTAGATCAAAGTGCCAGTAAAGGCTTCGCGTAACGCCTGTTTAAACGCTACTGGCATTAACGGTGCGTCGTCCCAGTCAGCTTCTGCAATATGTAAGTATGCGATTCCGTGTTTATTGAGAACTTTCGCTGCTGCCACATAGGTTTCTTCAGGGTTCGCATCAACCGTACCGTTTAGGGTTGTTAACGGAGCAAGACGCACACCGACGCGGTCAGAACCAATGGCATCACATAATGTCGCTACCACTTCATCAAGGAAACGCAGGCGATTTTCAAGGCTACCACCGTACATATCGGTACGATTGTTTGATTCAGAGTCAATAAATTGATTGACCAAATAGCCATTAGCCGCGTGAAGTTCGATACCGTCAAAGCCTGCCAACAGCGCATTCTTTGCAGCTTGGTGGAACTGCTTAATCACAAGTTCAATATCATCTTGAGTCATTTCACGAGGCATTGCCGTATCAACGAAACCTGGCTCATCAGTGCCGTTATCAACAAACACTTTCACACCTTCAGCTTTAATAGCAGAAGAAGATATTGGTTGCTCGCCGTTAATGTTGTCAGGATGAGTGACACGCCCCACATGCCAAAGCTGGGCGAAAATAATACCGCCTTTCGCATGTACTGCATCCGTTACCTTCTTCCAACCTGCCACTTGTTCGTCACTGTAGATACCCGGAGTCCATGCGTACCCTTTTGCGTTTGGCGCTATTTGAGTACCTTCACTCACAATCAAACCAGCACTAGCGCGTTGTGCGTAGTACTTAGCCATTAAATCGTTGGCCACATCGTTTGGCTGGCTTGCTCGTGAGCGAGTCATCGGAGGCATAACAATACGGTTCGCTAATTGAAAACGACCTACTTGAATCGGTTGAAACAATGCGTCAGTCATAAGTTCCTCGGTTGGATAAGTGAATACTTTTATTGGAAGATTCTAACAGTGAACTAGGAGCTGATTAATCAACGAACGGACAAAACATTTTTGCAAATTTGACAAAATTAAACTGATGATAGTCATTTTAAAATAAAAACGAAACCCAACACCTCACTCAACAGAGAGCAATATATTGGGTTTCGTTGATATTTTTACGTAAACGGTAAGTGGTTAAATCACACACTCTTTAACTGAATTGGCTTTACCAACACCTTTTTCGATGATGGCTAGCATTTGGTCGTTCTTTACTGAAGAAACAATCTTGTCCAGTAGATTCTCCGCCGTCTCCTGAGAGGAAACTTCAACCAAGCAATAATATGAGTTGGAAATCTGCTCAGTCACGTTGCGGATTGCCTCTTGGTCGCCCAGCTCGGTTTTCATAAGCGTATCGATTGATTGAGTAAACTCTTTAGCTCTTTGGGCAGCATCTCCGAAAACCTCAAGATTCAGACTGCTGAGATCGATTGACTGAGCTTGCAGTTGCAAAGTATCCACGGCTTTATTTGCGACCTCTTGAGCTTGGTCGATCACCTTACTCGCATCATCACAACCAACCAGAGCAAGGGTTAAAGTCAATGTCATTACCGATTTTTTCATTTTTAGCCTCTGAGGAATAATTGACGCTTCGATACTAAACCAAGCTAAAAAGCCATTGAACTAAAATAGCGTAACAAAATGCGAGACTATACCTTTCCAACAGGTGTTCGCAGGTAACTTCTCACTTCTCTATATCAGCCACTTAAAAGACCTAGTTAAAAACTCATCGGTATTTTCTGTGACAATTTCACCATGTGCCATAACTAAAGCCTTGGTGTCCCAACTCAATAACCTATCAAGATGTGTACGTGCATCTCGTTTGCCGAACATAAAACTTAAACGCCAATCCAGGGGTGTTTTGCCGTTAGGAGCAAGGATTCCAGCGCCCTTTGCTGCCAATCTTTGCCAATAATTAAAGCTATGTCCTGAAAAATTTTCTACCAAATCGGTCACGATTAAAGTCCCAGAGACTTTGTGAAAAAACACACACTCTTCCATCAAGGGAGAACCCGAAAATAACTCTTGCTCGATATCGTCTTCCCAAACCCAGCTTTGCTGATGATTCAATGAACCATGAAAAGTAATATCACTGCGCTTTTTAATTACTTCATTGGTTCCAAACACTTGAACCTCTGGATACGCCGAAATCCACTCAGGCAAGAACAAGTGGTGTAGATGATTAGGGGCTATTAAGTACTTCACGCAGCCAAGTGCTTCTACCTGACCTTTGATTGATTCAGACAGTTTGATCGGGCTATGCACCCAGAGATCACCGTTGGACAAACGAACAACGGTCATACGAGTGGAATAAGGCAGACCGAAGAATTGAACAGGTTCACCGTTAAATATCCAAATTTCATTAGCTAACTTTTCCATATTCCTCCAATAACACAAAGTCACCGAAAATGAGGATTAAGCTAGATAGCTAAACACGGTGGTTGTGTTTTTATCAATAACACCAGACATCAGTATTGGTGTCGGAAGCTCCAAAAGAACAAAATACTATGCACTTAGTTGCTCTACATTAAACTATTTTAAGGTAAAGCTAAACTATCGCTTGGTGACAACAGTCTTTATTGAGACAATCCATGCTGTCACTCCCATATTAACGGACAACTATGAAACTATTAGTACGCAACCTTGCTCGTACAACGACAGAACAAGACATTCGTAAACTATTCTCAGAACACGGAACGGTCACTGAATGCACTCTCGTTTTAGATCAAGAAACGGGTATCTCAAAAGGTTTTGCTTTCGTCGAAATGCCAGACGTTTCAGAAGCTAAATCTGCGATTGCTGCCCTTAATCTTACCAGCGTTGCTAAAAGTAAGATTCGAGTCAAAACGGCTCAATAAAACGAATTATCAAGCCAGCCGAAACGCTGGTTTTTTATTGCCAGAAACTCTGTGTTTTCTGATGTTTCAAATGCATCGAGCTCCCTACAAGAAACACTAACAGCAACAGACTAAACTCTATTGATTTGCTAACAGAATTGTTTATTGCTGAGAAAGCTGCTTAACATGAGCCCTTAGTTTTTTCAAAGCCCAGTCGTAGTGGCTTGGCATTGCTGAAACACAGTAACTTCCAAGGGTTGTAGATCCAGTCCAATTAAAAAACTGCTTAGTAAATAGCTCCTGATCAGAAAAACTCAATACTCGTTCAAGAGCAGCTTGATGGCTTGTGGTAACCAGCTTTCTTGCATCAGATAGCTCAGTGGTTTGGTGTTTCTTCCAAAACTCTACATTCAGTTCGCCGTACGTTTTCCAGTTGTAGGGTTCAGGGAGAAAATCTGCTTTTTGGCCAAGCTTGTTAGAATCAATCCACTTTATTAATAGCTGATGCCACTCATAAAGATGGATCAAAACGTCTCTCAGGTTACGATCGCGCTCCCAGTGCTGCTCTTTCTTGTTCGGGTCACCGGAAAAATTAAATTCCGTATTCAACGCCAGCGCAGTCAACGAGTCGATGTAGTTCCAAAGCTTAGAAAAGTTTTGTTCTGCTTGAGAGATCAGTTCTTCTTTTGTTTTTGCTCTTGCCATATGTTAGCCGTCTACTGAGGTAACCAATTAGTTACATAGCCCTGAAAGAATCTTGGGTTTATTGGATTCGATGTATTCTATGTCTCGTAGATAGGATTTAAGGTGGCCTTGATCAATATTCTCACAAAACTGTTGATTACCTTTGTTAGCTTCCTGACGCATAAAGTCAACAAGAGCGTTTAGCCGTTTAACCATGAAATCGGGAATTTGTTTTTTCTGCTCTTCGGAAGTTCCATAGCTGTCGCAGAACAACTTTGCCCTTGATATTTGTTCTTCTAGCGTGCCGAGCTTGTCGTCACTGTTGGTCTTAAAAGGCGCCCAACAGTAGATTGAATACGCGAGATCCCACACTCTAGGCGCTGGGTGTGCTGTGTCGAAATCAAAAACGCCTGTTACTGAATTGCCTGATAGCGCGACATTATAGGGGGCGAAGTCACCATGACATATGACCTCGTAGGGTTCCTGAGGAGGTAGCATCCAAGAAAAATTCGATAGATCACCCTGCTCCACCAATTCCACTGAAGCATCATGAATTTTTCGCAGCAGCTTAGCTGCGGATACCAGACCTTCCGTGCTCGCAATAGCATTGGTTAACGGATAGTTGTACGTGTCGCCGACGACGAAACTCAAAATCTCTTGGTCACCATCGATACCAATAAACTTAGGCGACTCAGTTAAACCGGCTGCTTGTAGATGATTGAGGAGGCTATGTATTGTTGAACTCCAAGGCTGAAGTGGACGATAAACTCTATCACCCACTCGATATATTGACTCTCGTCCGCCTGTCAGTTCTTGCGCGTCTTGCACTGTATCTCCTTCATCGAAATGGCAACTATTCACTGTTGGAACTCCCTATTGGAAGTGCCGTTCAATCAAATGCCACTTCTTGGAAATGAGGATTATCCATTGTGACTTTCATCTTAGCGATTGAATCCAATACCACTAATAGCTCACTGTCTTGAATGAACAATTTTATACATTCTTCTCCGAGATTGTTTTTCACTGTATCCAGCGATTTGCCAGAAACAACGTCTCCTGATTTTAAAGTAATTTCAATCGGATACTTGAACAAACAGACTATCTCTATGTAGTCGTAGTTACCACAGCTAATCATAAATGCACCCTATTAATAGAGATGAACAATTCACTCTTACTAAACTAGACTACCAAGATAACGGATGTGATTCATTCTTTTCCAAAATTTGAATACGTTTGAAAGTGAAAGATAGGAATAAGTAGGCTGGTTAGCTTAAC
The DNA here is from genome assembly GCF_054051265.1 of Vibrio sp. C8. Lineage (NCBI taxonomy): Bacteria > Pseudomonadati > Pseudomonadota > Gammaproteobacteria > Vibrionales > Vibrionaceae > Vibrio > Vibrio sp. C8. The sequence goes on from NZ_JBPAOE010000049.1 coordinate 75,578, forward strand.
AAGGTCGGAGATAAGGAACCTTGAAACTTTTCTTGGGCGGACGAATTAATCGCTAACCAGCCATAATCTTAAAATAACATCTAAACCTGTCGTTAAGCTGACAAATTCAAAATTAACTCATCATCCATAAAGGAATATTTGAGCGCATCAATAGTTTTTGCGTCACACCACCAAATACTTTCTGATGTATTTTTTGGTGAGCAAAAGCACCTGAAACAATAACATCGGCATTAATTTCAGACGCGACTTCCAACAACTGAGAACCAGTATTTCTACTTTTATGAGTGAATGTTATGCACTCTACATCAATGTTATGACGAGCCATATAACGAGCTAAGTCCACTTGAGTTGGTTGCTTTGGTAGATATTTTTCACTCGTTACCACCACGACTTGTTTGGCTTTTTTCAGTAGCGGAAGTGCACTATTTACTGCATTCGCACCGGGTTTATCACCATTCCATGCAATCATAATCGTTTCTGGATTAAAGAATGTTTGCTTGCGAGGCATAACCAGAATAGGTTTGCCTCCATGGTTAACCGCAGCCTCAAAACTTACACTGGTTTGACCGTTAAGAGATTGGGGAATAATAATCAAATCTGATACTTTCCCCCAAACTGCAACGATTTCGCCTCTGTAACCAAAAATGTCGTGCCATTTGGCACTCGACTTGTTCGAACCAACGACTTCATCACCAATGTTTAGCAGTGCACATAAACGTTCGAAACTTTGTTTTGCTTGCACCATGTCATCATGAACATAATCGCGAACAAGCTTGTCTATCTGATCGTAAAATTTTCTTGTAACTAACAGCTTCTCACTGGGCATCAACTTCTCTGTTCCCACTTGAGCATGTAAAACATCCAAATGAGCGTCAAAGAATCTTGCGACATTCAATGCCCCTTCTAGGCGCTGTTCGCCATCTTCTTTTGACGCAAATGGCATAATAATTGATTTTACTGACATTTTGCTCTCCTTACCCTAACGGCCATGGTAGCGAAACAGTTTCTTGTAGTATGCCTGAAGGCAGATCAAGCATCATTAGGTGAGTCAGCCCAAGTAGAAAACCTGATGCCGCAGTTGTCACAGTCAATGAGCGCCACAGACTCATCCCCGCCTTGTTCATTAAGAACGCACAGAAAAACAAAGAAATAGCGATAATGTAGCCAACTAAATAGCTACCTAAGATAAGTGCTGCAATCCAGTATACGTAGTGCATAATCGACGCAGTATTACTGTCGTATGCGTATCCCTGTACATATTCATTGTCGTAGCAAACCGCAGAGTCATCTGGGCGAGTAAGAAGTTGTACCACAACAATTGCAGACAGTAGCCACATACCACTAGCAACAAAGATGGGGAAAATGCCGCCTAAGAAGCTATGTTGGTAACCGTCATAAATCCCATATGCGAAGACAATATTAACTAAGACAGCAAACAGCACTTGAGGTTTACGAGTAGGTGCTTTATATGTTTGCTGCGTTTTACCAACAGTATCTGCATCTACTGAATTTTCCTTTTTCATATTCTGGCGAATCATGAATACGAGCGACAAGATAGTAATTGCACCGATTATCATCACTCCAGGACGAAGCAAAAATCCTACGCCGTCAAACTGAATTGCTTGGTATAAATAAGTTTCCATTCCTGATGCGAGTACAAAACCGATGAGAAAAGCAGGTCGAGGCCAGTCAAATCTTTTCATCAATACACCAAGAACACCGATAGCCAACAACGTTACTAAATCCGCCAAGTCACGAGTCGCTTGGAATGCTGCAAAGCAAATAACCATCACCATGAAAGGTGCTAAGAGCGCATATCGAACGGTTGTGAGTCTTGCTACCCAAGGAGAGATAAGCATACACGCTGCCGCGCCAAAAATGTTGGCTAACGCAAGCGACCATACAATCGTATAAGTAATGTGCAGGTCATTACCCACCATCGCAGGACCTGGCTCTAGTCCAACCAGCACCATTCCGCCAAGGAATACCGCCATACTACCTGAACCGGGAATGCCAAATAGCAGCGTTGGCACTAAGCCGCCACCCTCTTTAGCATTATTGGATGACTCTGGTGCAAGAACACCTCTTACATCACCATGGCCAAAATTAGGTTTATCTTTCGTGGTTTGAACAGCGTGCCCATAAGCAATCCAGTCGACAACACTTCCTCCTAAACCAGGAAGTGCACCAATAATACAGCCGATCACACTACAACGCAGAGCTAGCCATTTGTTTTCAAAGAAATCCTTGACCCCTGTTAGCCAGCCTGATCCCAATTTGCTGGCATTCGCTATCGGTTTGTTTTGACGTAGCAGGTCAATTATCTCGGGCAAAGCAAAAATACCAAGGCCTACAACAACTAAAGGTATTCCATCCATCAAATAGAAGTTTTCAAATGTCATTCGGTATTCACCAGTAGCGGGTGCACTACCGACACTTCCTAACAGGATTCCAAGCCCACATGCAGACAGACCTTTGACCAAACTTTTTCCTGCTAATGAACCAACCATGGTTAATCCAAGCAGTGTTAGCATAAACAGCTCACCGGAACCAAAAGCAAGAATCACCGGTCGCGCGATGAGAACAAAACCTGTTAGGACAACGGCACCAAACAAGCCGCCAAATAACGAAGCAGTAAACGCAGCAGAGAGTGCGCGTGCTGCTTGACCATTTTTAGCCATTGGGAAACCGTCTAGCACAGTCGCTTGCGACCCACTAGACCCGGGTATCCCCATCAATACTGAAGTAAAAGTGTCTGAAGTTGGGATAACCGCAACTAGGCCTACTAGCATTGCTAAAGCAGACACGGGGTCCATTCCATACAAGAATGGTAGCAATAAAGATAAACCGGCTATTCCTCCCAATCCTGGGAAAATACCTATTGCTAGCCCCAACATGACACCACCGAGCATATAGGTAAGGTGATGTAATGTTAAAATTGTCTGCAAAGCGGTAAGTAATTCACTAAACATCCTTGAATCCTTATATATTCACATTGCGCTAAGGTGAATCTGAGCATCGCACTGCTTGTTATATCAGTGCGATGTTAGATATTATTTTGCGTTGTACGGTGAGAGCATCAACATTAGAGGTTGGTGTTGTATTTATCTTTCAACCACTTAGCAACCCACTTTTTGCTCTCTTCGTCCAGAGAAAGGATGGCATCAACCGCTTGATCCGCTTCGTTTCCGGTGAGCTGTTTATAGTTACCTAGAACCTCTTCAGCTCGATCTAGAAAAGCAGGATCTTCTACAAGTTTGGTCATTGAATCGCGCCAAGCTATCTGGATATCTTCTGGTGTTGATTTTGGTAGGAAGAACACTTTTTGAGCAACGAAACCAGCCACAAAGAACGAACGCCAAACTTTAAATCCTTGTGAGGTTTCTATATCGCCTTTTACAAGTTGATAAACTTCACCAAAATGAGGAATATCTGGGAAATTTGGATCGCGTTGCAGCTTACCTTTCTCATCGATCACACCGAAACTAAACAAAGGGACAGCCTTACCTTCTTCAACAAGTGGGAGCACCTTTTTCAAGTAAGCTGAGCTTGTTTGAGAATCGAGATTTACTTCGCCTCTTTCAAACGCAAGTCTACCTGCGCCACGCCCTTTCATACCGAAAACAGCTTGTACATCAGCACCAATTAGGTCGAGGGCTAAAAGTGGAACTAAATCAATGGTTGTTGCCCCTTGGCTCGCATACTTAAATTGAAGTTTGTCTAGATTTTGCGCGAACTGTTCAGCATTGTTAATCCCTTCGTTCGATGAGATATAAACGACCCCGCCCGTTGGCGTTGCAAGTACCGCTTTCCAATCGTTATAGTCATATTTAACACGGCGATCATTGAGTAAATAGGTATAGTGAGTTGAAGCAGAGCTAGCTAAGATGTCCAAACCGTTGTCTTGTGCGCGGCGTGCGAACTGGTTTGCTCCTTTGGTTGAGCCACCACCAGGTATGTTTTTAATCATAACAACAGGCTCGCCAGGAAGAGATTGCGTCATGTAAGGGCCGAAGAAGCGTGCCCAAGTGTCCGTACCACCGCCTTCCTTATAAGGTACGGTCATTTCAATTCGTTCACCTTCAAAACTCACCGGTTTTGCATTCACTTGTGATGTTACACAGAATGTTGTTAAGGCAGCGAATGTGATATGGCGGCTGACTTGTAACATTGTTTTGTTAAATTTATGGTTAAGCAGCATAGCGCCTCCTAAAACTCTTTTGGCAGTATTTAATGTCAATCGCGTCATTGCGATGTGTATACCGTAAGAATCCAAACTGTCACCAAACTGACACATGCACACACCATTAACATTTTTGCTACATAGGTCTCAACTTACCCTAGGTTGATAAGATGCAACTTGCATAATCTAAGCAACGTAAACATCCCCTTTGAATAGTGGTCTTGCCGTTCTGACCAACGCCGCTTGAGCTATAACAGGCTCAAACTCCCCTTCAATCAAAGTGATTTTTACATCAATTTTTCCGCTTGGATGTTCAATGACTACCGTAGACGAAGGAACTTTAGCTTGCTGATGAGTCACCGTTCCTTCAATCAAACTTGCCGCACCGACACAGATAGCGCCAGTAACAGCATGGCTTGCATGACAGTTATGCGGAACCAGATAACGAGAAGTGATGCTACCGACACCATGAGGAGGAGAAACAATAGCGACTTTTGGAATAACGCTGCCGCTAACATCCCCTAAACCCATTTTTTCACCGGCTATGATACGAATTGACTCAATCTTTTTGAGTAACTCAGCGTTGCTGTCTATCTCCAGTTTGGTTTCGTTACCAACTAAGCCTAGGGCACTGGCTGGGATATGAACCATGGGAACGGCGGCATCAATACAAGTAACTTCAATACCGTTGATGTCTTGTTTAAGAAGCCCTGTTGGAAATAACTTGCCCGTTTTTGATCCACCGACATCTAAAAAGTTGAGTAATACTGGCGACCCTGTACCCGGTACTCCATCAATTGAAGTGGTACCATCAATTTTGAGTTTCTTATTCGGCGTTTCTGCTGTTACTTCAATAATAGTATTGGTGTTGATATTTTTAACGCGTATCGTCGTCGAACCGTCATTCAGTTTAACTAAGCCTTTTTCTGAAGCGAACGCGATAACACCGGAGAGTATGTTTCCGCAGGACGGTTTGGTATCAACGGTTTTATTTTCAACGCCTACCTGAGCAAAGAGATAGTCTATTTCAGCGTCACTAGATTGGGATGACGAAATGATCGCAACTTTACTGGTTAAAGTTGTACCACCACCTATACCGTTGATTTGCTGTATATCGCCAGAACCCATAATTTTGATCAGCAATTGATCTCTAGCTTCTGGTGATTGAGGAAGGTCACTTGCGAGAAAATAGGCACCTTTTGAAGTACCGCCGCGGATAAGCATGCAAGGAATGTATTGAGATTGTGTCATTTTTAGCTCCTTTACCATTATTTCCACTTTCAAGTCCCAAAAGTGGTGGTATCAAGCTACAAAATGAACCTGTCAAATCACTGACTCATCATACAGCAAAATCACTTAACGTAATGTCAGTCATAGTTTTTCAGCGCGTTCTCCCATTCAGTAGTCACTATCTGACGCTTACTTTTGTCTGTAAATACCAGCAGACGAACATCTAATGGCATAGGTTTCAGCTCTTCAGCATATTGTTCCCGCATATAGGAAGCTGAATTGACGATATTAATATCAGAACGTATCGATGGCATGTTCGTTTGTTCAGCCATCACCCACTGGCCAGAAGAAGAAAGCAGATAATCAATGAATCTTTTTGCTTCGAGTTGGTTCTCAGTCGTCTTATTAATCAGTGCGGTTCGAATGATCACGGGTGTGTAATCCTTCATAGTCGCGATGGTGACGTTATCGTTCAGCTTTTGCCAACTGCGTGCATAAGAACCCAGGATGTTATAGGCCATAGAAATCTCACCTCTGCTTAGCGCATCCAACATCGCTCGTGAGCTACCGAATGTGCGTGCATTATGGTAGTTGAACAGCTCTAAAAACTGCCCATAGTTACGCGCTTGTTGACGTTCAAAAGCCCACAACAAATACCCAATGCCTACAGTGCGAATATCGTAGAGACCAATTTTCCCCATAAGCTCATCACTATGACGTCGAATAAACGACAACAGTTCAATACGATTAGAAGGAACTTGTTTGCCCTCAAGAAACGAACGATTAAACACAATAACCGCAGGTTCAAAACTAAAGCCAAAAAGTTCATCCCGCCATTGGCTCCATTCGGGTAAAGCACGAGGATAACTTTCGCCACTTTTAATCTCTCTTTTGTGTTCGAGAGAATAACCATCGTTTACTAAGCCAATCTGTAAGTGCATGACAGAACTAATAGTGATATCGGGCTGTGGTTCTTTCTGCTCACGTATGTAATTGTCGAGAACTTCACTACTCATCCAACGATATTCAATCTCTATGTTGGGGTTACGTATAGAGAAATCGTCAAGCAAGGGTTGCATCTCCTCCTGATAAGCAGCACCAAAGATGCGGAGCGTTTTAGGTGAATCACTGATCGCGTAAGCATTCGAAACGCCGAACAAAAACACTACAAATAAACATACAGACCGAAATTTACTCATTGAATTTCCTCCCATTTCCGGTAGGGAAATTGTATTTCGACAGTTAATCCTCGCGGCTCAGTGTCTCGCAACATCAACCGAGCGTGATACTTTTCAGCCACATCAGCGGCAATGCTCATTCCTAAGCCAGTACCCGAGTGCTTATTTTCAGATGTTCGGTAAAACCGCTTAAATACATGTGGTTTATCTTTATCTTTAATTCCGATACCAAAGTCTCTTATCAAGATAATGGCTTTCGTTCCTCGTAGAGCCACTTCAGCTTCTACGACACTATCATCTGGCGAATACTTAATCGCATTTTCTATTAAGTTGGATAACATTTGTTTCAACGCAAATTCATCCCCTTTAATTTGATACTTTCCGTCTTGCTGGAAGCTTAGACTTATATTCCTTTTTAGAGCATTGATAGCAAGCTCTCTACATACAGACTGTACAAGTTTGTTAATGTTGATATTCGTGGGCTCTATGCTACGAAAACGGTGTTTGATAGTGGCATGATTCAAAAGTTGTTCGATTGTACGTTCCAAAATACCGCATGCTTCTAAAACGCGTTTTAACGATTGAGCCGTCTGAGGAGAACTGTCCCGACTCAATATCAGTTCAACCTGAGATCTCATTCCCGCAAGCGGTGTTTTCAACTGATGCGCCGCTTCACTGGTAAAATTTTTCAAGTTAACTAAGGTTTCATCCAATTGATACATAAAGCTATTTATCGTATTGACCAGATGCATCACTTCTTCTGGTCCCTCCACTTCTATTGGCGTCAGGTCAATGTTTGATCGCTGGGAAATTTTTCTATTGATACTTTTAATTGGCTTCAAGACCTGGATGATCAAAATAATAATGACGATAACAGTACAGATTACGACTCCAATAATGAGCTGAATTGCCGCACTCGACAATTGTTGCTCCCATTCCTTCCTAGCTTCTGTCGTTTGTCCAACCAACACATAGACATGATGCGGTCCTTGTCTGGTATTAATAACACGACCAACTAAGGAAAAGCGTACATGCTGTTGTTTAAACTTTAAATCAAAGAAATGAGGCACAACTTCCAATCTAAGAGGGTTCGAATCGATTTGCGAGGTAACAACATCTTCGTTCAGTAAGAACTCGTATCCGGTCACATATTCTTTTTGCCTGGTCGTTATCAAATAAAAAACTTTGTCTCGCTGTGAATCAGCAAGCCCACTAAATGCGGAAAATGGCAAATCAACACTCAACTCATCACCTTCAAGTCTCACTTCTTCCAGAATTTGTAGTGCGGTGTTTGCCAGAGGACTATCAAAGATCAATTGAGCCGTTTCATACGCATAACGCTTTACCGCCAGCATTGAAATCAAGCCAATAAACAGCAACGCGCTTGCAGAATAAGCAAACAGTTGGAAGCGAAGCGAACGTGTTGAAATGGATAGACCAAACATTATGATTGCACAGCCAACACATAACCCAGACCACGTAGAGTTTTAATCTCTACATTGCTGCTAGCTAGTGCTTTACGTAATCGACCAACATAAGTTTCGATGGCGTTATGATTGGGAGGATTGTCGTAACCGTATAAGTGGTCGATGATTTCCTCTTTGCTCAACACTCGGTTTGGGTGGCTAATAAACACTTCGAGTAAGCGATATTCACGCTGTTTGAGTTTTATACTTTCACCGTTCACCAGTACTGTTGCAGTAGCAGAATCAAAACTTAGGTTCCCTAACTCAATTACATTGTGGTCGTTACCTTGGCTACGACGAACAATACTGCGGCAGCGAGCCTCTAGCTCCCCTAAGTCAAACGGTTTACTTAAAAAATCATCAGCGCCGAGATCAAGCAAGTTGATACGATCGTGAACCTCTTTTCGTGCAGTCAGTATCAAAATCGGAGTGTTTGAGCGTTGTCGAATCTTTTTGGTAATTTCTTCACCAGATCGATTAGGGAGATTTAAATCTAAAATAATCAAATCGTATTGAGTATGACAAACCAGTGAATAGGCAACAGCACCATCATACGCACAGTCTACGCCATGCCCAAGATCGTGAAATCGTTGCTCAAGTGATTCACTGATTAATCGGTCATCCTCTACAATCAATATTCGCATTAGCTTGATAACATCCTTGAAAATCAATTTGCGAAGTTAGCGCACCGCCAACCTGCAAAATATCCAAACGCCTAACCTGTCACTTTCTATACCGAGTGCATGGTTCGGACTAACGTTACACCAATCAACGCTTGTTAAAATACTTTTGTTAAATTATTTCTAATAGTAGTCACAGTTATGAGTATTTTGTCAAAAAATAGATCGCTAAGTCAGCGAAATGACAGGTTTGCAACACCCTAATTTTAAAACATTCTTCATGATTGGGATGCAAACTGACTGGTTGGAAAATTGCCTTCAGAACTATATAAAAAAGGCGTTATTTCAGTGAAATAGCGCCTCTTTAAGTTGCAGTTGAAATCATCTAGACAAGATGAGCTTTGATATAAGAAAAATACTTAAACAGTCTGGCTGCAAAGGTGTTCATCAGTGCTGCAAACACAATCAGCGCTATTCCGACTACCTGATGTTTGGTAAAACTTTCATCAAAAAACAGAACCTGCCAAATCATCGTAAACAACAAATTGGTGAAAATAAGTGGCGCAAGCTGAGAGCTGCTTTCCACCAGCTTGTACGCTTTCGAACGTAAAATTTGATTCCCTACAACGGTGACTGAAAGACCCAATAAACATACCCATACAAATACGTTATTTTGAGGCTCCAGCAGTATCTGAGTATCAAGATCAGATAACCCAAAGATAAACGCCAAAGGAAGCACGCTTACCGCTGCGATGAGAAATGTCCAGCTATTGAGCACTGACGCTTTAACCTCACCTTTGCTGGCGCGAAATAAACTTACTTGCGATCCTGCATTGAACAAGCCAGCACCCAAGCCAATGAGTAATTCTGGTCGGAACTGAATTCCAGATACATCCCCTGCCAACATTAAAACCCCAGCGAAAGTGGCAACTAGGCCAAACTTTGTTTCAGTCTTAATTTTTACTTTAAAAATCAGCTTTTCCAAAACGGCGATAAATATAGGGCCAGTTGCAAACAACACGCTTGTCTCTACAAGAGACAGAGTGTTCAGTGACGCGATAAAGCAAAGTTGACATGCCGCTATACACAGACCCCGAATGATCAATGCTTTAATGACCGAGCGAGGTGGTAAAGGTAATCTGGAAACCCCCACGATGGCAAAAAGCAATAATGCAGGCATAAAGAATCGTAGAAATGTTAGAAGTTCAATCCCCATCATTTCGGTAAGTTTTTTTAATACAAGCCCAGTTAACGACATACTGAATGTTGAAATGAGCATATAAGGTACAGCGCGATTTTTTAACAACATAATCTTCCCCTATTGACCGGCTCATAGTAGAGCAATGACAACAAAGAAAAAAACGAATATATTTAAACAAACCTGTTAGATAAACTTACATATGAATAGACGACCACCACTCAAATCTCTTTACGCATTTGTCGCTGTCGCTGAGACGGGTAGCATGACTGAAGCGGCTAATTTACTTAGCGTAAGCCATTCTGCAATCAGCCAAGCTGTTAAAAATCTTGAATCATTGATTGGCCAACCACTGTTTCAGAGAATTGGCAGACAGGTTCAGCTTAATGCCATAGGTCAGAGGTACTACAACGACATAGCTCCTGCATTAAAGGCAATTATCACAGCGACGGAATCGGTCACTCAACAACCTCAGTCAAACCGAATTACGGTGAATATGGTCAACTCACTGGCGATGCACTGGTGGGTGCCACGAGTCGATAACTTCCAACAATATGCACCCAACGTCGATATTCGACTTTCCAACTTAATTGGTTCATTTGACTTAAACCAAGAAGGTGTAGATGTCGCGATCCTTCATGGCAAAACTGACGAGTGGCAAGATTACTATTGTGAAAAGCTCGGTGACGATGAATTGCTGTTAGTATGCAGCCCTGAATTGCTGGATTCGTTTGAAGCAAGCCCCTCCGCAGCTGATCTTCTAGCACATTACCCTGCCATTTATGCTGAAAACTTGCGCAGAAAACATGACTGGAGTGTTTGGTGCGAAGGAAATACACTTCCCGTGCCTAAGCAAAACAAGAACCTTAACTTCATCGCCTCCATTCATGCGGTACAAGCCGCGATTCGCAAGCTGGGTGTCTTGGTCACTCATCGCTTGTTTGTTCGCGATGATATTAAACACGGCATGTTGGTCGAAATCGGCACACCAGTGAATAACCCGCATCAGGAGTTTTTCTTCGTATGTAGACCAGAAAAACTGCGCAACGAAAATGTCGTCACCCTAAAATCTTGGTTACAGAAAGAGTTTAGCGAAACGCCAAACAGACAGTGAGCGTTACTTAGTGGGAGCACTGGAGAAGAGAAAATAATCTGTCAGTGGTGAGCCATTTAAAGTTTCGCCACTGACAGAAAAATAAATAGGTCGAAATTACAAAGTAGTGACGACTTCTTCTAGCGCTAAACGCGATTTTGGCAGAGCGTGGTTATAATCTTCATCTTCTTTGTGATAACCGATCGCCAACGCAACTTCACAAACATGGCCTTCTAGTTCTTGTTTGAACTCTTCACCAATAAGATCCGCATCAACACCTTCCATAGGCGTAGAGTCAATGCCTAGACGAGCCAATGTGTGCAGCAAGTTACCCAACGCAATGTAAACCTGAGCTTTGGTCCAGTTGCTATTACTACCCGTTTCATCAGTATTTAGCTCGGCAAACGCGTAAGCGCCCATACGTGCATCGAATTTCTCTGGCGACAGACGACCCGCAACAACTTCAGCGTCTAGGCGTTTAGCGTATTTTTCTTTGGTGAACTTTGGATCATGCGCAAGCAGAATCGTGTGTGACGCTGTTTTTGCATGTGGTTGGTTGAACTGGTGTTTATTGGCAAACGTGTTGTAGAAGCGCTGCTTCGCTTCATCACTTTCAATAACAATAAACTTCCATGGCTGAGAGTTAATTGATGATGCTGATAAACGAATTGCTTCTTTGATCACAGCCATATCTTCTTGAGAAATGCGTTTCTCTTCATCGTATTTTTTAGTTGTATAGCGTTTGCTTAAATCTTTGATAATTTGATGAGACATTACTGCTCTCCTTAACATCAATTATTAAAGGTACGTTGGGTATCAAAACCGTCACGGACCTCAGAGTTTGCCCTATGATATAGGCTCGTCAAAAATTGAGAATACTTTGTTTTCTATAATCACTTTATTCATTTCGTTGAAAATAAAAATCAGTAATTTTTCGCTAAGTCCTTAATATACCTGAGGCTCATACGACAACTTCTGTCATTGCGATTAACACACTTTCCTGAAGGCAAACAAAGTGAATACTTGTAGAGTTAAGAAGGATTCACATCGTTTAGTTCGTTTTCCCAGTAAGCAGGCTGTCCGTAATACTCCGAAAAGTAATCGATAAAGGCTCTGACCTTTAACGCGATCAAGCGAGAGCTTGGATAAACAGCCCAGATACTCGCTTCCATCGCCAGTGGGTAATCTTGCAGTATTTCCACCAGCTCTCCACTTTTCAGCTGCTTATAGACACTCCAAATAGAGTTTATGGAAATGCCCAAACCACCCGTTGTCGCATCTCTCATCGCATCACCGTTATCGCATCGAAGTCGGCCTGAAGTTTTAACACTTACAACCCCCTCGTCAGTTTTAAACGTCCAGTTATCTAAGCCGATCAAATTAATACATTGATGATTGACCAGATCTTGCGGTTTTTCTGGAGCGCCAAATTGATTCAGGTACGCGGGAGAAGCAACGACAATGCGGCGGTCCGGAGCAAGTTTTCGAGCCACCAATGAAGAGTCTTTAAGTTCGGCTGCTCGAATAGCCACGTCAAAGCCACCTTCCACCATGTCAATGATTGAATCTGAAAATCGAAACTCAATATTAAGTTCAGGGTAACGTTGCATAAATCCGTTCATTGCCGGTATCAGATGCATACGACCAAACGATGCAGGCGCAGTAACCCGCAGAGTACCAGTTGGGTTACTGTGACCAACACCAACCGCGCCTTTTGCGGCTTCTACCGATGCCAGTACCTCTTCTGCGTAAGGCAGAAAAGCTCGACCTTCGGCAGTGATAGAGACTTTGCGAGTGGTTCTATGCACAAGGCGAACCCCAAGGCTTTCCTCAAGTTTATTGATATGCGAACTTGCTACAGCCGGAGACAAACCTAACTCCTGCCCAGCCATGCTGATACTTTGGCTGGAAGCCAAGCGCACAAACAGCTTTAAGTGCTCTACATTCATTTTCAGTCTACTTGTTCTTTATGTACACAGAGTGTTGAAAGGCGAATGCCTGTCAACTTGGTTTCAAGATAGTACGGTAAATCAGGTATGTTTTTCCATTCGGACTTATCTTTAAACATTTAATATCGTGTAAGTTGTTGACATTGCCCTAGGGGAAAGCTTTATATTCTAGCCAAATTTACAGATTCGGTTTGTCATGCGCTTAAACATCATTTCAACAACTTGGATTACAATCCTGACATTAGCAGCCTTGCTTATGTCCGGCTTTGCTTCAAGTGCAGGAATGATGACCAGCCCTATGTCGCATGATATGAAAACCTATTCTCCTCCTTGCCAAACACAGCAAATGTCTGCGCATCACAAAATGCAGATGGAGCAAGACTCCATAGGCAGCCAATGTGAAATGTCGAAGGACATCATTCATAACTGTTGTGACACCACTTGCACCACAGCCGCAGCTATTTTGCTTGTTCCAGATGTTTTAATAACAGCAGAAACCTCATTAGCTCTGTTCACATCGCCAAAATCCGGTGATGTTGTTCATACCCCTAGAAGTCTAGAACGGCCGCCCAGCGCTTAAATCCATCAATCATATTTAGGTTCCGTAGATTCATGCGGAAGAATTCTCGTGCGCATCATGCGCTCAGTGATGGATTTATAACTCGTGAAAATTCAACAATGCCTTTTGGCGCTGTCTATCAGCGCAGCGGTATTGGCGACTACACCTCTATACGCTGGTGAACCGCTCGTAAATGAGCAAACCGCGGGCAGTGTATCGTCAACATCCGAAAAAACGCTATCGCAGTTAATTGAAGCTGCACTTTCTAATGACGGAACACGCCGTCAGTACTACGCAGAAGCTCAGGCAATGCGCGAAACGGGTAAAGCCAGTGCAACCCAAATGGACCCAAAACTTAAATTTGGCGTCACTGGATTACCAACAGATAGCTTCGCGTTCGATGAAGACCCTATGACCAATATTTCCGTTGGTCTTATGCAGCAATTCAACCGTGGCGACACCTCAGATCTCAACGATAGAAAAGCAAGTCAGCAAGCTGGCGGGCTGGAAGTGAAAGTCTCAGCAAGAGAGCTGGAAGTCGCAAACGCCATTACTCAGATATGGCTTGAACTCGGCTATCAGCAAGTGGCAAACAAAGTTCTGCTTGAAAACCGATCGCTATTAAGCGAGATGGAAAGATTCATTCAAACAAATTATTCAATTGGTAAAAGTGAAGCTCAAGACCTAATCAATGCACAACTGCAAGTCGCTAAACTGGATGAAAAGATCCAAGCGAATGAGCAAACGCAACAACGCTTGAAGGCTCAGTTATCTGAGTGGTTAGGTTCAGATTGGCTTATCAATACAGACCAGCTTGAAGCTTCCAATCAATTGGACTGGCGCGCACTGCAAAATATTGAAAATACCGCGAGCAACAGTAATTTCTACTCACAACTGAATCAGAACCCCGCTGTGCGAATGGTGGATTCTTCAATTGATGCACGTCGTACTCAAGTCGATATTGCTCGCGAATCTTATGCTCCGCAGTTCGGCGTCGAAGTAATGTATGCCTATCGTCAATCAAACAACATGCGTGGTGAGCCGGCATCTGATTTAGTCAGCGCCTATATCACTATGGATATCCCTCTTTTCACGGGTAATAAGCAAGATAAGAACTTAGCCGCGGCTCAATACCAAGTGGGTGCAGCTCAGTCTCAGAAAGACACCTTGCTGAAACAAATGAACGCCAAAGTCAACGCTCTGCTTGTTGACAAAAATAACCTCACTCAACGTCTCGAACGCTTCGAATCGACTTTGCTTCCGCAAGCGGATTCACGTGTGAAAGCAACTGAGAGAGGTTACCAAAATAACACTGCTCAATTTAATGACGTGATTTTAGCGACTCGTGATGAACTTGCATTAAAGCTGGAATTTCAGCGCCTGATCACCGACCTGAATCTGGTTAATAACAACTTATCCGCATTACTCAATAGCTACAGCTATCAAGTTGATAAACCAGAAATTACTACAACGTCAGAGCAGCAATAACAAGGCAGAACAACAATGAAAACAATTCAAGTAACAACACTCGCGCTTGTTATCGGCGCAACTCTGGGCTTTGGTGCACAAACACTCTTGTCTCAAACACACACTTCTCAAGCAGAGGATACTGGGCACGAACAACTATCAAGCCAAGCTAAATCCAATAAAGAGCCGCTGTATTGGGTTGCTCCTATGGACCCGAACTATAAACGCGACAAACCGGGCAAATCACCTATGGGTATGGATTTGATCCCTGTTTATGCAGAAGATGCGGCGCAAGACCAAGCGCCGGGAACCGTTAAAATCGACCCAGCCGTTGAAAATAATTTAGGGGTAAAAGTGGCGTCTGCGCAGATGACACCTCTTACACCAAGTATTGAAACCGTGGGTTATGTGGCTTTCGACGAAAGCCAGTTATGGCAAACCAACGTGCGCGTAGCAGGCTGGGTTGAAAAGCTGAACGTCAACGCAATCGGCGATAAAGTAAACAAAGGCGATGTGTTGTTTACTCTTTACTCGCCTGAGTTGGTCAAAGCTCAAGAAGAACTGATTAATGCCTATCGCACAGGCAGAGAAGGATTGGTCAAAGGCGCGACCGAAAGACTGGTTACGCTAGGCGTAGATCGTCAACAAATTCAATCTATCGTCAAACGTGGCAAAGCGTCTCAGTCGATTGATATCAAAGCAAAGGCTGACGGAATCATCGCTAATCTCAATGTTCGTGAAGGCGGATACTTGTCACCCGCTCAGGCTGTGATCAGTGCTGGCCCACTTGAGAATGTATGGGTTGATGCGGAAGTCTTCGAGCGCCAGTCACACTGGGTTAAAGCTGGCAGCACCGCCAAGATGACGCTAGATGCTTTACCGGGCAAAGAATGGCAAGGCGAAATTGACTACGTCTACCCTATCTTAGATCCGCAAACCCGTACTTTACGTCTGCGTCTGAAATTCCCTAACCCACAAGGCGAGCTAAAGCCAAATATGTTCGCCAATATTTCGCTACAACCAGTAACAGAAGAATCGGTACTGACGATTCCTAAATCATCAGTGATCCGTTCAGGCGGAATGACTCGAGTAGTCTTGTCTGAAGGCGACGGCAAGTATCGCTCGGCACGCGTTCAAATCGGACGTGAGGCTGGTGACAAAGTGGAAGTATTGCAAGGCCTAACTGAGCAAAGCAAAGTTGTAACATCAGCGCACTTCTTACTTGATTCTGAATCGAGCCAAACGGCAGATCTGGCTCGTATCGATGGTATTGCAGTAGATATGGAAAGTGTGTGGGCGAAAGGCGAAATCAGCGATGTTTTATCCTCTTCTCGCACTCTCACGATTAACCACCAGCCTGTACCAGAATGGAATTGGCCGGGCATGACCATGAACTTCACTGCTGGCGAGAATGTTGATATTGATGCGCTGAAGTCCGGACAAGTGGTCGAGTTTGAACTGCAAAAAACACCGGATGGACAGTATCAGGTCATCGATATTAAATCAGACGGCAGCGTCGTAGCGGGTGAAGTGTGGCTGGAAGGCGACATCACAATGCTGATGCAAGACTTCGGAATGATCACGCTTCAACACTTACCGGTTTCAGAATGGAACTGGGAAGCGGGCGAAATGAACTTCACTGTCGATCCTGATATTAAGCTTTCCGGTCTTGAGGAAGGTGACCGTGTTCGATTTCTAGTACAGAAACAGAACAACGACTTCACCCTGAAGAGTATTGAGCGAATCGGAGGCAAACAATGATCAATGCCATTATTCGCTGGTCTCTGAAAAACCGCTTTATTGTCCTTCTGGCAACCGTTGCGCTTATGGCTGGCGGCTTATTTAGTGTGAAAAACACACCTGTCGATGCGATTCCCGATCTCTCTGATGTGCAGGTGATCATCAAAACCAGCTTTCCTGGACAAGCACCGCAAGTGGTTGAAGATCAGGTGACTTACCCGCTCACAACCGCAATGCTGGCGGTACCTGGGGCTGAAACCGTACGTGGCTACTCGTTCTTTGGTGACTCTTATGTGTATATCATTTTCAATGATAAAACCGACATGTACTGGGCTCGTTCGCGAGTGTTGGAATATTTGAGCCAAGTTGCGCCTAAGCTACCAGCCAATGCCAAACCAACACTGGGACCAGATGCGACAGGTGTGGGTTGGGTGTTCAGTTATGTGTTGCAAGATAAAACAGGCCAACATGATTTGGCTCAGCTACGCAGCCTGCAAGACTGGTTCTTAAAATACGAACTACAAACTGTTGATGGCGTCTCTGAAGTGGCCACCGTAGGCGGCATGGTTAAGCAGTATCAGATCCAGATTGATCCGGCTAAATTGCGCGCTTACAACTTGACGCTTCAACAAGTCAACATGGCGATTCAAAACGGCAACCAAGAGACTGGCGCTTCGGTTATAGAAGTGGCAGAAGCCGAACATATGGTTCGTACCACCGGCTATCTGACCAATATTGAAGATATTCAGTCTCTGCCGCTTAAAGTGACCAACAAAGGTACACCGTTACTGCTTGGCGATATTGCAGACATTTCATTAGGTCCACAAATGCGTCGTGGCATCTCTGAACTCAATGGCGAAGGTGAAGCGGTTGGTGGCGTGATTGTGATGCGCTTTGGCGAGAACGCGAGCCAAGTGATCGACAACGTAAAAACCAAGCTTGAAGAGCTTCAGCGCGGCCTGCCTGATGGTGTGGAAATCGTACCCACATATGACCGCTCTACGCTTATCAATGCAGCCGTTGAGAACCTTTGGAAGAAGTTAGCGGAAGAGTTCATCGTGGTAGCGATTGTGTGTGCGCTGTTCCTGTTCCACATTCGTTCGTCTTTAGTCATTGCTCTGAGTCTGCCTGTCGGCATCTTGTCTGCTTTCATTGTCATGCACTGGCAAGGTATTAACGCCAACATCATGTCTCTGGGCGGCATAGCCATCGCCATCGGTGCCATGGTGGATGGCGCAATCGTCATGATTGAAAACGTACACAAGCATATAGAACGCACCCCACTAACGGATAAAAACCGCTGGCAAGTCATTGGTGATGCCGCTCAGGAAGTCGGCCCACCGCTGTTCTTCTCGCTGCTTATCATTACGTTAAGCTTTGTGCCTGTGTTCGCTCTTGAAGGCCAAGAAGGGAAAATGTTCTCTCCTCTCGCCTTCACTAAAACATACGCGATGGCGGCTTCAGCAGGTTTAGCCATTACCCTAGTTCCGGTATTAATGGGGTATTTTATTCGCGGAAAGATCCTTCCTGAGCATAAAAACCCAGTTAACCGAGCACTGGTAGGTCTTTACCGTCCTCTGCTTAACCTAAGCTTAAAATTCCCGAAATCGGTATTGGTATTGGCCGTTGCGCTAATGGCGTCCGCCTATTACCCAACCAGTAAACTGGGCAGCGAATTCATCCCACCATTGGATGAAGGCGATTTGATGTACATGCCGACCACCTATCCGGGTATTTCGATTGGTAAAGCACGTGAGTTACTGCAACAAACCAACAAACTGATCAAAACAGTACCTGAGGTAAAAACGGTATGGGGTAAAGTCGGCCGTGCAGATACGGCGACTGACCCGGCTCCGCTCACCATGATCGAAACCGTCATTCAGCTCAAACCTCGTGAAGAATGGCGTGAAGGTGTCACCACAGAATCACTACGTAAAGAGTTTGATAACCTGATTCAATTCCCCGGTTTAACTAACGCTTGGGTAATGCCAATCAAAACCCGAATCGATATGTTAGCCACCGGTATTAAAACACCAATTGGTATCAAAATCGTTGGTCCTGAACTAAGCACCATTGAACGTATCGGTTCACAGTTGGAGCCAATTCTTAACCAAGTCAAAGGTACTGCATCGGTTTACGCTGAACGCGTTGCGGGTGGCCGATACGTGACTGTTGATATCAAGCGTAAAGCAGCGGCACGTTACGGGCTAAATATCAAAGACGTACAACAAGTGGTTTCCACCGCCGTTGGCGGCATGAATGTGGGTGAAACCATTGAAGGATTGGAGCGTTACCCTATCAACGTTCGTTATCCGCAAGACTACCGTGATTCGGTAGTAAAACTGCAAAATCTGCCATTGGTGACACCAAACGGTGCTCGTATAGCATTAGCGGATGTGGCGGATATTCGCTACGAAGATGGTCCACCGATGATCAAAACAGAAAATGCGCGTCCTAACGGCTGGGTGTTTGTTGATATCGAAGGTCGAGATCTCGGTTCTTATGTATCTGAAGCGCAAAAACGCGTAGCAGAGGAACTGAAACTGCCAGCAGGTTACTCACTCGCATGGTCTGGTCAGTACGAGTATATGGAGCGTGCGAAAGAGCGTTTAAGTGTCGTCGTTCCAATTACATTGACCATCATCACCCTGCTGCTCTATTTCAGCTTCCGACGTGTCGGTGAAGTGCTGATTATCATGGCAACCCTGCCATTGGCTATGGTTGGCGGCTTATGGTTGATGTACTCACTCAATTACAACATGTCTATTGCTGTGGGAGTCGGCTTTATCGCCCTTTCCGGCGTGGCGGTTGAAATAGGCGTCATCATGCTGGTTTACCTGAACCAAGCATGGCACTACACCAAGCTCAAAGCCGAAGAGCGGAACATTCCGCTCAGCAAAGATGACCTGAATAACGCGATTCGCGAAGGTGCTGGGCTGCGTGTTCGCCCAGTAATGATGACCGTTATCACCGTAATCATTGGCTTAATACCCATCATGTATGGCCATGGTACGGGTTCGCAAATTATGCAACGCATCGCGGCCCCGATGATTGGCGGAATGGCTTCAGCCTTACTACTTACCCTGCTGGTGATACCTGCAATCTTTAAGCTGTGGAAGCAGCGTGAAACCAAATAAATACCGAATTAATGAATAAGGAATTAATGATGAAAAAACTTACTCTAGCTATCGCACTAACCATCAGCTCTTCTATCGCTTTTGCTGATATGAACCACTCAAATTCAAATGACCATGGTTCTTCAGATCATAGTTCCATGAACAGTTCTAACAACCGTTCAATGGACCACAGTAAAATGGATCACAGCCAAATGTCACCAACCGCTAAGAAGAATGACATGAAGATGGATCATGGCAATATGATGAACATGGAAGGGATGTCTGATGTCGGTATGCCAGCCATGGGTTCAAAACCGGACAAAGTGGTTCACGTGATGCTTTCTGATGACATGAAAATCACCTTCAAAAAAGAAGTGAAAATTGAACCGAATGATGTCGTGCAGTTTGTTGTGATGAATACAGGCAAAATCAATCATGAGTTCACCATCGGCTCAGTGACAGAGCAAATTGAACACCGTGAAATGATGAAAAACATGAACGGTCAACACATGCATGATATGGGCAACGCAGTAACCGTAGAACCGGGCAAAGCGAAGCAAATTACATGGCACTTCCACGGCGACAAAAATGTTGAGTTTGCCTGTAACATTCCGGGTCATGCTGAAGCTGGCATGATGAAGAGTATCAGCCTGTAATAGCAAGAAGCCCCAACAGTAAGCTGTTGGGGCTCTATTGGAGAAATGAACAATTCCATGAACAGTGTAAAAAACCTGATAGTCGGCGCCTTGTTTTCTTTGGTCAGCTTAACGGCTCAAGCAGAAACATCGCCTAATGTGGAAACCGATATGCAGCTTTTCAGAACCGCTGGCGGTTATGGCTGCGTTGCTTGTCACGGTCAGTTTGCCAACGGCGCAGGCAATGTTGGTGGAAACATTCGTGGCAAAACGCTGAATGACATCAACGACAGCTTGGCTAACGAACCAACCATGCAGCTTCTCGCCAGTACACTGTCAAACAGTGACAGAGAAAATCTAGCCGCATACCTTGAAACGTTAGGGCAAACCACCCTGGTGGAGTGGACGATAGAAGACACCGCGACCAGCTCAAGCGTCACTATTGACGCAGATAGCCCTGCCCAGTTGGTTGTTTTTAACAAGCTATTTGAACCTGTTGAACTTTCCCTGCCTCAGTTAACTTCTGAGAAAACCGTTCAACTTAACCCGTATGAGACTAAAGCGATTGATTGGACTCCGAGTAAAGGGGCTATCACGCTAAACTACAATCAAAGTTACTTGACCATTGATGTGAAGTGAAACTTTTACACAAGAGGATGAATGATGAAAACCTTATTAAAAGCGATAACTCTGTCTGCACTAACATTCAGCTTTTCGGCGTTTGCAAAACCGACGATTGAGCTCTACAAATCCCCTACTTGTGGCTGCTGTAAAGAGTGGGCAGCAATCATGGAAGAGAAAGGCTACGAAGTGAACGTGCATCATCAAAACGATTGGAGCTCAGTGAAAAAGCAATTTGGTATGCCGAATCAGTTGATGTCTTGCCACACGGCGGTGATTGATGGCTACATGGTTGAAGGCCATGTACCAGAATCAGATATCGCGCGCTTGCTTACTGAGCGTCCAGTGAACATTTCAGGCTTAGCCGCACCGGGAATGCCACAACATTCACCGGGTATGGCTGCGCCCAATCAGCCTTATAAAGATTTCAATGTGATTGCGTTTGATAAAAACGGCAAACTTTCTCTGTATAAGAAGTACTGATCGTTCAACAGTACTAACCGCGCAACTATGCTGGCTGGGTATATCTCTTACCCAGCCTTTTTCTTAATTCTCTCTTCATCAACGAAAACTCAACCAAATTTCGATTTCAAAACGTACCTCAGGTTGGTAGAGTCTACTTCGTGATCACCTTTAAACTTTTGCAAACAAAAAAAGTGATAAGTGTTCATTTCTCCTCTCTAACAATGAAACAACACAACAAATATAAGAAACGTCAGCAATGCAGTTATATCAACATCTAAAGTGGTTTTTCCGCCAGCATCGTTTAACTTACGCCATCGCGTTATCGATGCTTTTTGCCGTCGCTATGCTCAACATGGCGGTACCGTGGCTTATTGGTAACGCCATAGACAAGCTCCTACAAACCAAAGATTTCTCGCAGGCTGAATTCTATTTATTTGCGTTGTTAGGCGTGAGTATTCTTGTCTACTTGCTGAGATACGGATGGCGGAGAATGCTGTTTGGCACCTCCTATAAATTGGGAAACATACTTCGCGAACAGTTCTATCATCGCCTTCTTCGCCAAGGTCAGGCGTTTTATAACATCCACTCGACTGGCGATTTAATGGCGAGAGCAACCAATGATATCGACGCCGTCGAAGTCGCGGCTGGCGAAGGTATCTTGTCTGGTTTCGACGGATTGCTGACCTTTATTCTAGTGCTGATCATGATGTTTATTTTCATTGACTGGCAACTGGCGATCTTAGCGATTATTCCGTTTCCGTTTATGGGGTATGGTTTTTACAAGCTGTCGAACCGAATCCATCATCAGTTCAAAGAAACACTGGACTCCTTCTCTACCTTAAATGAACAGACACAGCAGTCAGTAGCTGGCATTCGTTTGATCAAATCGATGGGGCGTGAAGAAATTGAGTCAGACAAGTTTGCACAAATTGCTCAGCAATCCGCTCGCACTACATACAATGTGCAGCGTTCAGAAGCCTTATTCGACCCGATCATTCAGCTCAGCCTAGGATCTGCACTGCTGATTGCTTTGATCGTGGGTGGCTGGCAGATTAGCCAAGAGAGATTGACCGTTGGTCAGCTCACCAGTTTCACTCTGTATTTGTCTGAACTGATTTGGCCAATGTACGCATTCGGCTGGCTAATGAACATTTTGCAACGAGGTAACGCGGCTATTGGTCGCTTGGAATCGTTATTGAAATTACCGGATTCCGTTGCAGATAAAGGAACACAAATACCTGAAGGCTATGCGCTTGCCGTAAAAGATCTAACATTTGATTACCCAGACACCAATCAAAGCACCCTGAAAAACCTCTCACTCAATGTTGAGCAAAATCGAGTGCTTGGTGTTACGGGAGCAACAGGTTCAGGGAAATCGACTCTGCTTCATTTGTTAATGCGTTATTGGGAATCTACCCAAGGTGATATTTCCGTTTCTGGTGTTTCGATAGCTGATATCCCTTTGGCGAAGTTGCGCGGTCTGTATGCCTACGTACCACAGGATGCATTCCTGTTCAGTATGACCATCATGGAGAACATCCGCATTGGTATGCCAAACGCAACCGATGAAGACGTCTATCACGCGGCGAAACTGGCGGCAATTCACGATGACATACTTCAGTTCCGTGACGGTTATCAGACCCTTGTGGGAGAACGAGGCGTCACACTCTCCGGTGGCCAACGACAACGTATTTCGATTGCCCGAGCTTTAATTAGCCAAGCGCCGATTTTGGTGTTGGATGATGCCCTGTCCGCCGTTGATATTAAAACTGAAAAACTCATCATTAAGCACCTTCAACAGCGTAGAGAACAAACCGTTGTTGTGGTCAGTCATCGCCTGTCTGCTATTGAACACGCGGATGAGATCATTGTGCTTTCTCATGGCGAAATCATTGAACGGGGTAAACATCATCAGCTTATTAGCCTAGATGGTTGGTATTCACGCATGGCGGCTTATCAGCAGATGGAGCAGGCTTTGGAGGAAGACCTGATATGAGCAAAGCAAACACAATGAAAGAGAAAAACAGCTCAGGCTCAATCAAACTCCTGATGAGCTATGTATTCGCTGAAAAAGCACTGTTTATAAAAACCTTATTACTGGTGGTGCTCGCCACTGGTTTTGACGTGCTTGGTCCTATGCTGAGCAAAGTGTTTATCGATGAATTCGTGATGCAGAATCACTACCCTGTTTGGCCTGTGGTTGGTGTTATCGCTCTGTTCATCATTTCTGTGTTATTGGGCACCTACTTAAAATATCAACAGACCCTGCGTTTTTTAGATATTGCGCTTAATGCGGTGTTAGACATACGTAAGCGATTGTTTAAACACGTGTTGACCTTGCCTGTAGCGTTTTTTGATTACTCACGGACAGGTCAGTTGGTGAGCCGTATTACCAACGACACCGAATCAATCAAAGATATCTATGTGCAGTTCTTATCGAACATCTTAGCCAACTTGGTTTTGCTGATTGGTATCTTGACCGCTATGGCAATACTGGATTTGCAATTGATGCTGGTGGCTCTGGCGTTGATACCCGCGGTTGTGAGCTTAATTTACCTCTATCAGAAATTCAGTGTTAAAGCGGTGACGCAAAGCCGCCAGCTACGCTCTGATATTAACTCGACTATGAATGAGTCGATCAGCGGTATGACGGTGATTCAAGCCACCAACCAACAGCAAAACAAACAGCAGCAGTTCGAACAGATTAACAGCCAGTATTACGATACGCGTTTAAAAGCGGTAATCGTCGGCTCAATGTTGCTTCGCCCTGCGATTAACTTGTTAAGCATCCTGATTTTAGCTGGCGTGGTGTGGTTCTTTGGCTTGCAAGTGGTAGAAGGCGTGGCGGAAGTCGGTGTTCTATACGCTTATTTGAGTTACTTAGGGCGTTTTACTGAACCTCTGGTCGAGATTACTCAGCGTTTCAGCCTTTATCAGCAGGCAGTCGTCGCTGGTGATCGTGTGTACGAGTTGCTGCAAGAGCCCTCTTCAGAACAAAAAGAAGTACGCTGGAATCACATTGAACAAGGTGATTTAAGTATTGAAAACCTGTCGTTCAGTTACCAAGCAGACAAGCCGGTGCTGCACAATATCAATGCCACCGTTGAGTCAGGTAAGTTCTTCGCGATTGTTGGCCATACGGGCAGCGGTAAATCAACGTTACTCAGCCTGCTGCTTAACTTCTATCAGTCGCAGTCAGGTTCAATCAAGATTGACGGGCATGAACTGAACCAATACGCACCCAAAACATTGCGCCAGTTGATTGGCTTTATCCCACAAGAGCCTTTTGTTCAGGCAACAACAGTGTTTGATAACATCGACATGGGTAGAAATTTAAGCCAAGAAGCTGTTGAACTGGCCGCCAAACAGGCACATTTGCACGATGTCATCATGCAAATGACTGACGGCTATCAAACTCAGTTAGGTGAAGGCGGATTAAGACTATCTACCGGACAAAGACAGCAGTTGATCATTGCTCGTGCGTTAGCCGGTTCACCAAAGATTTTGCTGCTCGATGAAGCAACAGCCAACATCGACAGCGAAACAGAACAAATCGTACAGAGAGCGTTAAATGAGTTGAGAGGCAAAGTGACGCTCATCGTTGTTGCGCACCGTCTCTCTACCATCCATCACGCTGACCGCATTTTGGTGCTGGATAAAGGCCATCTTATCGAACAAGGTAATCATCATCAGTTAATGCAAGTGGATCACGGGCGCTACAAAGCCATGTACCAACTTCAGCAGCAAGAACGAATGGTTGCAGAAGCGGAACGATAAGAGAAAAGAGTGGCTAATTAGCCACTCTTGTTTTTTCGGAATAGATAATACAACTCAACGTGTGACATTGTAACTAAATGCTCTAGTGCTATCGCTTAAAATGCCAATTTCAATTCAACCTAAAAGAAAGTTTTCACTGATTACTTAACACTCGTTCGCCTGCCCTACTTGAATAATTGCCTAATCATCCATAAATAGTCACAGTACGGTGTAAACAACTGGCATTTCAAAATACAGAGAGCTCTTCACTATTTAGCTTTAATACATAAATATCAATAAATTAATAATCAACATGGTACGACACACGTCACCTAAGTTAATTGCCGCTTGATTAAATAAATTTGCCTAATATTCTTACACTATTCACTTGCTCACAAATCTAGCCACAACGGTTCACAAATGGCTAAAAGGAAACACTATGAGTCTTACAGCAAATGTCTCCGAACCCCATTCTAAATTGGGTAGCTTAATTGAGAATTGGACCAGAGGTAGAAACCAGTTTGACACCCACACAGGCATTCCGGGGCTGAGGTTAAGCCGCTGGGAAGCACCAACCCCGCCCACCAGTTACACTCATAATCCGAGTATCTGCCTGATTGCTCAGGGTAAAAAACAGGTTCTATTAGGCGGAGACAGCTTCATTTACGACGCCAACCATTTTTTGATTTCGTCGGTTAATCTCCCTATCACCGCCAACATTATGGAAGCGAGCAAAGATAAGCCCTATTTGGGGCTGATTTTGGAACTGGATTTGCAGGAAATCTCCCAACTGATTGTCGACAGTGACTATTCTTTTACCCACTACAAAGAAGCACAGAAAGGCATCGCTGTCGGTACTCTTTC
The DNA here is from genome assembly GCF_054051265.1 of Vibrio sp. C8. Taxonomy (NCBI): domain Bacteria; kingdom Pseudomonadati; phylum Pseudomonadota; class Gammaproteobacteria; order Vibrionales; family Vibrionaceae; genus Vibrio; species Vibrio sp. C8. Next base: position 101,718 of record NZ_JBPAOE010000049.1, read on the forward strand.
TCAACCGCTGCTTGACGCTTTTGTCCGTCTGCTTTCACTAATGGATGAACCTGAGTCGATCAAAGTTCTCGCTCCGGTGATTAAACGCGAGATTTTTTATCGACTTCTGATGAGTGAACAGGGATCGCGATTAAACCAAATCGTCACTGACGGTAGTCACAGTCATCAGATTTCTAAAGCTATTGAGTGGTTGAAAAGCAACTTTGTGAAACCGCTTAGTGTGGGAGAACTTGCCGCTTACAGTGGCATGAGCAAGTCTGCTTTTTATACGCACTTCCGCTCTATGACTTCTATGACCCCCCTTCAATTTCAGAAGCAGCTGCGCTTAAGCGAAGCACGACGTTTGATGCTAACAGAAAATCTTGATGCTATGGCGACGACCTTTAAAGTAGGCTATGAAAGCCCTTCTCAATTCAGTCGCGAGTACAGCCGCTTATTCGGTTCCCCACCTTCGAAAGACATCAAAGCATTGCGCGAATCCAACATGGTTGAAAGCCAATAACTAGTGCTGCTAAGTGATTTTTTGGAAGAATAGGCAAGACATAGAGAGGATCTGACATTCATCAACAGCCGTTCTGTATATAGAATATCTCTTATACTAAACGTCATCTACTTTAGAAATGTGGATGTATAACTCGGTTAGCGTCTGGCTTAGCCGATACGCGAACTGTAACTCTCAAGAAGGGTGTGACAATGCAATTAGATTTCTCTTACTACAACCCAACAACCATTCATTTTGGTAAAGACTCATTGGCGAAATTAGACAGCGAACTGCCGAAGTTCGGCGACACTGTTATGCTGGTTTATGGTCGCAATGCGATCAAATCAAACGGTTTGTACGACAAAGTTATCGCAAGCCTGAATGCTGCTGGTAAGAAAGTTGTTGAGCTTTCTGGTGTTATGCCAAACCCAACTTACAGCAAAATGATGGAAGGTGTTGAGCTTGTGCGTGAACACAAGGTTGACCTGATTCTAGCAGTAGGTGGCGGCTCAGTAGTTGACTGTGCAAAAGGCATTTCAGTCGCGGCACACTGTACTGACCAAGACCCATTCCAAAAATACTGGATTGAGTGGCAAGACGTTTCTAACGAAGTGGTACCTGTTGCTTCAATTCTGACTATGGTAGGTACGGGTTCAGAAATGAATGGTGGTTCGGTTATTACTCACGAAGAGAGCAAAACCAAAGCGGGTCGCGTATTCCCACCTATCGCTTATCCTAAGTTTTCTATTTTGAACCCAGAGTACACCTTCACGGTTTCTGAGTACCAAATGGTGAGTGGCGTATTCGATACAATGTCGCACCTGATGGAGCAGTACTTCTCTGACCAAGGTGCAAACACCACCGACTACGTCATCGAAAGCTTGCTGAAGTCTTCTATCGATAACCTACGTGTTGCGCTTAAAAATCCTCAGGATTACGAAGCTCGCAGTAACATTATGTGGAACGCTACCTTGGCACTCAATACAGTAACAGGTCTTTCTAAGACTCAAGACTGGCAAGTTCATATGATTGAACACCAGTTAGGTGCTTACACTGACTGTGCACACGGTATGGGTCTAGCGGCGGTTTCTCTTCCTTACTATCGCCTAATCTACAAATTTGGTTTGGATAAGTTTGTACGTTACGCAACTCAAGTTTGGGGTGTTTCAGCAGAAGGCAAAACCAAAGAGCAAATCGCACTTGAAGGTATTGATGCATTAGAAGCATTCACAAAAGAGTGTGGCATCGTAACGTCACTTGAAGAACTCGGTGCAACCAAAGAGATGCTGCCAAAAATCGCAGAATCTACCGTTATTCTAGGTAATGGCTACAAAAAACTGACAAAAGAAGAAGTACTGAACATTCTGGAAGAGTGTTACTAATACTTTGCTAATTGTGAGTTAAAAATAAAGGGTCAGATACGGGGTTTCCCGTATCTGATTTCTTCATTTAAAACAGTAATGTTAATCAAGGAGGATAAGATGAAACTTAAACGAACAGGTTTCGCCCTCTTCACTTCCCTACTAGCAGGTCTTTCGCTCATCGGCTGCACCGATAAAGATTGGCGTTCGGCTAGCCGAGAGCCAGCAGGTATTGCCCCTAATCCCAACGAAGTCAGTGAAGCTGTAATTGAGTTTTATGCAGCCGACGCATACAGTTGGCGCGGTTGGTTTGCTGTTCATTCATGGCTTGCGGTAAAGCCTCAAAACGCGAATAAATATACGGTTTATGAAGTTGTTGGCTGGCAGAAACCAGCGTTGAATGAATACACAACCGACACTCCGGATCGCTATTGGTATGGAGCTCGCCCAGAGAAAATTCTTTCTCTTCAGGGTGAAAAAGCAGAGTTACTCATCCCTAGAATTCAGCACGTTGTAGCCCTCTATCCTTGGGCAAATGAATATACTCTTTTCCCAGGCCCAAACAGCAATACATTTCCGGCTTGGGTTGGTAATCAAGTACCAGAGTTAGGGTTGAAAATGCCATTCAGAGCAATCGGTTCTGGCTACGCCGACTAATCTAGCCCCAAAATAAAAAAGCCGTCGCCAACAATATAGATGGCGACAGCTCTTAATTGCAGAGTATTAAGCAAGATCCGCCAAATGATCTTTGATATAGGTGTCTAAACTACGCGCTGGCTTACCGGTTAACACTTGTACCGCGTCGCTTATGCCCGCAGTCCAACCTTCGCGAACCGGATAGAAAATCGAAGTCAAAAATTCTGCGTAATCCGCTGGTACACCAACACCTTTCAGCATGTCGCAAAACGCGCCATCTTCCATAGCTTGATACCGCACAGGCTTACCTAACGCGGCACTGATTTTTGCTGCTACTTCTGCATAGCTGAAAGCTTCTGGCCCAGTTAAATTGAACGCTTGATTGTCGAATTTATCTGTGGTCAAAACTGCCGCTGCACTTTCAGCGATATCACGCACATCAATAAAGCTCGACTTGCCCTCTGCTGCTGGAACGGCAATCACACCTTGGTCAATACCCGCTTTCCAGTACGTATGGAAGTTATCTGAAAACCAGTTCGGACGAAGAATAACGTAAGGAACACCTGAGTTTTCTAATGCAATTTCAACCTGACGATATGGAATAGAATCATCAGCATCAACGCCTAAAACACTTTGGAAAACCACTTTGACATTGCGCGCTGCCGCAGCTTCAATTACTGGAATTAACAGTGCTTTAGATTCAACATAACCGCCCGCAAGCATGACGTATGCGCGATCAACACCGTCAAAGGCTGACTCAAATGTAGAAGGATCAGTGTAATCAAACACCACACCTTCTGCTGCACCGAACGATTTTCCACTGCGTGACGCAGCTTTCACTTGCTCACCCTTTGCCAATAATGCTTCTACTAAAGGGCGACCAACATTACCTGATGCGCCTAAGACCAATACTTTACTCATTTCTAATCTCCTAAGTATATTTAAGATACTATGTGGTTGAAGGATACTTGCTGATTAATCTATACTCTTCAAACTGAGTTGTGAAGAAGGCACTTTTGGGTAACAAGGTAACTTTGAAGTAACCATCCTGTGATTTGAGCATAGAGGATAAATCGTGGATTTTGCGTATGACGTTTATGAAAACCGCTGCCCGACGCGAGCAGTTTTGGATCGTATTGCTGACAAATGGGCGATGCTCATCTTAGATAAACTGAGCCATGAGCCGGTTCGGTTTAATCACTTAAAGCGAGATATCAAAGGCATATCTCAAAAGGTGCTATCGCAAACGTTGAAGAAATTAGAGCGGGATGGATTAGTCACAAGAACTGTCTTCCCAACGGTTCCAGTTACGGTTGAATATGCGTTGACCCCATTGGGAGGCACACTCACCGAAGCTGTCGCGGCACTCGCTCACTGGGCAGAGAAAAACATGGATGCCGTGATCACCGCTCAAGAGCACTATGATGCAAAACTGGCAGAAAGCTAAATCAGCCAGCAGCGGGAAACATGTAAGAAGAATGTTGAACTTGAATTCACTGTTTAACTGACAATAAAAAAACACCACTGCGATACACAGTGGTGATCCATACCTTAGGATAAGTTAATCATGTCAGGAGCAGCAGTCCCTCATTGGGGGTGTGAGACTGCTTTTATTATTAAAATAACTTAACGTTGTTTCTTCATCGCGCTGTCCATCCAGACCGCTAGCAGCAATACACCACCTTTAACAATGTATTGCCAGAAAGTCGGAACATCCATCATGCTCATACCGTTATCGAGTGACGCCATGATAAACGCACCGATAACCGCACCAAACACAGTCCCCACGCCACCAGCCATACTAGTACCGCCGATGACACAAGCTGCGATAGCATCTAACTCAGCAATGTTCCCTGCAGAAGGTGAACCTGCGCCTAAACGAGAACTCAAAACCAACCCAGCAACTGCGACTAAGAAACCGTTCATCGCGTAGACCAGAAGCTTGGTACGTTCAACATTAATGCCAGATAAACGGCTCGCTTCAATGTTGCCACCAATCGCGTAAATGCGGCGACCGAATCTCGATTTCGTTGCAATGAAAGAACCAACAAGAACAAAGAAAGTCAGCAATAGCACTGGTGTAGGTACGCCACGATATTCATTAAGAATAAAGATAACGGAAAGCACACCAAGACCAATTAATGTATTTTTGACCAGCGATACTTGCATTGAAGGCACAGACAGTTCGTATTTCTTACGCATAACATTGCGTTTTTTCTGCCAACCAAAGTAAACCGATAGGCAGCAAACGCCGGCAATAATACTCAACATGTTTGGCAGATAGCTTTGACCGATGACGCCCATCACTTCTGAAATCGGTGCCACTGTCGTACCGTTTGTAATACCTATTAGTATTCCTCGAAAAGCCAGATACCCTGCTAGAGTCACAATGAAAGAAGGCACTTTACGGTATGCGACCCACCAACCATTCCACGCACCCAAAATTAAACCAGAACAAAGCGTAATAAGAATGGTGACAGGTAGTGGTAAACCAAACCAGACATCGAGAATCGCCGCTAATCCACCAAGTAAGCCCATCATTGAACCGACCGACAGGTCAATTTCGCCACTGATAATGACAAAGACCATACCTATCGCCAGTATGCCGGTGATCGCAGTTTGTCTAAACAGGTTGGAAATGTTTCGCGGAGTTAAGTAGCTCCAATCTGTCATGATGCTGAAAAAGATCATGATAAATACGATAGCTAATGCCATTACCAGCATCTGAAAGTTGCCGCCTTTTAATCGACTTAGCAAGCTAGCGTTGGAGTCTTTAGTTAATTCTGTTGATTGTTCCATCACGCGGTTACTCCTTCTGATAATGCACAATCCATAATGATTTCTTGAGTCAGATCTTGGTTAATCAAATCACCTTTAATGACACCTTCGTGCATCACAAGCACACGGTCACTAATGCCCAGCACTTCAGGTAATTCGGAAGAAACCATGATGATGCTTATGCCCTGTTTAACTAATTTAAACATCAGCTTGTAGATTTCGTATTTTGCTCCGACATCGATACCCCGTGTTGGCTCATCCAAAATTAAGATGCTTGGATTAACCATTAGAAATCTTGCCAGTATGGCTTTCTGCTGGTTACCACCCGAGAGATTCTTAATAGCTAGCTCAGCATTGGGCGTTTTGACGGTAAGCTGTTTGATGTTTTCTTTGATAATGTTTGATTCGAGCGTGTCATTTAACACACCGTATTTTGATAGTGAATCGAGGGCTGACAGCGACATATTTTGCCCAACAGACATAATCGGCACTATGCCATTTCTCTTGCGATCTTCAGGCACCATCGCGATACCAAAATCCAAGGCATCCTTACTGTTGTTTATCTCTATTTTCTTTCCATGCAGGGAATATTGGCCTTCGTTTCTGCCAAGATAACTGCCGTACAAGCACTCCATTAACTCAGTGCGACCTGCACCCACCAGCCCTGAAATACCGAGGATTTCACCTTTACGTAATTGGAAACTCGCATTTTTTACTTTTGGAATAGCGGAATTTGATTTGTCCCAAGCGTTCACATTTTTGACTTCTAGTACAACGTCACCAATGTCGTGCTCTTCTCTTGGAAACAGTTGCTTCATCTCCCTACCAACCATCATGGTGATGATGTCATCAGTTGTCATATCGCTTGCTTGTTTAGTACCGATATGTACCCCATCGCGGATGATACAGATATGGTCAGAGATCTCTTTTACTTCACCAAGCTTGTGAGAGATATAGATACAACTCACCCCAGACTCTCTGAGTTCTTTTACCAGATTAAGTAAAATTTCTGTTTCCGATTCGGTTAAAGGCGCTGTTGGCTCATCAAGCACTAATAACTTGGCATTCTTGGACATCGCCTTGGCAATTTCTACCAACTGCTGTTGACCTACCCCCAAATCCCCAACTTTTGTTTCCGGTGATACAGGCAAATTAACCTTTTCTAATAATAGTTTTGCCTCGTAATGCATTAACTCGTGATTTAATATTCCGCGCGAGCAAATTTCTGAGCCAAGAAATAAATTTTCTAAGATACTCAGTTCTTTAACTAAGGTGAGTTCTTGGTGGATAATTGCAATACCAATACTTTCCGTATCAGAGATATTTTTTGGTTCAATCACTTTTCCGTTATATATAATTTCGCCTTCATAATCGCCATGAGGATAGATACCGCATAAGACTTTCATTAAGGTCGATTTACCTGAACCATTCTCACCGCACAAAGATAAAACTTCACCTTTATTAAGACTAATACTAATACCGTCAAGCGCTCTTACTGGGCCAAAGCACTTCACGATATTTCGCATTTCTAATAAAGAAGACATAGTTGCCACTCCCAATAAAAATAGCGTTAAGAGAGTCTCTTAACGCTTTTATTACCATTATTGATAAATTTCACTTTCAGCGTGGAATCCATCTCGAACAACCGTTGTTTTAATGTTTTTCGAAGTAACAGCGACAGGATCTAACAACCAAGCTGGTACATCTTTCATACCGTTGTTGAGGGAAGAGTTTTGTGATGGAGTCTTGCCATCCGCTAGTTCCACTGCAATTTCAGCAGCACGGCTTGCAAGAGTATTAATAGGTTTGTAAATCGTCATAGTTTGGGTGCCATCAACGATTCGACGTAAAGCTGCTAAGTCAGCATCTTGGCCTGAAATAGAGACTTTACCCGCTAAGCCTTGTGCTTCTAGCGCTTGGATAGCGCCACCTGCTGTTGAATCATTTGAAGCAACAACAACATCAATCTTGTTGTTATTTGCCGTTAAAGCGTTTTCCATAATTTTCAGAGCGTTTTCTGCTAGCCAATAGTTAACCCACTGATCGCCGACAACTTTAATATCGCCTGAATCGATTTTTGGCTGAAGAATATTCATTTGCCCCTTACGGAATAGTTTCGCGTTATTGTCCGTAGGAGCACCCCCCATTAGGAAGTAATTGCCTTTCGGTTTCACATCCAACATTGCTTGCGCCTGCATTTCACCCACTCTTTCATTGTCAAATGACAAGTAAAAGTCGATATCTGCATCACTAATTAGGCGGTCATACGCTAAAACTTTAATACCATCGCGTTTTGCATCACTAATTACGTTCGATAACACTCCGCCATTAGTTGGAATAATGACAAGTACATCTACGCCACGCGAGATCATATTTTCAATTTGAGAAATCTGAGTTTGCTCATTCCCATTTGCTGATTGAACATATACTTTTGCGCCCAGTTCTTCAGCTTTATCAACGAAAATATCTCGGTCTTTTTGCCAACGTTCTAGTCGTAAATCATCAATGACCATGCCTATTTTTAACGACTTAGCAAAGGCAGGGGAACTTAGACAAACAAGAACGGAGCATACAAGAATTAATAGCTTTTTCATTATACTTTCCTTTGTATTGCACTATTTATTTGTAGGGTTTATTCACGATTAAAAGTGAACAACAGAATTCTATGTAGAATAAGTTTCAAATGTCTTTTCTCTCATCTTATTTGTCTCTTATGTTTTTTGGTTTTTTATTTCAAATGTGATCATCATTAAAATATATGATTTAAATCACCACATAACCTCGAATCATGAATCCTTATGAAACCATTTAAAAACAACAAGTTAAATATTCACTAAATTATCAAAACCAAAAATATTCTGGTTATTTTTGACCAAAGTCTCATTAATAAAATAGGTAATATTGAAAACAAAAAAACATAATTGCCGAATAACTTTAATTCATAAAATATTGAATCTGCATTTAAGTCAAATGATTAACGGAGCCTCGACGATGACTGAATTTTTTAAGAATATAAACAAAATTAAATATGAAGGGACCGAATCAACCAACCCTTTAGCATTTAAACACTATGACGCAGACAAAATGATCTTAGGTAAAAGCATGAAAGATCATTTGCGTTTTGCAGCATGTTACTGGCACAACTTCTGCTGGCCAGGCAGTGACGTATTTGGCGCAGGTACTTTTGACCGTCCTTGGGCAAACGGCGCAAATGACATGGAAATGGCTAAGGTTAAAGCTGACCATGCTTTCGATTTCTTCACAAAATTAGGCGTTCCTTACTACTGTTTCCATGATGTTGACGTTGCACCAGAAGGTAACAACCTGAAAGAGTACATCAATAACTTCGCACAAATGGTTGATGTATTAGAGCAAAAACAAAGTGAAACCGGAATGCAGCTGCTTTGGGGTACTGCGAACGCTTTCTCTCACCCTCGCTACATGGCAGGTGCAGGCAGCAACCCAGATCCAAAAGTGTTTGCTTATGCTGCAACACAAATCTTCAACGCAATGAACGCGACACAACGCTTGGGTGGTCAAAACTACGTATTGTGGGGCGGCCGTGAAGGTTATGAAACACTACTGAATACGGATTTACGTCAAGAGCGCAAGCAACTTGGTCGTTTAATGCAGATGGTTGTTGAGCACAAACATAAAATTGGTTTCAAAGGCGCAATTTTGATTGAGCCAAAACCTCAAGAACCAACCAAACATCAATATGACTATGACACTGCGACCGTTTACGGTTTCCTAAAACAGTTCGGTCTTGAAAACGAAATCAAAGTAAACATTGAAGCAAACCACGCAACTCTTGCTGGACATAGCTTCCACCACGAAGTTGCAACTGCGACTTCATTAGGTCTATTTGGTTCTATCGACGCTAACCGCGGCGACGCTCAATTAGGTTGGGATACTGACCAGTTCCCTAACAGCGTTGAAGAAAACACTCTTATTATGTATGAAATCTTGAAAGCTGGTGGTTTCACTACAGGTGGTTTTAACTTCGATGCTCGTCTACGCCGTCCATCTATCGACGCTGAAGATCTTTTCCACGGCCATATTGGTGGTATGGATACCATGGCACTTTCACTAAAACGCGCAGCAGACATGATTGAGAACGACCTACTGTCTAAATCTATTTCGCAACGCTATGCAGGTTGGAACGAAGATTTAGGTAAGAAGATCCTTGCAGGCGATATGTCTTTAGAAGCAGTGGCTAAATACGCTGTGGACAATAACATTTCCCCAGTTAAAGAATCGGGTAAACAAGAGTTGCTAGAAAATATTGTGAATGGTTTTATTTACAAATAATTATTTCTAAATTCTGCAAAAAGCCAACCTTAAAATCTGAGGTTGGCTTTTTTATTTATTGCTCGGAATATGTCAATTAATGCTTATCAATTTTGGTTTATAAGCTTAGTTGCTTATATATATAAAAAGTGTTGCTTATAAATAAGCAACACTTGATTATTTATAAGCAACACTTGATTATTTAATTTGTTTACTTAACGACTAAAATAAATATTTCACTTGTGTATAAAGCGATTGGAATACCTTTCTCTTAGCCTGATAAAACTCTTTTTTGCTTTCATCAGGCAAGTGAGTTTGTACTAAATCAGGGACAGGACAAACATCTTGCACCGTTACACCGACTTCTGTACCCAACCTCGCCAACCTTGCCGCTCCTAATGCTGGGCCAACCTCGCCTCCTGAGCGATAGACCAGTTTCATACCAGAGATGTCAGCCAGCATTTGTCGCCAGTAGCTACTTTTTGCTCCGCCACCAATTAAGGAAATTTCATTCGGCTCAGAGCTCACTGAATGCTGTGCGTCAAGACCATCAGCCAAAGCGAAGCTCACGCCTTCTAATACCGCTAACGCTAGGTCAACCTTTGTTGTTGAATGAGTCATACCAAAAAACATGCCTTTGGCGTTAGGGTCGTTATGAGGCGTTCTCTCACCAGAAAGGTAAGGTAAGAAAATCACTTTTGATTTTGGATCAGCGTGCTGTTCAACGTCTTTTAACATGGTGCCTACGTCCGCTTGCCCTGTAAGATTGGCAACCCAATCCAGACAAGAAGCCGCACTAAGGATCACAGACATGGTATGCCAAGTTTTCGGTAAAGCATGACAGAAACTATGCAGTGCAGATTCTGGATTCGCGATAAAACCGTCACTCACCGCAAAATAAACACCCGAAGTACCAAGAGATAACATTGCCTGCCCCGGTTCTGTGATGCCAACTCCTACCGCTCCTGCGGCGTTGTCTCCTGCGCCAGCAACAATTGGTACACACGACATTCCCCATAACTCAGCGAGTTCTTTCTTCAGTTGTCCGGTAATCTCTGTGCCCTCATAGAGTTTAGGCATTTGCTCTCTGCCTAAGCCTGTCGCTTTGAGCAGCGCGTCACTCCAGTCTCGCTTATCAACATCCAGCCACATGGTTCCTGCCGAGTCAGACATATCAGATGCGTAATCGCCAGACAGTTTGAATCTTAGATAATCTTTAGGCAGTAGTACTTTATCAACCTTGCTGAAAATGTCTGGTTCATGTTTCTGTACCCATTTCAGTTTAGGTGCAGTAAATCCAGGCATCATCAGGTTGCCGGTAATTTCTCGGCTGTTAGGTACAAGCTGTTCTAACTCAATACATTCTTCAAAACATCGGCCGTCATTCCACAATATCGCGGGTCTTAGCACCTTGCCATTCTGGTCAAGCAGTGTCGCGCCATGCATCTGTCCAGATAACCCGATGGCGCGAACCTGAGAAAGTGCAAATTGATCTTTTAACTCGCCAATAATGCTTTCTGTTGCCGTCCACCAGTCTTCTGGATTTTGCTCCGACCAGAGTTCATGCGGCCTCGAGACCGTTAGGGACTTTGTTTTTGATGTAACGATTTTGTCATTTTCGTCCAGCAGAATTATTTTTACTCCGGACGTACCTAAATCGATCCCCATATACATGGTTAAACTCCTTCCAAAATTTGGATTTAATAAATAATTTGACCCATTTTAAATATTCATCCGGTTTGCTAGAGCGAACAATTATGTTTTTTTGTACCTCCATTCTTCAATTTGCTTATTGTGTTATAGATCACGTGAGCTAAGTGATTTCAAGTGTTAGTATTCTGGGTAAAAACCAAATAAATATAATATGAACAAACATTTTCGAATCACCCTGCTATTTAATGCCAATAAAGTATATGATCGCCAAGTTATAGAAGGTATTGGCGAATATTTACAAGCATCTCAATGTGCTTGGGATATATTTTTGGAAGAAGATTTCACCACTCATCTGGACAATTTAAAATATTGGAAAGGTGACGGGATTATTGCTGATTTTGACAACCCTAAAGTGGTTGAAAGCCTGAAAGATATCAACGTGCCGATAGTCGCTGTTGGCGGCTCGTATACCAAAGAAGAAGACTATCCCAACGTCCCTTATGTGGCGACTGACAACTACGCTCTGGTTGAGCTTGCCTTTCAACATCTCAAACAAAAAGGTTTAGAGAATTTCGCCTTCTACGGCATTCCTTCCCATTCTTGGAAAAGATGGGGACACGAAAGAGAAACCGCGTTTAAAGACATTCTTGCAAAGGAAGGCTACAAAGGCTCCATATTCAGAGGTAATCAAACTTCGTCTGACACATGGCAATACGACATGAACCGTCTTGCCGACTGGATTCAAATGCTGCCTACGCCTACCGGCATTATTGCGGTGACAGACTCACGAGCGCGCCATATCCTTCAGGTATGTGAACATCTCAATATTATGGTGCCGGACAAGATCTCCGTTATCGGCATCGATAACGAGGAACTGGCAAGTTACCTGACTCGGGTTTCACTGAGCTCAGTCGGTCAAGGGTGCAAGGAAATGGGTTTCCGCGCAGCTAAAATCCTTCACAAGCGACTCACTGAACATTCCGGAGAAGCTTCTCCATCGCAAGCTAAAATTCCTCGTATACTCGTCCCGCCGACCAAAGTATTTGAGAGACAAAGTACCGATTTCCACGCTTTGAAAGATTCTTATGTCATTCAAGCTATGCATTACATCAGGCACAACGCTTGTAAAGGCATTAAAGTCGATCAGGTGCTCGCGGCTGTAGGCATATCCAGATCCAACTTGGAATCAAGATTTAAGGAAGAGTGTGGGCACTCTATCCATGAAGAGATACACAATTCCAAGTTGAAACGCGCCTGTAATCTGCTCAAAACCACGTCTTTACCGATTAGTGAAATCGCGGAGTTGTGTGGCTACCCATCGTTGCAGTACATGTATACCGTGTTTAAGAAAAACCTCGACCAAACACCAAAAGATTACCGCAACAACGCTTCGAATGAAGATTAATGGTTAAACAGCGAAGATGGTCTAAACCGTCTTCGCATTGCCTTTTTCCAAGCTTAAACAAACCAAGCTGAAGAGAAGTTTTCATAGAGAAGCTTGCTGGTCATGATGAGGGTAACTGAGATAAACACCGGTCTCACAAGACGATTACCATACGAAATGACGCATTTGCTGCCAATAACCGACCCTATGATTTGTCCGCCAGCCATAACTAAGCCAAGTTGATAATCAACACTGTCTAACCAGATAAACAGAATCAAAGAAATAACGTTGCCAATAAGGTTCAGAGGCTTTGTCGCCATCGTTGCTTGCTTAATGGTGTACCCAAGCAAACTGATGAACGCCAACATCCAGAACGAGCCCGTGCCCGGTCCAAAGAAACCGTTATAAAAACCAATCAGCAAACCACATACCACCATAAAATGCGTATTTGATAGTACAGGTTCTGTTGCTTCGGTTGCTTTGAGTTTCTTGGCAAAGATCGAATACAAGGTGATCGCAACCATCAGTACAGGCAGTAGTTTTTCCAACACTTGTTTGTCGATGACTCCAACAGCAAGGGTTCCAATCACTGCGCCAATCGACGTAAAAATCAAACCTAATATAATACCTTGAACTGGAAACTGTTTGTTTCTCATAAACATCACAGATGTAGTCAGTTCGCCTATTACCGCTTGCAGTCGATTTGTGCCCAATACCGTCATCGGTGGTAATCCAACCAGCAGCAGACTTGGCACAGTGATCAGCCCTCCACCACCAGCAATAGCATCAACAACACCCGCAATAATCGAGATTAAAAATAAAAATACGTAAACCCAGTCCGCCGTACTGAATTGAAACACGTTGTCCATATCTCCATCACCTAGTCATAAATTTGTGTGCGTGACTATTTGTACCACTCGGCTATATGTAGTTAAATTAACGACAACTTACTTAATCATTAAGGTTGAACTTAATGCTATCGTCACAAGATATTGAATTTTTTATCACTGTAGCAGGCAGTCGTTCATTGGCTGCCGCGGCGCGAAAACTGAATGTGACTCCTCCTAGTGTTTCGCAGCGGCTGCAAAATATAGAACGAAAGCTTGGCGTTAAGTTGATAGACAGGAATGCTCGAATCACCTCATTGACGACTGAAGGCGAAGTGCTTGCCAGTAAAGGACAAGCGCTGTTACAAGATCTTGAACACTTAACCCAAGATCTTTCAGAGAAGAAACTCGCCATTTCAGGTGATTTAAAACTCGTCTCATCCCTCGGGTTTGGTGAAAAACACATCGGTCCTTTATCAGCAGAATTTCAACAGCTATACCCTTCTCTGCGTATTGAACTGAATCTATCGGATATTCCAAAGTGGTCTGCACACAACAGCCCAGACATCATGTTCTACATAGGACACCTTCAGGACTCTGCGTTAAAAAGAATTGTGTTGTCTAAAAACCGTCGATTACTGTTAGCCTCGCCGGCCTATCTAGAATCTGCGCCAGCACTTGAGCAACCAAAAGACTTAGAGCAGCATCGCTGCATCGCGTTACGAGAGAATGATGAAGATGCCACCATGTGGCGACTTACCCACACCACAACCAAGAGTGAAACCAGCGTAAGAGTAGTTCCTGTTCTTTCAAGCAATGTCAGCCGTGTGACCAAAGATTGGTGTGTGGGTGGTCAAGGTATCATTCAACGTTCTGAGTGGGATGTACAAGAAGAACTTAAAAGCGGGAAATTGGTTCGCGTACTTCCTGACTATCAACTGCAAGAAGCAGACATTGTAGCTCTTCTTTCTTCTGAGCAGTTTCATCGTTCACAGAAAATAACCGCGTTTTTAGACTACGTAAAACAACGGCTACCTGAGCGTTTATCGACAAGTTAGCAATTGATAACAAGCATATCGTTAGCGGTATTGATACAAATTGTTTTCTAAACCATAGAGCATCATGGTGCCCGTTAGTTGAAACCCAACGTCTTTTAGCAATCGGTTTGAGGTATCGTTATCTGGGAAGGTCACTGCATAGACCTTTTCGATCTTGTTTGCTGGCAACTCTGCTTTCATCACTGCATGCGCAGCCTCTCTGGCGTAACCATTTGAGTGATATTGTGACAAAAACGCATAGCCAAGATCTGGTGAATCGAGCTCTGGCCTTTTCAAGATGCCACACATACCAATCGGGGTATGCGTTTCTTTCAACTCAACCATATTCAAGCCAAAACCATTAACCTTGTAGCTCAGCATCGGGCCATTGGATAAGTAGTGGATTGCATCTTTTTTCGTTCTGACTTTTTTGTCGCCAATACAGCGAATAAATGCTTCCTCGTTAAGCAGGCGAACAATGAATTCCGCATCTCTTAGTTCAAAATGTCTAATCACCAGCCTAGCTGTTTCACATACGATCTTCATTTATTCGCCTTATTGACTGCACTTACAAAAGTATTGGTTCGAACTGCATCAGCGATTGTGATTTATATTTTTGTAAACATCAAAAATAGATGATGTCGATTCGCGCACAATCAGATCGATTGGTGGTACTCGCACTTGGTGTTCTTCACCACTAAGCATCTTAAATATGGCTTCAGCACAAACACTACCCAATTCTTCAATAGGCTGACGCAGTGTTGTGAGTGCTGGCGTAAAGTAACTGGATGTTTGAAGGTCGTCAAAACCGATGACAGAAATATCTTCAGGAACCTTTAACTCCCTGTCGTGCAGCGCTTTAATGGCTCCATAAGCGGTTTGATCGTTAGCAGCAAAAATGGCTGAAAAGTAGACTTTAGAATCGAGTAGTTCAATGGTTTTTTGATAGCCTTGCTCTGAACTAAAATCACCTTGTTTTATCAAGCGAGAGTTGACGGGTATTCCCCTATCTTTCAATGCTCTTCGATAGCCTTCATAACGTCTTTGCCCGTCGGGTTGAGTGCACAATCCTTTAATATGCGCAATATTGACATGCCCCTGCTGTAATAGGTGCAGAGTCGCTAAATATCCGCCAAGCACATTGTCAAACTCAATAGTCAGTATGTTGTCGGCTTTAATTTTATTGTATCCAACCGCGACTATCGGAGTGTGTAACGAATACTCGATAAGCTCTTCATCAGAGAGATCACCAGAAACAATAATCACACCATCGACATGACTTTTGAAAAAGTAGTCAAGCGCGTGTTTTTCTAGTCGACGCTTCCAATGACCTGTTGCAATTACTAATGAATAGCCTCTGCTGCTCAAACTGGCTTCTAAATCCTTCAGAATACCGATCATAAAAGGGCTGTCTGCATTTTGTAGCAGAACACCAATGGTCATCGAGCGTCCCTTAATTGGGCCTTTGGTTTTATATGTGACCTTGTAACCACTCTTCTGTATCGCTTTCTCGATACTGTAGCTTTTCTCATCTGATACATAAGTAGAACGATTCAAGTATCTTGAAACTGTGCTTGGCGATACCCCAGCTAGTTTAGCAACGTCATAGATGGAGGCAGGCTTTTTACTCGTTATCATG
The DNA here is from genome assembly GCF_054051265.1 of Vibrio sp. C8. Classification (NCBI taxonomy): domain Bacteria; kingdom Pseudomonadati; phylum Pseudomonadota; class Gammaproteobacteria; order Vibrionales; family Vibrionaceae; genus Vibrio; species Vibrio sp. C8. Next base: position 117,804 of record NZ_JBPAOE010000049.1, read on the forward strand.
TCCATAGTTCATATATCCATATAAGTCTTTGATTACATGTGCTGCGTAAAAACACAGACTACTGATATCCATTTAGCAATGCGTTTGGACTTGTTTTTGAGAGGTAAAATGAAGTAGTCAGAATAAGACCGGTAACCAAGCTGGCTTACGCAGATTGGTTAAGTCGTGACTACCCCAACATACAACTCTAGGAGAATAGAGCCGACCTCTGGCCGGCTTTGCATTGCTAATGTGATTATTCAGCCGTGACGTCACATACCATACGCCATGCTTCAGGCAGAACCTTAACATCGCCAACAACGTGAACTCTATGACGGAAATGTATCTGAGACGATGAAGAGCCGATCATCAGCTCAAACTCACCGCCTTCAACAACACGTTGATGATGACGATTAGTAAGATTGAGCATATCAACAGGCAGTTTGAAGGTAATGGTTTTGCTCTCTCCCGCTTTAAGGAATACTTTCTTAAAGCCTTTTAACTCCTTAACCGGACGAACAACACTCGATACCACATCACGAGCATAAAGCTGTACGACTTCAGCCCCATCAACACGGCCTGTATTAGTTAGAGTCAGTGATAGCTCAACGGTGCCTTCGAAACCTACCTTATCTGAAGCCACGTTAAACCCTGTGTATGCAAATTCGCTATAACTCAAACCGTGACCGAAATTGAAACTTGAACCAAAGTGATAGGCAATTGGCGTACCTGCACTCTTAAGTTTGTGATTGTAGAAATACGGTACCGCACCCACGTTTTTAGGAATCGAAATTGTCAGTTTTCCGCTTGGGTTGTTTTTGCCAGTGAAGGTATCAGCAATAGCATCAGCACCCGCTTGACCCGGAGCCCAACCCAACACAATTGCCGCCGCTTCATCTTCAGCGCGACCTAGATTGTATGGTCGCCCACCAGTCACCAATACCACTACAGGTTTACCTGTATCCAATACCGCATCAAGCATTTGCTGCTGTACACCCGGCAGCGCAAAGCTGTCGCAATCTGAACCTTCACCCACTGTGCCAGTCTGGAATAAACCAGCCAAGTCACCAACACAAACTACAGCAACGTCACTCTCAGCGGCTGTCGCAACTGCCGCTTCAATCTGACTAAGATCTTTGCTGATAGGTGACTCTGCGGCCTGACCGATTGCCATATCAACATCCCCAGGGAAAACTGGAGCATTGGCGTGACGCTCTGTCAAAATGTCACATCCTTTGGCGTACATAACCGAATCAAAGCGTTCTTTAAAGGCTTCCAAAAGCGTCTTCGACACTTTGTCTGTGCTGTCTTCCTGACTCAAAATCAGGTGCACAGGGAAACTATAACCACCGAGTAGTGCAAGCTGATCGTCTGCGGTAGCACCAATCAACGCCACTTGTTTATCGGTTTTTAGTGGTAGGGTTTGATCTTGATTTTTAAGCAGAACAATCGATTCACTCGCGACTTTGTAAGCAATCTCCTGACTCTTTTCATTGTGCAGAGGAGCTTGAGGAACGTCGGTATAAGGGTTCTCAAATAACCCCATTTCTAACTTTTTACTTAAGATACGAGCAACAATTTCATCAATTTTTTCTATTGAGATAAGACCGCGTTGCAGTGCTTCTGTCAGTTTCGTTGAGCATGCGTCATCGGGCAGCTCAACATCTAATCCTGCATTAAAGGAAAGCGCTGCGGCTCCCGCACGATCTTCGGCAATTGAATGGTGCGAGCTCAACAAATCAATGCCGCCGTAATCCGCGACAATCAACCCATCAAAGCCCCATTTCTCACGCAAAATCTCAGTAAGTAAAAAATGCGAAGCGTGGCAAGGTTCACCGTCAATGTCATGGTAAGCAGGCATGACAGAGCCTGCATTCGCCAGTTTTACAGCCATTTCAAATGGCAGTAAGAATGTATCATTGAGCTCTTTAAAACCCAGATTTACCGGCGCATGGTTACGCGCTCCTTCACTTGCTGAATGGCCAACAAAGTGTTTAAGCGTTGCCAGCAAATCACGCTTTTCACCCTGTAACCCTTTCACATAGTGAGTTGCCATGATACCAACAAGATAAGGATCTTCACCCAATGTTTCCTCTGTACGTCCCCAACGGACATCACGAGACACATCCAACACAGGGGCAAGCCCTTGTTTGGTACCAATCATTCGTGCTTGTCGGCCAATGTCCTTTGCTGCTTCTTCAATCAGATCAGGGTTCCAAGTATGACCATAGTTTAACGACGAAGGATAAAGCGTTCCGCCTTTCGCCATCAGACCGACCAAACACTCCTCGTGTGCCATTGCAGGAATGCCAAGTCGTGTCTCTTCAACTAAATATTTTTGCAGCTGGTTTAGTGCTTTTACGCCATTGACCGCATCAACTGTATGCGTTCCAAGTGGACGAGAAATCTGACCGAGGCCATATTTGAGTTTCTCTTTGACGGTGCGTTCAACGTTTTCACTGGTCATTTCAAGCTCACGCTCTTTATGTTCGCCAGTCGGATCAAGTATCAACCATTGCGCGCCCATTTGAGCCAATTTTTCTTCAACCGTCATATGTGAAAGCAGGTCGTTCACACGTTCTCTTATCGAAAGAGATGGATTCTTGTAGTTCATATTTTTCCTAACCGATGCTGATGACTTTCATAGGCTTAATATCTACCAAAATATTGCCTATTTCTTCCATGAGGAACTCAATTACCAAATAATAGAGACCGATTACCAAATATATTATCCACCCGTTATTTCTTATAAGAGTGATTGTTAAATAGTGACTTTCTTTTTTTGAATATGGTCAAATAAACCATTTTTAATAAGCCAAATATAAGTATTCGTAATAGTGATTAAACGAAATAACGTGATATGGAATGTTAAGAAATTAAGGGAAGGAATTATAAAATAAAAACAAAAAGCGGCTGAACACTCAACCGCTTTTGCTTAAGCAACCAAAGCTCTGTAAGCCTTGCTCGCTCAGTGAACCTTGGTAGTTTGTGTGACTTCAAATTCTAAAGTAATCAGATCTTCATTTTTTGACGAAGCACCGACCATTAAACTAAACGTGCCCGCTTCAACGACTTCTTCAAGTTCTGAATTCACCAGTGCTAAATCAGAGAAATTAACCTTAATAGTCACATCAACACTTTGCCCTGCCGGAATATCAACGCGTTCAAAACCACACAGCTGTTTAATTGGCGTGGTGACAGAAGAGAAATGATCATTAAAGTAAACTTGTACAATTTCAGTACCGTCAATTTCCGACTTATTCGTTACGGTAAGAGACACTTCAATATCGGTATTCGGTTCTATTACTACCTGTTTTAAATAAACATTACTGTATTCAAACTGGCTGTATGACTTACCTTCACCAAAACTAAACAACGGATGTTCCGGCATATCGATATAGCGCTCTTTATGACCGGTAGTATGTGAGTTCTGTGCATGCCAACCCTCATACTTGTTGTAGAAAACAGGTAACTGCCCCACATGATACGGGAAAGAGATGGTCAGTTTGCCCGATGGATTATGCTCACCGAGTATGACTCGTTTTACCGCCTCTCCACCCTTAGTGCCTGAGTTAAATCCACACAACAGGGCATTCGCATTCTCTGCAACCCAAGGGATTGTCATCGGCTTAGAGGCAACTAAGTTAACAATCAATGGTACGCCCGAAGCTTTGATCTGCTCCAACATGGCTTGCTGTTTACCAGTTAGGTCCAGATTCGCTCTGTCATGGAACTCACCATTTTGCGCTAACGTATCCCCTACACAAGCAATGACCACATCGGCTTGAGTCAACGCGTGGGCTAACTCTTCGACCTGCTCAAATTCACTGTCAATACAGCAGGCCCCTTTCACGTATTCAACCTTGAAACCATATTGCTTTGACGCCGCTTGGAACGCCTGTAACGTCGTCACTGCCTGCTCACGGTGAAAACTATCATTTGTAGCACCGGCCTGCATTGAACCAAATGACCAGTCACCTAGCTGCGCAATAACATCATCGGCATTGGGTCCGGTTACCAGCACGGTGAAATCTTTGGTTGGTTTCAAAGGCAAAATGCCATCATTTTTGAGCATCACTATGCTCTTGAGGCTTGCTTCCATTGCCAGTTCTAAGTTCTGCGGATTGCCGAATATTTCTTGGCGATCTGGCGAATAGAATCGCATCTCATCGAACAGGCCTAACTCAAACTTTTTCGTCAGAATACGGGAAACAGCATTGTTAACAACTTCAATGTCCACTTGCCCGTCTTTAACCAGCTTCACCGCCGCTTCATAGAACTCCGCTGTCGACATCATCATATCATTACCCGCGACCAAAGCGCGATAACACGCATCCTCTATTGTCGGGCTTACTTTCTGCTTAGTGTGCAACGATTTGACGTTATCCCAATCAGTAACAATAAACCCGTCCAAACCCCAATCCGTTTTCGCTACATCCGTCAGCAACCATTTGTCAGCGGTACAAGGCAAACCATCGTTGGAGTGATAACCCGTCATAAGAGAAGCAACTTTTGACTTTTGAACCACTTTGCGAAATGGAGGAAGGAAGATAGATTTAAGCTTACGACGAGACACATCAGCTTCATAAGAGTCGCGGCCACCCGTTGTTTCTCCATAAGCAACATAGTGTTTGGCACACGCAAGAATAGAATCTGGGCTTGCGAAATTGTCACCTTGATACCCTTTCACGGTCTCTGCTGCCATTTCGCCGATCAACCACGCATCTTCACCATAGGTTTCATTAACACGTCCCCAGCGCGCGTCTCGTCCAATGCAAAGTACTGGTGAAAACGTCCAGTGAATACCCGTAGCGCGAACCTCTTGAGCGGCCACTTTTGCCATTTCTCTCATTAGTTCACGATCCCAGCTTGAAGAAGCGGAAAGCTGAGTGGGGAACACGGTCGCATCGTTGTCGAAACAGTGGCCGTGAATAGCATCAATACCAAAAATAAGTGGGATGCCAAGACGTGTTTTTGCCGCACGTTCTTGCAAACGCATTGCAGCATCACCGGTGCAATGGAGATAGCTGCCAATATTCCACGCTTCCAACTTATCCGTGTTGCCTTCGACGTTGGCAGGAAGTTGAGTCAACTGACCGATTTTCTCCTCAATGGTCATACGGCTCAACAGGTCAGATACACGTTCGGACACCGTCGCGTTTTTGTTCATGTAGGTTTCTGTCATTATTATTGTTCTCTGTTTAGAAAGAGCCTCTATTGGCATAGTGACTCTTTGGCTTCAGCAAAAAGTATTTAAATTCAGTTTAATGGCTGATTGGTGGTTGGTAAGAAAACTCACCTTTAGATGCAGCAAGTAACGAACTATAAACAGCTTTAAATGCTTGTTTCGGTTTATAGTTCTCATCAAACATCAAAGCACGACCATAACCGGTAAACCAACCGGGCACCCAACTGTACTTATCAGTCACGCCCCAAGTGGTGTACATATCAATCTCTGGGTAATAGATAGCCATATCCATTAAACGGCTGAATATACGTGCCTGAGCATCAAGTGCGAAGTGACTAGCATTGTCGCGGATACGCACATCTATTTCAGTGAAGTGAATCTTAAGACCGAGATGTTTTAAGCGATCAATGTTACGTGTAATATCCTGCTCGCTAAGAGAGTGTTCACCCATCAAATGCAATTGGAAGCCAACACCGTGAATAGGAATCCCCTCTTCCACCATGCTTTTCAACTTGCGATATATAGCATTCGACTTCGCACCCATCCCTTCATTGTTGTAATCGTTATAGAACAGAATCGCATCAGGGTCCGCTTCATGGGCAAACTTGAAGGCTAACTCCAAATAACGTTCACCAAGTACTTGGTACCAAAGGGTTTCACGATAAGAGCCATTTTCATTAAAGCTTTCGTTCACCACATCCCAATACTTTACTTTTCCCTTATAGTGGCCGACCACCGTTTTAATGTGTGCTTCGAGTACTTTTTCCAACTCAGGGGCGGTCCACTGCTTTTGCGTTAGCCAGTCGGGGTTTTGAATGTGCCAAACCAGCGTATGACCTTTCACCTGCATATCGTACTGTTGAGCAAATGCCACCAGTTCATCGCCTTTGCTAAAATCAAAGCGATCTCGCTGGGGATGAATGTTCACCCATTTCATCTCATTTTCTGGAGTGAGCTGGTTAAACTGACTGGAAAATGTGTTGGCAAATTCAGGCTCTTTAAGGTGACGCGTTTCTAATGCCGCGCCAATGTGAATATTGGATAGTTTTGCTAGTGATTTAAGGCTGGGAACTGGTAATTCGGAAGCATGAATAGCGATTGGAGAAACGAGCGAACAGGTGACAACGAACAAAGTGGTAATTGGGTGTTTCATTCTATTTTCCTTGAGAAGTATCAAGTGGAATAAAAAGAGAGCTGCTCAAATCGGGGGTCGATAGTGATAAAAGCAGCTCTGGAAAATTAGCCCTTAACCGCGCCTGAAGTTAATCCGTCGATTAAACGACGCGAGGCAATAACAAATAGGAACAACAATGGCAGAACAGCGATACTTGCGCCTATAGACACGGCACCCCATGGTACTTGTCCGGTACCTTGTAGCGCACGAAGTGCTAGAGGTACGGTGAACATTTTCATATCGTTCATTACAACCAGCGGTCCCATAAAGTTGTTCCAAGTACCAATGAAGGTAATCAGACCTAAAGTACCAAATGCTGGCAGAATCAAAGGCACGATAATGCGGTAGTAGATTTTGAACTCACGACATCCGTCCATGCGAGCCGCCTCAACAAGCTCTTTCGGAATGGAACTAGAGATGAACTGACGCATCATAAAGATACCCATTGCCCCACAAGCTGCAGGAACAATCAGTGCCTTGGGATCATTCATCCAGCCCAACTGCGACATCACCATTGCCGTAGGTATCATGCCGAGAAATGGTGGAATCAACATAGTCCCCATGATCATGACAAACAACGTGTTTTTAAAGCGAAACTCAAACATAGAGAATGCATAACCAGCCAGTGAACAAAACAACAAATTCAATGCTGTCACCACTATGGCAATAAACAAGCTCAAAGCAAGGTTGTGCCAAAAGTAAGGCAGAAAATCTATGAGCGTGTTGAAGTTCGTCACCAAGTAATCACCAAACGTAATCGGTGGCGGCACAGATAGAATGCCGGTATTGGAATGCGATGAGAAAATAAACATAAAGTAAAATGGTGCCAACATGATAATCGCACCGATAAACACGGTGATATAAGCTATCAGCTTATCTTTTCCCATTGATTTCATTAGTCGTTTCTCCCACCTAATAGTTTGCTATTGAGCCACGTTAAACCGGCAATGATCATAAATAGAATCCAGGAAATTGCAGACGCAGTACCAAAGTCGCTCTCTACAAAGGCAGTAATGTACATGTGCATAGCCGCAGTTTTGCCCGCTTGCTCGATACCACCAGTACCACCAGTAATAATGAACGGTTCTTCAAACAGTTGGAGGTTACCTATGATGGTGAGAGTAACAGCAAAGAACGCCATTGGTTTTAGCATTGGAAGTGTGATATGCCAGAATTGCTGGTATCGGTTTGCACCGTCGATAGTCGCTGCTTCATAAAGATCTTTCGGGATCGTTTGTAATGCAGAAAGATAAAGCACGGTATTCCAACCTACGAAACGCCAAAATACGACAAACGAAATCATATCTTTGGTATAAGCAGGACGGGACCAGTCAATGTTCTCCGTTGGGAACAACCACGCCAGAACTTTTATATCTGCAATTGTAAAATTCCCCAACGAAGTAAGCACTTGGTTAATCATGCCGTAGTCACGAGAGAACAGAGTGGTAAACACAAGTGAAATCGCCACTGTTGAAGTAATGTACGGTACAAAGTAGATGCCAATGACCGTGTTTCTCATTCGTGAAAAACTAGTATGAATAAAGTATGCCAGCGGCAAAGCCACTGCATGCTGAGGAATCCCCGATTTCAACGCAATAATAAAGGTGTTGTAAATGGAAGATTGGAACCATTCATCCTCAAGTGCGAATACATAGTTTTCTACCCCAACCCATTCCATTGAAGCCAATCCAGCTGCTGGCTCCCAATAGTGAAAGGAGAGGTATAAAGAGAAAAGAAGCGGGAATAGGCCAAATACGCCGAAAATGATAAAGAAAGGGCTGACATAAAGATATGGCGCTATTTTGTTTCCTTTCCTTAGCCAGAAGTTTCTGCGTCTGGTGGCATTAAGTGGACGTGTCATTGTTGTCATAGGATTATTTCCAAAATTGCTACATGACGCGGGGCTACCAACGTAGCCCCGGTTCTAACGATGAATTAACGACGACGAGCACGGCGTTTAATTTGTTTCTCTGCATCTGCCAATACTTGGTCAATATTGGCATCTTTCTCTAAAACTTTTTCCAGAGCATCATTCACCACCTGACGCGCAACTTCATCGTAACGGTCAACGGTCAATGCAGGAATGTGTTTGGTTGTTTCACGCCAAATTAGACGAGCCTTTTGATCACCTAAGTATGGTATTTCTTGGTTAAAGAAATCATCGTTGTGTGTGGAAACCAACACAGGGAACGCATTAATTTCTTTAAAGCCAGCTAGCTGAATTTCTTTGTCAGTCGCCATGAACTCGATGAATTTCCAAGCCTCTGCTTTGTGCTCTGCTTTTTTAGGGATCGCGTAGAATGAACCACCCCAGCTCGCCATAGCACCATCTGGAAGTTGAGAAGTACGCCATAGACCAGTCGCATCCGGAGCAATCCAACCTTGCAGGTGACCTCCTAGCCAAGCCCCCATCATCTGAACAGATACCGTTCCACGGCGTAGACTTTCCGTCCATTCGTTTGACCAAGCGGCCACTTTCGCGTCGATACCCGCATCACGGGCCTTCTTCGCTAAACGGAACGCTTCTTTAAAACGTTCGGAGTTAACGAGGATATTTTGGTCTTTATCGAAATAGATGCCTTCACCTTCTTTAAGGTTTGAACGAATAACAATGTCTTTAATATCTACCGCGTTAGCGATCAGATAGTTACCCGTTTTCTCTTTAACCTTAATACCCGCTTTGATAAAAGAGTCCCAATCTTTTAGTAGCTCTTCTTCTGTAACACCAGACGCTTCTAAAATGTCTTTACGATAAAAGGTTGCACCCGGACCGATGTCCGCAGGAATTGCTGAAAGAACACCGTCAGAATTGGTTGCTTGCGCAACAGAGTAAGGTACCAATTTGTCTGTAAATGCACCGGCTCCATAAGGCGACATATCATCCAGACCGCCGCTCTCAATAAACTGCCCCACATAGCTGTATTCAATGCCCATGACATCTGGAAGGTTCGCGCCAGTTGCGAGTGCCGTTGTCATCGCATTGTGATGGTCCGCATAAGCGAGCGTAACAACTTTAACCTTGATATCAGGGTATTTTTTTTCAAACATTGGTACCGCAATTTCTGCCACTTGGTTGAAATTGGGGAAAGAAGCAACCGTAATCTCAGTTGGTGCAGCAAACGCTGACACTGAAAAAACAGACGCTGCTATAGCAGAAGCAATGATGTTCTTTTTCATGATTTTTCCTTATTGGATTATGACCTTGTCGTTTTTATCAAACACATGAACCTTGTTTTTATCGAAATAGAGTTCAAATTTGTCGTGAATCTTGTCGTCGGTGTATGGGACTTCCGCAATGATCCTCTTATTGCCAAATGAACATTCGATATGCTTTACCGCTCCCATCAACTCCACCTGTCTCAGTTGAACGCTAATAGAAGCAAGGTTTTCAACCTCAATGTTGATTGGAGTCAGATGGAAATCTTGAGCACGAATACCGACAGATAATGGTTTAACGTCACCTACCCGATCGATCGTTGATTGGAAAAGAAATGGCTGAACCGCATCCCCGAGGTTTTCCAATATGTTCATCTCTGGAGCACCGATAAACTTGGCAACAAATTTACTATTTGGATGGTTATAGATTTCTTTTGGCGAACCAATCTGTTCTATAACACCGTTATTTAGAATGGCGATACGGTCAGCTAAAGTCATAGCTTCGATTTGATCATGAGTGACATATACCACAGTGGTTTTTGTACGTTCGTGTAACAGTTTGATCTCTGAACGCATCTGACCACGAAGCTTTGCGTCTAAGTTAGAAAGTGGTTCGTCAAATAAGAATACGTCCGGACTGCGAACCATTGCGCGTCCCATTGCAACGCGTTGACGTTGGCCGCCTGAAAGTTCTTTAGGTTTTCGAGACAACAGCGGCGTAAGCTCCAAAACTTCAGCGATTTCCTCAACCATGCGCATACGCTTTACTTTATCGAAACCCAAGTTTTCGAGTGCAAAAGCCATGTTCTCTCCCACAGTCATATGTGGGTAAAGCGCATAACTCTGGAACACCATTGCGATATTGCGCTCAATCGGGTGAAGTTCATTGACGACTTCATTTTCAATGCAGATCTCGCCGTCTGTTATATCCTCTAGGCCAGCCAACATGCGCAGCGTTGTTGACTTGCCACAACCTGATGGTCCCAATAAGACAATAAACTCTCCATGTTGAATATTAAGATTGATACCTTTAACAACCTCTGTATCACCATAGTTCTTAATCAAGTTTCGAAATTGAACTGATGCCATGTCCCCACCAAAATATGTAATTAATAACTTTCTTAACAACATATTATTCAGCTCACCAATAGTCACAATTACCAATATTTGAGTTTGTAATTACGATATTTTCTATTTGTGATTAATGTCTTCAGATAGGGTATTCCACGAAACTGTTTCATGGTTTTTTCTTAAAAATCATCAGCTGTTTATGGCGTGCATCACATAAAAAAACCAAGTAATAATACTTGGTTTTTTTGAATTTTATTGCCCTCTACTCCAATGATATTTCCCGATACTCAAGCGGTGTATAACCAAAGCTTTTTCGGTAAAGTTGATTAAGGTAATTTTGTCCTAAGTAGCCGCATTGCCTCGCTATGCTATCTACCGATAAAGAGGTTTCCCTGAGTAACTGCTTTGACTTCTCTAAGCGTAGATTTGATAGGTACTGATGGACCGTCTCACCTTTAAACTCAAGAAACTTATTGTCTAGCGTTTTTCTAGAAACCTTACAATAATCAGATATTTGTGCGACACGAATATTGCGACTGTAATGCTTATGGATATAGACCAGAGCATTATTTACCAGACTATCCGACTCAATCGCTGACTTAGCCGAACTGTCGACATAAAGCTGCTTAGCTTTATAGCTTAACTGTTTACTTGAAGGGCGAGGATTAAGCAGAAGTTCAATACACTCTCTTCCTAGTTGCTTAGGATTTAGATCTATAGAACTAATTGGAATTGGCGAAATATCTCGCTCTAACTCATCATAATCCGTTCCAATAATTGATACTTTATCAGGTACGGGAATATTGTTTTCTATACAGTAACGTATAAATTTTCTGGCTGATCGGTCTGTGGTGCAAAATACACCGACTCTATTTTCTGAGGTTGTAATGGCTTCGATGGCATTGGAGTAATAACAACACCCCAATTTTAGTGCGAGTGATGAAAAGCTATTTTTTCTCTCCATAGCCCAAGACTGGTAATAATCACTCAAATCAGAATAAACAGAAACATTGCGAATTTCATCATTAATAAAGTATCCCAATGCGATATCAGCAACATATTGGTTGTCGTTGTAAATACACAATATTCCATCTGGAGGGTTTGTCACTTTAGCATTAGAAAAAATGAGCTTCTTACCTGACAACTGAGAAATGATTTCATCACAGCCACGCTTATCAAAATCAGCAATTACGTAGTGCCACTTTCTAGATAACAAATAGGTAGCATTCTCTATTGAATCTATATGAATATTGATATTCATATTTAATTCATCGAGCTTAGACTTTACTCCTTTCAATAGCTCACGATCATAGTGAATCATGGTATCGATAAGCAGTAACAACTCCATACGAACCTCTTGAAATTAAATAAGGTTGCCAAAAAAGTTTAAACCTTAAGCAACCTTATCACTTAAATAATATGACCTGATTGATTGAAGACATGACAGCGGTTTGGATCAAAAAATAAATTTATTGACGTCTTTCCATCCAAATCAAAATCCGCTTCAACTTCTGCAATTAATTTCTGCTGTGCCATTGCTGCATTAATTTGTTGTGTGCTACCAAGTAATTCGCTGTTCGTTATAGAAACATTCAGAGCGATACTGCCTTCATTTTGGTTGGCATGAATATCTGTTGGACGAATACCCAAAGTTACGTTTTTTCCATCCATAGCGTCGTCGAAAGACTTACCCAAATCGACTTTTTGATCACCCAATACAACATGCCAGCTATTCGAATCACGTTGCAACTTACCTTCCATCAAGTTCATCGTAGGAGTTCCAATGAAACTCGCGACGAATTGACTCGCGGGTTTGTGGTAAACCTCGTAAGGTGTACCAACCTGCTCAATTTCACCATCGCGCAGAATAACGACTCGGTCTGCAAGTGTCATAGCTTCAACTTGATCATGGGTAACATAAACTGTTGTTTTTGAATACTTGTTATGCAAGCTCTTGATTTCTCGACGCATTGAATTTCGTAGTTTAGCGTCCAAGTTTGATAGCGGTTCATCAAACAAGAACACATTAGGCGTACGAACCATAGCTCTACCCATCGCTACTCGTTGACGCTGACCACCAGAAAGCGCTCTCGGCTTACGCTTTAACAACGGAGTAAGCTGTAGCATTTCAGCAACTCGGTTAACCTCTTTCTCGATCTCAACCTTCTTTTTGCCTTCCATTTTTAGTGAGAAACCGATGTTTTCAGCAACAGTCATATGTGGATAAAGAGCGTAGCTCTGGAATACCATCGCAATATTGCGTTCTTTGGGATTAAGATCATTCACCACGATACCATCAATGAGAATCTCACCAGAGCTGATCTCCTCTAGGCCAGATAACATACGTAGAGTGGTCGATTTCCCGCAGCCCGAAGGGCCTAAAAACACAACAAATTCACCGCTCGCAATTTCCAAGTTAATATCCTTAACGATATGCGTATCGCCAGAATAAACCTTGTTCACATTCTTAAAGGTTACTGAAGACATTCTTAATCCCAATATGATTTCTAACATTAACAATCATTCTTGCCATGTTAAATTTTTTCGCCAATTACCTTTTTTCTTAATCGAGTTTTTATATTTCACGATTGAGCCTTAGATCACGCATAAAAAGACAACTCGTTGATATATCGGTTTGATGGACGCCCAAAAACACACAATTATCACACGTTATTTAAATATAAAAATACCGAATTAAACCTAGTCAAATAATAAAAGCGCTATTCTACGCAGTCATTTCATCTGTCTAGGTTAGTAACTAAAGAATGGGATTTTAAAATCAGTATTTAATGCTATAAGGGGGAAAAATCGTAAAAGTTCTAAAATAAGTATTTTAGACGCGCACTTTCAGTTGTCTTATCACCTCAGGCATAGTTATATACCATTTTTATAACAGTACAAGTCACTTTCTGTTATGTTCTAAGCGCTAACGTCTGTATCTACTCTCTTTAAACATCTTCAGTAAGATAGGCTTATCTGGACATCAATGACGATCATGGTCCATTTTCACTGCTACCAAATGTTGTAACACCAAAAGCTAGGTTAAAACTTCTCAACTGCACTGTAGACAGTTCGTCAAACATGGATACTTCGCCAAAAAGACACAAAACTATGAAAGAGAAATTTTGTAAAGATTGCGGCCACTCACTCACTGAAAAGGACTGCACCAATGAAGGAATCGTTCCTTTTTGTAACCACTGTAATCAATATCGTTTCCCAGCATTTAACACTGCTATCAGCGCTATCATTTTGAACCCTGATCAAACTCAAATAGTGCTGATACAGCAGTATGGCCGCAAAGACAATATTCTGGTTGCCGGATATGTAGCTCAGGGAGACAACCTTGAATCAACACTAATAAGAGAAATCCAAGAAGAATTGGGGTTATCAATCCAATGCTACCGTTTCATGAGTAGTGAATACCACCAAGTCTCAAACACACTGATGTGTAACTACCTTTGCACAGCCAATTCTGAAAATCTGTCCGGCACCAACCATGAAATTGATCATGCTGCATGGTTTACATTCGAAGAGGCGGTTCGTTGCGTGAAAAGAGACAGTCTTGCACAAACATTCCTCCACAGAGCTATAGAGTCACTTAAATAGGTTAAATCAGTTTACATTGCCTTTCCTTGCCAATACTCTTCTGCTGAGTCGTTTTTAGAGTAGATAGCCTACAACAATAGATTGGCTAAACTGTGAGTTATGAAATCAGATAAGCAAAGACATTCAGCTTTAGATCGCCAAGCCAAACGAGAAGCCCTATGGGCAATACTTCTCGCTTTCGGTTATTTCGTCTGGTGGTACTGTAGCGCCTACATTTTTTCAGCTCCACAAGGTAAACAACAACTACCCCAACTTTATTGGGGCATGCCGTTATGGTTTTTGTTGTCCTGCGTTCTGGGGCCGATCATATTCACCGCGCTTTGTGCGCTAATGGTTAAGTACCTATATAAGGATGTTGACCTCAATAGTTATAACGATGACCAACATGAATAGTCAGCTTATTTTCCCTTTGTTCATTTATCTGATCGCCGTTTTCGCATTGGCTTTCCTGACTCAGCGTTATCAAAAGGCTGGAAATTTTCTTACTGAATACTTTGTTGGCAGCCGAAGTATGGGAGGATTTGTTCTCGCCATGACCCTTGCGGCAACCTATGCCAGTGCCAGCAGCTTTATTGGTGGACCTGGAGCCGCATATAAAATGGGGCTTGGTTGGGTACTACTGGCTATGATTCAATTGCCAGCAACTTGGCTTACTTTAGGCGTACTCGGTAAGAAATTCGCAATAGAAGCCAGACGCCACAACGCACTCACAATAAATGATATGCTTTATGCCCGCTATAAGAGCCGTAAAGTAGTGATTTTCTCTTCACTTGCACTGCTTCTGGCTTTCTTCGGAACTATGGTGGTGCAATTTGTGGGCGGTGCTAGACTTCTGCAAACCGTTTTAGGGATTAGCTATCAGAATGGGTTAATAATATTTGCGTGTACGGTCGGAATATACACCACTATCGGTGGTTTCCGAGCAGTGGTAATGACCGACACCATTCAAGGGGTAATGATGGTTATTGGTACTGTCATTCTACTGGTTGGTGTAATTCACGCTGGAGGAAGTCTCGAAAGTCTGGTCACAAAGCTTCACGATATCGATCCGGCACTGGTCTCACCATATGGGCCAGATCATTTCCTTAGCCAGCCATTTATTTTGAGCTTTTGGGTTCTCGTCTGTTTTGGTGTTATCGGACTACCTCAAGCTGCCGTAAGATGCATGTCTTACAAAGACAGTACATCGTTACATAAAGGTATGGTGATTAGCACTGTCATGATTGGCCTATTGATGTTTGGAACCCACCTGACAGGCGCTTTGGGAAGAGCACTCGTACCGGAAGTCGCCAGCCCTGATCAAATTATGCCAACACTAATGATGACTGTTCTTCCACCTATGCTTGCTGGCGTTTTTCTTGCCGGCCCTATGGCAGCCATTATGTCGACCATTGATTCACAGTTGATACAGGCTTCTTCAACCCTGCTTAAGGATCTCTATATCAACTACATTAATCCTCAAATCGTTAAAGAAAATAATGCCGACCGTAAGTTAAGTAGAATTTCCCTTTGGACTACAGGTATCTTCGCCAGCTTAGTCTTTGTCGCAGCAACAAATCCGCCTGACATGATTATCTGGTTAAACCTCGTTGCTCTTGGAGGTTTACAAGCAGTATTTTTGTGGCCTTTAGTATTCGGATTATATTGGTCTAAATCATCCGCATTTGGCGCGTTATCTTCGATGGTCATTGGGCTTGGGGTTTACATTAGCTTAATTATGATCAAACCGGATATGGCCGGCGTTCATCCCATCGTACCTACGATGATTACTGGACTGTGTGCATTTGTTATTGGCAGCTTCGTTAAACCTCGAAAAGACGTAAAACATTCATCAATGCCAATCAATGAACAGAGCTAATTTGTTTGAAAGCATGGTTCTTTAAAAGCATAGTTGTTTTAAAGCATAGGCGAGATGGAAAATTTGAAATGGCAAAGCACGCAATAAAATGCAGTTGGTACTGGGAAATTGCTGCTTTTGCCGGACACGAAACACCTAAAGTCACATTTGAACATTACTTTCATCTTAGTGACTTGCTCTCATCAAAATTGGTAGAAAATGAACAATCCTCTATTTCTCGAACGCATGCGGAAAAACTCAGCCTATCAACAAGACGGGATTTCCAAAAACTCAACAAATTAAAGCACACAGTAACATATATTGATTGCTATTCGTTTGTACTATCATCGCTAGATTGTGTTGAGATAAAACCAGATCTCACTACTTTATCGACGATGGCTCCATTGAAACTCCCAGTACAAAAACTTATCAATCTCAATATTTGTTATCAAACGATAGAAGCTATCTCGTTGGGCGAAAACATTAAAGACATCAGTTATCGTTACTGTCTTGAACAGACAGACATTAACAAATGGCTACTACTTAAAATCTCTAACTACAAATACCAATAATAAGCAGTCTTCAAGACACTTTTCATCTCAGCGAGAAAAAGCTTTATTGCCAGGGAAATTAAAAAATCAAAAAGAGTTGAAATATGTTGACGGAATAATCGAGAAACTACGTATTGAATACAAAGACGAAGAGAAAAGACATTCAATACAACAGATGATCATTTACTGCCTTACTCACACCTCAGTAAGTAAATCCGGTGTTACTTTTAACTCTCCTGAAATGTTACGGCAGTTTATCGAGACATTTCACTTCGCCATTCCTCTTGCACACTGGAGAGCGGTAAAACTCTACATAAACAACAGTACGCTAAAGTCACAATGGCAAGAATCCTTGAAAGGAGTGAAAACTGTCGAAGAAAAAAGAGGCTCACTAAAAGGTAGAACAGTGAAAGGTTCTATTCGCCTTGAACTGGTAAGTCCTATCGAATCCGAATATTTAAAAAAAGGCACAATGAAAAATATTCAACTCATTTATTAGTATATTTAATGTACATGACCTATGTGATGATAAACAATCCTTCATAGAAACTGTTTACCTGTAGTGGTCAACAAATTCCGGACACGGATTTAAGCCGATTTTCAGTATTTACTGGAGACAGCCCATCATTTGCTTGATGATGCTGTTGCTGATTGTAGTAGTCCATCAGATCATAGCTGATGGATTAGTGGAACCATTTTCTATGACCAGCTCTACAGCTGCTTTCATTACATGAGCGGATTTGTTGCGTAATTCCAATGGAAAGCGAAGATTTCTAAAATTGAGCAATTATTAAACAACTCACTGAGTTTTGGGCATACCTAGCCCCGTAAGTTTGTTCTGCTTGCTTTGCTTCCATTCGCTTATAGTTTCCACATCAATCCCAAAAGTGATTGAACCACGATTAATTAGGGCTTTGTTACTGGTATTGCTGCTCAGAATACTTTTCTACATGACGATTTAAAAAGTGCATCCCAGCAGAACTTAGTACATAGTGTCTGTCACCACATTGATAGAGAAAATTGCGATCTGCCAGATAACTAATCGCTTTATCCCATGTTTCAATACCAAGCGCCTGGCGAATATCGTTGTAATTCGCCTGTTCAGCAATTTCATCGAGAGCAGTACGTCCTAACCCAATAACAGGAGTAGCCAAATCGTCGAGGTCATAGCCTTTATCGACCCAGTAACGAGAGATAATCAACAGCATCGCCTGAATCTTGGTGGCATTAACATCCGCGTCTTCTTCATCATCACTACGACTGATATAGAAGAACTCGCCTTCAACATTGAAGTTCAGGGCATATCCAATATGTAGATATAGCTGGGTGAAATGCTCCAGATGATTATAGATTTCTGTATACAGTGGGCTGTCTAGGAACTGCTGTTGATGGATATCGTATACCTGTTTAGTGAGCACCCTACCGTTAACAAAAGTGGCATATATCTGTTGGCTTCTCGCCATGTTTATTTGTGAAAAAGCCGTTGTCATTGCTCCACTCTCTCCGTTCGTATTTTACGGTATAAATAGACCATCTCATCTTGAGATACGCGGTTACGATAATTAGTCGTGTTAATTACGTGTCCATCCAACAAAGCGTCGTTACGCATTACAAAATTAATACCTTCTAACAAGTCGATAAATCGATACCCTTCGAGGTTGTCTTTTAATCTACGGTGCAACGCCAAAGTAAGATCCAGATACTCTGCCATCTGCATCTTCTTTATCAGCTTATATATCTGTTCGGCACGCTGCAGGCGTAATTGGGTAGAATCATCTTTCGAACTAGCTAATTTCACATATCGGTTCTGCTGTAATAAATTTTGGTCGGCAACTCTGGCTTCAATATCACTGACGACATTATTCAAATACGCTTCTGAACTACTAATACGTAACACTTTTGGCCTTGCTTGCTGCATCAAACCTAAAAATGCTCCGTTGTTACGTGCAAATTCTCCATCAATCAGACTACGCTTGAGATTATAACGAGTCGCTTCTAACGCTTTGGTCAGTTCCCCAAACGCAGATTCAATAGCATTAAACTGTTTAAGACGCTTTTTCGAACGAGCTAAAAACTGGTCAACCGAATGTGAAACCTTACTGATCTGGTTATGAAAACTATTAAAGCTCACCTCATATCTCAGCATCGCCATTGCTCGTTGGTGATCCTGATGGAACTCAAACCTCTCCCGTAACTTTTGTAGACATTCAAATAAGTTTGGCCCGTCATTCAATCTACTTTTCTCATCAAGAAATTGTCTGGTAGGTAAAATATGACGTGAAAGCAAATGAGAAATCTTGCTGATAGATTCTCTCTGAAGTATGGAAAATGACTGAGGATTATCCGCTTTTGTCGCCAGCTCACTGGCTTCGCTCAGTTCCTGGTTGATCGTCTGCATTTTTACCAAGTTAAGACGTATTTTATTCAGCAATTCACTAAGGCGGTGAAACAGCTCATCCATCAGCTCTTTGTAATCCAGATCTTCATCGCTGAACAACATGGAACCTGAGTGAATTTGTTCCAACAACAAACGTATTCCGCCCAATTGAGTCTTTAGTGCCACATCTGTCAGGTCCTGAAACAGGCTTTTGTCAAACAGACGAAACAAGCCTATGACAGAACGATCGAAGATCAATCGGCTCTCACCACCGAACTCATCTTTATCCACTAAGATATGAGCCGCGAGCATATTATCTGTTGAAAATGCGGTTCGTAGTTGCTGGCGTTTTTCCCTGCTTTGATCCTGCATATAACGATGTAACCGAGCAACAAACCGAGCTTCACGAACATAGGGCTCACCGTTGCTATCCATCTCGCGAATAACGTCCCTCATGATTGAGTGATGCTCAAGCATGATGGAAAATGTTGGGATCGTCAGCAGCCTTTGCTCACTCATCGGCATCTCCAAACATATCCAGTTGTTCTCTGTCCATCGCACTGCCCTTCACAACAAAACTATCAGGCATACCGGTGAAAGCGATAGTGCGTGCTGGATGATAAGGTGTAGCCGTTCTCATGGCATCTAACCTGAAATGCTGACCAAACTTAAAAATGATCTCACTTGACGCAGAATTCGTTGAAGCACTGAGCACTCTAAAGCCAGCTTGCTTAAGACTTGGTAGTAACCAATCAAACTGAGAGCTGTCAACGGATGCGCCTTCATCAATAATCAGGGGGAATTGGGTTGTACACGCTTTATTTCTTAAACGACCAAGTAAAATCTCCACCAGCTTAAGATTTATCAGCATAATGGTTGAAGTTGATTGCGACTTACTCTCCCAGCTATTTTGTCCCTGCTTTTTCACCCGATACGCAATACCTGCCACAATCTGTTCCATAGTCAGTAACGCAGCTTTCCCATCCGGGAAGAACTTCTGACTGAACGCTTTTAACCGTTCTATAAACTGATCAGAAGCTTTTTGGTCTGAGTGAGTGTCTAAATGTTCGATTTCCCCGACTAAATCACTAAAACGGGCTTCGACCTTAATTGACGCTTCGACCTGAGTTAAATCATTAATAGAGACTCCGGCAAATGCCCGGTTAATACTCTGCTCAAACTGACGAACCATCTCCCGGTTATTTTTCAACTCGTTAATAATGCTATGAATCGAATGTTTATGCTCAACGAAGTTTTTACGCAGAATATCAAACTCCCCCTCCAAACCCTGATAACGGGATTGAAGCTGTTCAAACGCATGAGTTAACAGTTCATCATCAACAAACGAACGCATTAATTGATCATCATTCTCCAGAACCTGATTTCGGACGAAGTCCTGAAGTCGATTAACAATATCTGTTCTGGCAGAACGCTTTTTTTGCAAGTTACCAATCAACTGATGCAAATTGTCTTCGTTCAGCAGTAACGATGGATTGGGCATCACTGTAAAATTACTGGACGCTAAACCATTGGCTTCCAATTGAGCTTTTGCTGAAACTAAACACTGGTTTAAATTGCCAAGCTGAGATTTCATCTCACTCACTTTATCTGTCTGCTCATCGTGCTTTTGTCTTTCCAGAGTCAACAGTTCATTTTGAGTATCGAGTTTCTTAACCAGCTCTTGTTGCTTGTTTTCAACTTCTTCAAGCTCCTGATTTAGAGTCTGTAACTGCTGAGAGTTACTATTCGATGCCAAGAGCAATTCTATTTCAGATCTAGTTCGACCAATTTCAGTTTTTAACGCTGTAATATTTTTAACTTGTTCAAAACGATTCTCTTTATCCATGGCCGTGATTTCTGCCGCTTTTTTACGCTTTCTATCCAGAACCGCAAGTACCTTAGCTAAGCGGATTTGATCTGATTCTCTTGTATCCAGAGATATCGCATCAAGTTGGACACCAAACAGTTGATAGCGACCACTATCATCTAAAGTTATAAGATCGGTAAAAGCACTGATTGCCTGATCTTCAGCAGAAGACAACACCCTACCAAGATTAGATTCCGCAACATCCATATTCAGAGCGGCCAATTTCAACCACACAGGTTCAGCTAATTGGTTAAACAATTTAAACTGCTGATTATCTACTGACGCCTGATAACGCTTTGCTATTCCCTCAAACTTTTCGATCTCCTGCTCAAGCGTCAGCAATTCTTGTTGACGCTGTTCTGCATTCTCTTTCAGTTCAAGTTCATGCTCTTTTTCCGCCAAATGCCCACGGTGACCCTCAATAATGATCTCTAAAGTATCGTCTTCATCATACTGATTAATCAGTAACTGCGTTTTTTGCACCAAATCATCAAACTTGCTCTGCTGCCGTAGCAAAGTGCGATGGTCACCTAGCAGAGTCTTCTGATCACTTTCTATTTGACGACATTCAGCAGCACTCGCACGAACACGCTTATCCAGTAATGCTAATTGGGTCTCTTCAATCCCAAACTCTTTACTTTGCTGATCAAATTTCGTTTGCGACATCATGGCAAATTGCATCAGCTCTTGTTCAGCATTCTTGTTTTTTGTTAACTCTTCATAACTTGCAGAAAGTTTTTCAAATTCAGGGCGAAGACTTTCGATATTTTTTAGCAAACGTTCACGCCGGGCTAGCGTATCGTTGTGTTCAATGAAAGCATCAATGTCGAAATTCAGTTCATCTTTACGCTCTTTTTTCTGAGTTTCAATAATATTCGCAACAGCAACACGAACGGTATCGGACCCTGTTTTCATATCAAACAGCAAACGAACTAAAGCACGGAAAGCATCAACATTGGCATCGTCGGTGGTACTAAGAGGAAAAAGACAAAACCGCATCGTATCAACATCGAGCAATTGGTTAGCGTAAATCACTTCTTTAATCGCGGACGAACGCACTAAGGTTTTAAAGTACTTATCTTCTCTCTTCAGGAACTCAGTGACTTTGGTTGGGCTTAATCCATCAACTCGCCCGCCGATACCATCTTCTCCAGCGTTGGCATCCCAGAACAGGTGGCGTATTTGCTCATAACGAAGCGAAGTAAACATACGACGATAATCGAGTTTATCGGTGTTTCCACGGTATAAAATCTGGCAGTGAGGCAAGCGCCCGCCCAAATAGTTGTCGCATTCAAGGATTAAGAAACTGCTGTTACTTGGAAAGTAGTGTTCAAAACTCTCGTCATCAGAGAAAAATTTGCCCTCTTTATCGGAGAAACCAAACTTTTTAGAGGAACTTTTGAAATTCTCTTCAGGAAGTAAAAACAGGCGAATGGCGTTAAGAAGTGATGTTTTACCGATATTACCCCCACCTATCAATATTCCTCCTTCTCTAAGGTCAATCTCAGCAATAGCCACACCTGCTGAGTCAACTGCAACTAAACGGGATATGCTGATAAGTAAATTATCGATTGCGTGATTATCCATTTCGATTCCTAATTTTCAACTGACAAGAAAGATTCCTGTTCTAAAAATGCACGTGTTTGATTCATTAACTTCGCTTCTTGTGTAAGCCCCAATTCCCGAGCAAGTTTTAAAGCCTTCGCTAAATGGTCTGAAGTTTTAGGTTTAAGATTAAATTTATCTCGATGCAACTCCCAATCAGGTGGAGACAACCACTGACACTGCGGCAATGCTTTCTTTAATGTTTGATAGATAGCTAAACCGCCCAAATCCAAATCTTGAGCGCAGTAAATAACATCATATTTCGAGAGAAATGGAAGATTAAGCTGATCGCAAATTTGATTACCGGCACCCAACAAAATATCGCAATTAGCTATTAAACCATGTTGCTCAATAGCTGCCAGAAACGCCTTATAACAATAAAAATTTTCAACGTTTTCGACAATCACTGCTTGCTTGCCACACAACTGCCCTTTTGTTTTAAAACCGCTAGCATCAGAAAGAACCACAAATGGAATACCAGATGAGCAATGCTGGTTCAAAACTAAAATGTGAGAAAAGCTAGTGGTGACATCATGAGAACGACCATACTTTGCTGCACTTACCCTGTCCTGCATAAACGGCTTATACAGAGCCTGATGCGCTTGTTCATCAATGATCGTTAGTTGATATCCGCCTCGTTTCCGTACAGCCTTGTAGACTTGTCGCCATTGCTGAGTATCGGAATACGGCAAACACGCAATAAAACAATCAAGGTTGATGGGTTTACCTTGTTCTATTTTAGTTAGGTATTGGTTGAGCATTGTTATCACTACTTTTATCTATTTGATATTAAATCAGTATCTTAGCTATTCAGTATAAGCCCCAAGTAAATAAATACTTGGGGCTCCAACTCATACTAAAACTTTTCTACCTAACCTGATAACTAATGTCAGTAGACCAAGCCTCGCTATTTTTAACCAGCAACTTATCCTCTATCGCTTGTAATGCTGCTAATTGCGGCCCAAGGTCGGAATTGAAATTATATTTAACTGTAGAGAACCTAGAGTTTTCCTCGCTGATCTGCCAATAGCCAACCCCTTGGTCAAACTTAAATCTAAGTTCTTTCCCTGAAGCTAAATTAAGTGTCAACAGCCTTCTATGAGCTATGTCGCTTCGTCTTTCATGGCAAATAACATGTGGTCTGATTGATGTCTTAAGTTCAATCCATGTTTTATACGCTTCAATAAACTCATCATGGTCTTGCCAGTCATGATGTAACAAACTGCCCATTGTTTGCTTTTCATGGTACAGAGTTTCGATCACCACCGAGTTTATCGACTGACTACCATTACAGATAAATGCTATCAACTGGGAGATCATCAGCATTGAAGATGGACTTTGAATATAGCGGTCACTGTACTTCACAGATTCAATTTGTTCCGAGGAAAGAAAATCCATCAGCTCTGGTTTAGATTCAAAAATAGTCTTCCAGAACGCAGAACCGAAACTATTTAACTTTCCGTTGAGCCCATCAACAACTTCTAATGAGTTATTCAGCGAAATGGATTGTTGACTATCATGACTTTCAAGACTTTCAAGACTTTCAAGACTTTCAAGACTTTCAAGAGAAATATTAATAACTTTAGCTTCTTGTAAAGGTTCTTCTTTAGATAAGATTACGATTCCGTCAGCACAATGCCAATCGACACCTGGACAAGTATTACGACGCTCAGAACAAGCAATAGTGATAACTTCTGCTTCATTCCTAAACTGAGCTGCTATTTGCGAATTCCTATTTGCGCCTACTGCTACCCGAGCTCCGAGTTTCTGAAGCGCCCAAAGTTCTTCCCTAGTATCTTGGTCTATCGCTTCTCTAGGCAGGAGAATTGTTACATCAAGATTATCTGAGGTTATATAAGTAATTAAAGCTCGTTTGAAATTAGGGTGTGTCAAATCCCACTCAGATTCATCTTCATTCAGCCAAACTGTTAAGTTTCGAGCTCCATGGTTTATTTGGTTTCTTATAACCGCTGATACTGATGCTGGTTGATATTGCCCACCAGTAAACTGCTTCAACTCTTCAGGAACAGAGTTAAACAACAAAAAGTCCGAACCTAACCAATCTCTAGCAGGCTCGCTATCAATCAAGTCAATATCGTGACGAGTATCTGAGTCCAACAGACAATCACTACACCCATTAACACATTTATCGCAGCTTAGATTTTTCACCATTTCGGTCAATAAACTTTGAATATGATAGTTAGCTGAACTAGCAAAGCCAGCGCCACCAGCAATAACGTCATAAATTTGAATAACCATCGCTGGAGCGCTCCCACCAACGATCGCAGGTCGAACAGAGTATCCAAGTTCAGAGGTGGCAATACCTAACTCTTTTGCTAACGCCGATCGGAGAGCAACAGCAAGCGTTGTCGCAATTACTCTACCGTCACTGTCATCTGAGATATATTCATTACGAACAGGATGTTTTAAGACCAGTTCAAATACATCTGTTTTTGAATGACAGCCCAGATGAATCCCTTTCATCAACGTTCCAGAACCATCACAATCGACTGTTTTATCACCATACTTATCTTTCTTTACAGCTTTAAGCGGCTGATGTGCTTTACTTGGATTTAACGCATTAGGGTAATCTCCATTCTTATCCAGTGATTCAGCTCGACCACAAGTCATGCAAAGCGCATAACCTTTGCCGTTTTCTCCAGATGTATGATTGAAAACCGTCCCCTCTGAAGTTGAAATCATGTACCCCATTTTTTCATTGGGCAAGCTAATTGGTTTTGCGTTACCCGTGGATACCCAGGCATCTTCCACAGGGATAAATTTCTGTGTTGAAATATCATTTGAAGGCGAATGATAAAAATCTGTCGCAAAGCCAGTTGGTTGCAAGACTTGCCTGATATGCTTCTGCTTAATCTGAGCACTACACTCAGGATTAGTACAAGTCTTATTTGATACAGAAGCTGACGTCTCGTAACCAGTTTGACCACAGCAATCACATCGCCATGCCAAATCAAATTTCTGAGCTTCATTTTTACCAACACCAGAGACATTATGCCAATGAAGCGCAACACCACCAGATCGGAACACACGGCCATCCAGCACAATTTCAGAACCAGGAGCGTACTCGCGAATCGCAACAGCTAAGTTACGGCTTGGCAGCCCTCGAAAGCGCGATACGTTGTCCTCTCGCTCATCTTTTTTCTGGTCTTTACCTTTTTTCTCTCGAATAAAATCTTCAATATTGTTGTTGTCAAAATTTACGACATCAGTAGGGAATCCGTAGCCAGGTAAGAAAGCTTTAGAAGCCAGTTCTCTTAATAAGTATTCTTTCCCAAGTCGATATTGTTCCACATTAAGCCTGTAAGCATATGGCGTGTCAGCCTCTGCTGTAGATAACTCACTTTCTAAATAGTTATATTCGCTAAACCATTTATCTTTCAAATCTTTGATAACGTCCAACGTACGTCCTCTAAGAACATGCGGTGGAATATCAGCAAGGACGGTACCTCTAACCAACGAAATAATATCGTTATCCCAACGTTGACTGTCACTCTGCAGCCAAGCCAGAAAATCATCAGATACTGAATTGGATTCAGGTAAGTAAAACCACTCCAAATTCAATGATGTTTTTTCTGTAGCTGTACGACCAACACAATGCCTCAAAAATACCGAAAGAAGTAACGAGTTGACGTGACGTTGTATTAAACGTTCTGAATTGAATGCCACATAAGGCGCAGGAATTTGTGTAACAAAAGGCCATTTAGGGCTATTAAATACTTGTTGGTCATGAGGATTTCCCTTGCATAACGTATATGAAATTGCTCTAGATTCCTTACTACGCCCCGCTCGACCAGCCCGCTGCAAGTAGTTAGCTGGATGTGGAGGTACGTTGTTCATTACAACCGCAGAAATGCCACCGATGTCGACCCCCATCTCCATTGTTGTTGAACAGTTCAGTACGTTTATTTTACCTGCCTTAAACATGTCTTCGTACTGATTTAAACGTTCTGAACTTTGCTGTGCAGAGTGCTCAGCGGTTCGATAATAAAACCCGCCTTCAACAGCCCTATCATTTATATCTGTCCAAAGGTTACGCGATCTCAACGCTGTTACTTTAGAATCATTTTCAACTTGTTTGCGTACGGAGCTTAGACCCTTTTGATAATCAAGCTGCTTAGCCTCTAGATGCCAAATACTAGGAAAATCGATTACTGTACATTGATATTTCTTAGCATCATCGACCTTACGAGGTAAATAAGGTGTGAATCCTTTAAAAGTTGTATCAATTAATTTATTCGTTACAGGACAAATAGAAACTTTATCTACAAACGAAAAAGTAATTTTAGCTCGCTCTAGTGCGAACTGATTATTATCTACTGAAAGGATGCGAGAATTATCTGTTAACTCATGCCAAGCTGCATCCAACCAACTATTGATAATATCTTTCCCATAAGCAGCATTAACATCAATGTTCGATGCGATAATCAGTAACTTAGCTAATCGATTATAATTTCCAGAACGAATCTGAGGCCATTTTTTAACACGACCTTCATCTTCCTCTTGAGAAAGTGGGTTTCGAAGAGTTTTAGATGCAAATTTGCTTCCGACCCATTTAAGCCAGCCACCTTCTTCCAAACGAAGATAGTTGTTTTCGCGAACAAAGAAATCCAGTGATACTTTTATAAAGTCACGCCAATCATCAAGCGTAAATCCATTATTTTCCCAATGTTCCGGACACTGTTTGATCTTTTCTAACCCTGTGTAACCCAACTTTACAAGTCCCTGGGTCTCTGAGTTATTCTGTCTTTTCGGTCTTCTAGCAAACTCCCTGAATAGAAGCATGTCAGCAAGTTTAGAGCTGCCATCAACCTGCTGATTAAAGATTTCAGGGGATAGATATTGATTGTAGAGAATCATAGCACCTTTAAAATCACTCTTTTTCGCTAGTGCAGTAACCATTTCATTCCAACTCATAGCCGCTAGCTGGGTTTACGGGGCACCTGACTCTATTGCTTTCGCTTTAGCTTCCAGTTCACTAGCCATATCAGCCATACCCAAAGCACGTAATCCACCAGCCTGTGCCAGTAGATCCGCTACCGATACGCCTTCTATCGGTTGATTAATACTTTCAGGCTGATCCAATTGCTTTTCACGCAAGATCTCGACTACAGAGCCTCTTAATTTTGAGCGTTCTGCCTCTTGCTGCATGCGAACAGATAACCGTGCTGTACCCTGTCGGCTATCTGTAAAGGTAATTAACCTTCGACCACGAGCAGGTAAAGATTGAGGTCCTTCTGGACCTTGCCCATCGAAATCTGGGCAGAACTCAAGCAACGTAGGAACCACATTCGCAATATAAAAAGGTGCCCCTAACATAGCCCTTCTAAACGGTGAGCTACCGTTATAGCCATCAAAGCCACAACCACTACAAGTCTGTTTCTGAGGAACATTAAGGACAGTTAGCTCATATCCGTTAGCCTCAAGAGAGCAAATTACACCGTCTTTACCAATATTCATTGACGAATAAAAACCGTCATTATCTAGGTGTGCTGCATATATTTCTGGATAATGAGAGTTCGTATCTAACTGTTGAACATCCAAATCTCCATCTTCGTCATTTAATTCATGTTGAAGGGAAAACTCATCACTACTATTGCTATTCCATTGAGTTAAAAATCCACCTTTGTCTCTTCCCATTAAATGTGGTTCATTGCACTCCAAGCAGAAACTCAACTCCAATACCGGCGCTTCACAATCACACATCTGTCTTTTAACAGAATATACGTACCCAAATGGCCAATTATGCTCTAAAGGAGTGCCTTTTTTACATTCACAATCTTTGTTGATACAACTCCATAAACCATTAGTCATTCGTTGAAAGAAATGAGCCCTTAATTTAAGAAATGCCTCAGATTTTAAGTTAGGCTTAGTCCCCGTCATTAAGTCTAACCAGCGCAGTAATTCACTTTGAGGAATAACAGATTTATTCATCCGTATAGCTGAACGAGTATTTATCTCGTCAAGAGTTAAAGGTGCTTTACTATTTACGATAATATCTCGAAGTACTCGGGCATAAGTTGAAGCTTTAAGCGCTTCATATCTATTCAACGAGATATCAGGGTCATTTATCTTAGCTTTCTGCCCTTCCTCACCTAATGGTTCTATAGATTCAAGCTCATCTAAAGTTAAATTTTTCTCTTCACAAAAATCTAATTCCGGAATAACTCGTCTCCCACCAATCACCTTAATCTGACTCGGTGAAACGCCAGCTAAATCAGATAAATAGCGCTTTAATTGTTCAGTGGCTTCATCACCAGCAATAGTTGCAGACGTTGCAACAAATCGAACATTTTGGGCCTCAACACCAAATGCTTGTAATACTCGGCGAAGTTGTAAAGATAACTCTGCAGCTTGAGAACCAACATAGGTATGAGCTTCATCAAGAACGATCCAGCGTAATGATTTTTCTTGTTTGGAAATTTCAATTATTGGTGAATCGATTTGTCTCACCAACATGTACTCAAGCATAGTTCCATTCGTAACCAAGATTGGCGCAGGCTCTTTACGCATTAATTCTCGAGTCAACACTTCATTGGGTCTTTGCTCTTGAGCTTTACGCTTTTTCTTTTCACTGTTTTCGGTGTTGCCATTGTAAAGACAGTATCGAATACCTTTACCAAAGTGTTGAGTCCAGGCATTTAAACGCTCTTGCTGAGAATTAATCAATGCATTTAATGGGTACAAAAATAGTGCTCTTACACCGACTAGAGGCATATTTAGCTGACGATATTCACGGTACAAGTCTTCCAAAACGGGCACCATAAAACACTCCGTCTTACCAGAGCCCGTACCAGAGGTTACTACCACCGATTTAGCTTCATTATCAAGTAACGTCTTCCAGGCTTCTAACTGATGCTTGAATGGTTGGAATTTTGCTTCAAATCGATAGCGACCGTTCTCTTTGTTATCGAGTGCATTAATAACAGCTTCCGAAAGTAAATCACCTTTTAAGTCCGAAATCTTAGGTTCAGCAGACTCCCAACCAAATGTGTGTTCAAACAAAGGTGGAGCTAAAAATGCGTTTTGTTCACCACAGTTTTCTCCCATCAAGTTACTTAAATGCTCTCTTAACTCAGGATTAGTAATTCCCAACACACTCAATGTTGATTCTTTTGCTCTTGCTACTGATTGTTCAACTAAGTCAGAAAAATAACGTGTCATGGACTAATCCTTATTTAGCTTGATGTGCGAAGTAGTTAATGAAAACGCTATACATAGGTTCAAACCATTCACGATCAAAATCTCGAAGTTTACGTAAGTGGAAAATTGCATCTTTAGGCAAGTTGTCAGCGATTACCGCAGGTATTAATCCCGAAGCCATTGCTGCGGCAAATAGAGGCAGATAAACAACACCAGCCTGGAAGTTAACATTGACCTTTAACTCACATGGTAGTAGCTGTAAATTATTGCACCACTGCTTTAGCTCGTTTCCATATTCTGTCGGCCATTGATTATCTTCACTATGCTGATGTAACAATTCCTGGAACCAAATCTCCGAAGTCTGCAGCATATATTCAAGCGGAATTCGTGGCTGCATCCCACTATTTATCAGGTAGCTAACAACCGAGTTCGCAAACGCTGGTATTGTCAGGCCTAACTTTTCAATATTTTTCTGAATCATTGGCTTAAGTATCTCATCAGATAATCCAATATTTTTCAGCGCGTCTTTCATAATCGAAGCAGCATGCTTCCAGTATTCCAAAGATATAAATTCCCAAAACACTGAAAATTCACTCTCTATATGAGAAATGAACTTTTCATCAATATCAAAAGCAAAAACGGCAACCGCGAGAGCTTCTGGATTTCTAACCAAATGACGCCAAACTTCAAATGTTGAAAGAGGTAAATGACCATAATTCTTATATGTATCTCTTAAATAGGTCCACCCACTGTGAGTCAAATCCGAACTCATCTGCAATAGGACATCAGAAATCACACCCGGATTATGTTGCGGATGAAAAAGTTTTGCTGCCTTTTGCAAACTCTGCACTTCATCGTCAGTAGTTTCTGCCCTTGAGCCTGGGAAAAACTTTGCCCTAAACGCTACTTCTGAAGTTACATCTGGAACGATTAACCAAGGTCCATCCGTTTCAATAAACGATGGAAGTTCATATTCACCAATAGCAATACCTTCAGTCTGACGACTTACCAATGCGAAAGGCTTCTGCTCTGGATCAGATAAAGACATAAGAACAGGCTTAACGCATTCGGCATTCGATAAAGCAGTTGAGCGTAAAAAAACAGTATTTGTCGAACGCTCATGCTCAAGCATCGTCGAATAGTGATTGATGATAAAGTTAAGCGTTTTACCCGGACCTTTTACACATAGTTCCACTTCACCGTCTAGCAGATCTGTTAACGAAAGAAGTTCTAAAATGGCATCTTTTAGACCATATAGACTGACTTCTAATGGTTTGTCTGTAACCTTATAATTCCATTGAAAATAAGGTGTTTTGCTGTTTCCTTGTCCCATCGTTTTGATAACAGCTTCAATCTGGAAATTAGCTGGAATCCCTTGAGTCGAGAATAGATGTAAACGACTACCTAGTAAGTCATTTACAGTTAACCGACTTGCTAACAATTTACCATCGCGGTTATATGCAATAGCTCCTCGCGCGGGGAAAGGAACCTCAATCAAAATGGGGTCAGAAAGTATATTTGCGCGAATTGAAATAGTGATTGAAGCAGGTGTTTTACCAATAGAATCAAGCAAGATCTCTTTCAAACCCTCAGATTTATATGAGTTTGTAACCTGTACATCTTCAGAAATAACATCCCAGGTGCACGGCGAATTCGTTTTTACCCTGATAATGCCTTGGATAGGCGTTTCACCATTAACCAACTCAATTTCAAAATCCTTTGGTAGTATGCCAATACGCTTTCTCAGCAAAATAATTCCGCTTGATGTTTTCGCAGTAAGGAGTTGACGACCATTGAGTTCTGATTGGCATAGCGAACCAATAACTGAACCATTCAAATAAGTCGACACATCTTCATGATCATCTAGTGAAAGTTCATTCGAATATCTTTCGACTTTGGGTACACCTTTAAATACAAGTGCTGGTACAGTTCGCCATGGTAATTGCTCGCCTTTAAGGATGAGATCCGATGCATGAATACTATTATCATTAGTGGCTATAACGTACCTTTCTGTATCGTTGACGGTTAACTCACACCTACCGTCTAGATATTTGAGCGCTAAGCCACTAAAACTAAGCTCTGAATCTTCTAAGTACCCAAATCCCATATTAAACGCAGTATGTTGAGGTACTAATATGCCAATTTTTCTGTGTTTAGTTATGAGGGATGACTGACCTAAAATTTGCCACTTGTCGTCTTTATCTAGTAAAGAAATTGGTGACTCGCCAATATCTATAGAGCTGGACGGCAACCGAACTTCAGCTAGTGTGCATCCAGCTTGCATTACAGCGACATATAATTCACTACCAGATTCTATTCGACGAACCTGTACAGAAGAGTTTCTAAAACGAATTAACGTTAAGTTATCTTCAAATTGAGCAAAGCCAGTGCCGAGGGCAGCAATTTGTTGATCCCCTTCAAAAATAGCTAACTCAACTCGACTGGTTTGCAGTTGCTTTTTAGATAATTCAAAAGTGTATGTCGAAGGAAGCGTAACTTCTGTATAAACTGCTTGATTAACAAAAGAAAGATAATGGTTACATGCAAGTTTTCTCTTGGTAGTTGTGACTTTCCTTACTTCTTTCGTCGCTGTAGAAAGCAATTGGTTCAAAAATGCAGTTCCAACTGTACTTTCCAGGGGTAGAGGAAAGCTTTCTCGCCAACGGGAATACTGTTCGTCTAAGTACTTGGCTGGATCTTGCTGCCTATCTAAAGAAAATTGATACACCAATGTATCGAGCTTTTCAGCCATACTAGCGATAAGACATACAGACTCGTCACTTTGCAGTGTCATCGGTAAAACAGTAATCCTGGACCTAATGAGCCTCTCAATAGCTATAGTACCTAGGTCTTTCGCCTCTTGATAACGTTCAAATACCGCGAAAAATGCATTCTGATAATTATTTGAATCACTGGATAGCAAATTTGAAGGTAACCCACCTTCAAGAAAGATAGAACCAAGGTAGTCTGAAATATTTGAGTTGAATTTCGCAACCGGTTTTCCCCAGTAAATAGACAAACCTCTGGGTACTATTTCACTTCGTTGTAGTGGAGAGAGTTCAAAAGAAAGAGATTCAAAAATCGGCTGCCAGCTCCAATCACCACTATACTCCCTGCGAAACCACTCAGAACAATATAGAACGAATGCACCACACCATTCTTTCGTAAAAGTATTTTTAACCTCAAATCTAAAGCTAGAGGAAAGAGTTCTACGAAGGGATAAATACTCGTCGTTAGTCATATGGTATTGATACAGAGGACGACCAGAGTCTCTTTTGACACTACGACTGTTTAAGAAACCATTTAACCATTGAGAAACTGATTGTGATGTACCTAGAATAGACGTGTTCATATCTGTAATCGCTATATTGTTAAGTATAAATAGTTATAGAATGCTGCTTAAATTAAAACGCCAGATACTCAAAAAAAGCATTGATATCACCAACTGTTTTTAATTTCAGTTTTAGCGCAGGCTCTCCCTTCGATAACCCTGGAGTACTATAGGTATTACTGTGGCGCCCTTTATCTTCCAGGTATTCAGTGCACTCAACATTAGCAAGCGGAGCTCCAAGGTTAGACTTGGGCAACCAAACATTGACGTATGAGCCATCTCTTGGGGAATCTACCTCAACAACGAAGCCAAATTTAGTAAAAATATGCCACGCATTAATTTTTTTCGTGACTCTCGTTGGTTCGCCATAAACGTTTTGAATTCGATTTATAAATTGCTCTCTAATCATCATTTTTTACTTATTCTGCTTTGTTGACTTAACAGTAATTAATTTTCCGTACTAATCGTTGTTTATAAGCTTACGAACTTCATGATTATCACCAAACAACAATCGGCTCTTCCCATTCACACACAGTTCAAATGGCACAACCCAAAGCCTTAAGTCGTCACTAAAATCAAAGCTATATTCTATCGGTTCTATAAAAGAATCGTGCGCAGGATAAATCAGCACTAATGCTCCACGACCATTTAAATACTTTTGTCCGTATGCATACATTTGATAAAAGTCGGATTGGGACAGACCAAAATTGTGCTCATCAAGATCAATGAGTTTCCATTTAGTATCTAAGACAACTTTGCTTTTATCTGGGGATGTCACGATTAAATCTGGTTTGAGCAAGAACTGCTCTCTTTGGTTATGAGTGACCAAATACTCAGAACGAGCTTGAGTCGTCAGGGTAGCACCTTCAACCAATTGCCCTCTTAAAACCGAAGCAACATAACTTTCAAATACCGCTTCCATTGGAAATAACAAAGATAAAGCGCCGTGCTCTCCTTTCATGCTCAATGGAGAAAATCCTTCCAGGATCAGCTTTGCCCACGCTAGAGGAACGTGGTAATCAAGCATTCCGCGGTCTAACTTAACGGCATTGATATCTTGTTTGATGAATTTGCTCTCTGGTACTTCAGCGAAAGCAAACTGCAATTCTCTTAATAGTTTTTGATTGGATGCCAACATGACATAGCGTGTGAGTTTTCGTAGTGCTGTTTTAATTAAGCGGTTAGCGGGTCTGTTAATCAGATACTCATCGTATTCAACGTAGAACTTATGCTTATTCACCAGATTGTGTTTTACCTGTTGAGCAGTTAGCAGCTTACCCTTTTTATAATTGAGGTTTTCAACCTGCGCGACATAGTCACTTTTTAGCCCCTTCTTCACTAAAGAATTTACGGCTTGTAAGAACTGGTTGATAAACACCTCTAGCAGAGGCATTTTCTTGCTCGCAATATTCGCTTGGTTGGTCGACACATGACGAAAAGAACCCAAATGTTGAAGCATCATCAAGAGCATTTCTCGTGAGTCTTCTACTGATAGCATTAAGTCATCTTTTTTAATACCAACCTTGGGCAAAACTTCAATATGTTCACCAGTGGGTGTAAATAATACACCCACGTAGTTTTTTACCTGAATCAGCTCATAGCCATAACGCTTGGTCAAGCTCAGACATCTTCCTACACTTCCCTCATCCGAACCTAAACAAACCTCTTTGAGATAGTTATAGGCACTCTCAGATATTCTAGAAGTTTTTTGAATGGACTGATCGACATCTTGTGACGTTAAATAACCATGTTCGAAAACCGTCGTATGCATTACGTTTACTCGGCTGAACTATCTAACGTTGAATAAATGCCTATATAGGACTCCGGTTTGGTCCAGACATCAGTCTCTTTATCAGCTAGCGTATATTTGGTGATGGACTGACCATATTGTTCCAGCTCGTGGTTGTTGCCAAATAAATCGTTTAACTGCTGAGTGTTCTGAACTTGTTCAGATACGAACTGAAGCTCTTGATATTTTTTCTGGTTGTCTGCTAAAACCAAACGAATTTTGTTCCAGTCTTCAAAGAAGTATTCCTCAAGTAGAGGAATGATTTTATTCTGGAAAACGGAAACTAATACAGAAAACGCGTGTTCTTCTTCACCAGCATCCACTAGTTCTTTGACAGGCATAAAGAATGCGTGACCTAATGTATGTTCACGGTCATAGAGTATTTCTATACGTTGATTAAGAACCTGAAGTAACTTCTGTAGATCAATACCTTTGACACCGTCATTCACAGTTAACAATTCTGGCTGTGGCATCATTTCGATAAATTCAAAACGGCGCCGAAGAGCGGTATCCATCATAGCCAAAGAGCGATCTGCGGTGTTCATCGTGCCAATTAAAAATAAGTTATCAGGAACTGAAAAGGGCTTGCCAGAATTTGGCAGCACAAGCTCAAGAGCTTCTGAGGCATTTTTACGTTTGGAAGGCTCAATAAGAGTGATTAATTCGCCAAAGATTTTGGAGATATTGCCACGATTGATTTCATCGATTACAAGAACATAGTTTTGCTTTTTACTATCAGCGTTTCCTTTCTTCGATAACACAACCCCATTCTTTTCAAGATGTTCAAATAATTCTGTAGACGTAAATCGAGTTAGCTCATAGCAGGTTTTAAGCGTCAATCTTGTATTATTGTTGAGTTCATAAAGATCAACATCTAGCCCTGTAGCCAGCCATTCAACAGGCATTACATGACGAAAATCCTCTCTATCTTCTACACCGTCTTTTCTGAATTGATAGTCTCCGGAAACAATACCAACAGCTTGAATCGCCCATTGACCTCTAACACAAACGACGATGTCCCCTTTAGTCATTCGATTAGAAAACTCTGTAATTGATGATTTAGCGAGCGAGCCAAGCTGTTCAAAGTAGTTTTCCTCGTCACTACTGCGTTGTTCAGATGACATATCACCGGTTTCGCCCCAACCAATCGCCGATATATTATTGTCAAAGCAATATTTTCTTACCTTACTCGCTTTCACCCCATCAATAGATAACTTCCAGATTCTAGGGTTTGAATTGGCTAATAAAGGCTTCTTGCCTCCACTAGCTGCTGCGTCATTACAAATTTGCTTAAATACCCCAGGTTTTACAAAATATTCAATCTGATTGTCTTCTGTCGTCGTAGGGCATAAACCTTCCACGAACTCCTCATACCCGTAGCTTTGATGAAAAGTAACAAATCGAATTCGTTTCTCTAAAACTAAACGATCATACTCTCCTTTTAACTCTTCTCTTGAGTCCCAGGTAAATTGAGGATTTGCAGCATTCACCGCAGCTTCGATCGTATGATAAGTTTTTCCTGTACCTGGAGGACCATATAAAATTTGGTTAAGTGGTGGTTGGTTTAGCATCAGTTTATCCTTTCCAATTTCATCGTTGTCATCCGGGCTGTCGTTATCATTATCCAGATAATCACTCGGCCAATAGGGTTTTCGTTTAACGGGAAATAGTTTCTTGAACTCTGCAAACTTTTTAGATTGGTTTAAACGTTGGTATAACTCGTGACAAACATCTTCAACGCTAGAGTTCTCTAACGATTTATCAACTAATTCAAACTTAATACCTTCGCTATAAGGCGTAAAAAGACCAAATACTGACTTAGCTTTCTCAGAGCCTAGCTCTTTACGACCAACTCGAATCATTGCTCTATCGGTCATCTCGACAGTAAAAACATCAAGGCTGTTTTTATATGCCTCGCTAACTATCGAACAAAATGCTTCAATGGTTTCACCAGACCAATCAGGTAAATACTTCTGGAAAGATTTCACGTGCAAAAACTGGTTTAGAATAGACCTTTGTTCAATCTCTTTATGCTTCTGATGCACTATCTCCCAACACTTAACACCAAACTCCAATAGATCTTCACTTCCTTTCATTTCAACCAGTTTTCGGTACATGACAGGAAATGAAGCACTATTATCACTAGATGTTAATATTTGTAGCCTTGGTTTAAAGAAGGTGTTTATCAAAACTGGATTGTTCTGATCTTGGTATAAAAATGCGATTTTCCATTTCACCATCGGAGCAAAATCAATCTTATCGATAGCTTCTAGGTCACGGTGCATAACGGCTTCAACAATATTAATTAGAGCGCTTTTAACATAATCGAAGACTTTTTGTTCATTATCACCGTAGCGAGTACGCCAAGTATAAACATCGCCGTGAGCTATGCCGTTTTGCTCTTTCCCTTCACTATTTCGCTTGTAAATACCAAACTTCGCAGATGTATTGCCTTGGATAGAACCTATCGGTCTAGTTTTTGTTTCCAACCAATAGGTAAACGTGTCTTGGTCTTCCGTTGAAACATATTGTTCTAGCGTTAACTCTTTTAGCTTTTCAATTGGCCAGCGCTTTAAAAACGCATCCCACAGCTGTCTTTGGTTTTTGATTTTGCTTTGTTTATTTTCCGTGGTCATTTGGGTTCTCTTTTTGTTCTAACTTGCCTACTGCAACATGAACTCTCAAACTTTATGCCTACGAAACCTCTGCAATACTAAATCGTAGGCATAAGATTAATTATATTTACATTACGGAGTACGATTTAAAACAGCCACAACCTAAATGGGTGCATTAGATCTCATAATGTGAAGAGGGTTGAATAGTATTGCTCCACCTCTCATTCGCTAATGGTGATTTACCCACTTATCGAACTCGTTATGACTCATGCAGTAATAAGGACCAACCATTGAACATTTGCGTTTAACTAATAAGCGGTAACGTCGGTTAATCCTATAGCTCAGCCACTTTTTGTTTCGTTGTAACACTTTAGGTCTTGTGCCTTGACGAACCTCACCTTTGCAGATTTTCATAATCAATATCTTTGCCATTTCCATGGTTGCTGGAGATGCCTTAGAAGCAACAACTTCTACTTCTGAGTCGCCGTTCACGCTTACATACTTGGAGATCATAGTGCCTCCTACTTGTAACGTTGCGCGAACTTAGCAACATCAAAGCCCGTCTCAGCTAAAGCGGTTTCTATCGGTGTGCAAATGAGAGGACGACTCTTAAAATAACCGTCTGAACCATTACCGTTCTGGAAAAAAGAACCGTCTGGGCTAAGCATTAGATAGGAGTTCGTCATTGAGTCGTTGTTCTCAACAGACATCAAATGAGACACCGATTGGTGACGTTCAACGAAAGCTTCAAACTGCTGGTCATTAATGGTTTGAATAGAATCAAATACTGGTAACACTCGAAGAACTTTCCACTTGTTAGGCTGAATAGCTTCCATTAAAGCGTTGAAGTCTTCCTCGGTATTATATTGATTGACGACTGTATTGATTTTTAGCTCTGTCTTAGGGGAAACCGATTTTACTTTCTGAAAAATTGACTGTAGACGCTCTGCAGATAACACCTTACCTGATGCTGTCGCACGCCCTATTTGCTGCTGAACTTCCAGACTACAAGCATCGTAACTAATACCTAGCATTTGAAGTTTATGGGAGTGCTGCGCAATAAATTCGTCAGTAATTAAATGACTATTAGTAATTATCGAGGCATCAAAACCTAACTCTAATGCGTAGTCTAACGCCTCAATAAAACGTTGCTTGAGCAGTAATGGTTCACCACCAGCAAAGTTAAGCCGAACGCGTTGATAGCCCAATTGTTGCTGAATAGCATTTGGCGAAAGAAAGTAATCGGCTAATCTACTTAGCACTAACTTCATGTCATCGAGGTTTCGATGAAGTTCGTTCGGCTTTGCCCACTTTGCGTAACAGTAGTGGCAGTCGTAATTACATTTTTCTGTGATGTGATAGTTAATAACTAATTGTTTTGCGTAGTTCATAACACTACTCCTTCTGGTTGGTAGGAGTAGTGTTGATTTGTGCACTGCACAAAAAAGCGTTTTTTAATCAGGCAAGATATTTAATAGAGAATTAAAAGACTGAGCTTCCTGAAGGTCTTGTCGAACTCGCATAACGAGCGCAGCTAACAGATGATCTTCAGCCATGAGTGCCGATTCTATTTGGTCAGCAACATTCACCGCACCAGCAAGATCGTTTTCCAATAAGCAAAGAAGTAATGACTCTTTATGAGAGAGAGCTAAACGCTGAGAACGAAGTAGATGGTACAACAACCCTGTATTTGCGATATCCATCTGCGGTAAGCGCTGCTCTATAAACGGGCTAGCGATTCTTTCCTCACGTAATCCAAACTTTGCATCGCTAAGTTGAATTAGAAAAAGCTGAGACTCACTGATTAACTTTGCTCTTTCATCCACAGATTGAGCTTTAAGTAAAATTTCTTCACACAGTTCAGTAGCTTCGTTTCTCGTTTTTGCGCTATCAAAGATCTCTTTTACATACTTGGTATCATTGAAAAAAGCATCTAACACCAAGGCATTAAACAAACAATCCACGGCTTGAGATTTGAGTAGTTTCTTACCTCGCCTACCCGATTCGGAATCAGAAAATCCTTCATCGATCACTGCCGATGAAGGAATCGTACCATTACGTAAGTAACTGTTCGCTTTAGAACGAAGATGCTTACCATCAACCCCAAAAAGCTGCTGTACAGCCTGATTAGTATTCACTAACGGCATACAGTATCTTCCAGCAGCTTGGTTTCTGAATAGTAACTACCTTTAATTGACGCTATCACTTCTGCTGAACGATAAACCGATCTAGAACCATAAGCGCATGTGTTATTCGCATGCATTACAGCTCCGAGGCAATAACCTGCGCGAAAACTCTCTTCTTTTGAGGTGGTTAGGTAAGCCCCAAAACGTGGGTCATCTTTCTTTTTATATAGCTCAATATATTCCTGACATGACGATACCAAAAACGCTACATCGCCCGGCTTAGCAGTAGAGTGCTCAAAGGCATAACCCATTTTCGCTATTGATAATAAAAGGAGTCCTGCTAAGAAATGGATACGTTTCATTCTGCTGCTCCTTCATTAGCGACGGGTGCTACTTTTATAACAGCCTTTTGTGGATATTTTCTCAAGCGGCTATAGCTATATAAAAATGTGATTGACATCAGTACGTAACAGACAAAATCCATCAGTGGCATTTTTTCAAAGTCTTTTACATTGAATTCAAAGAACTGAACCGCAATTACTCCCATAATAATAAAGACTAATACCAGATGAGCCTGATGCACCCAGGGAGTAATGAGTTTGCGAATAAAAGGAGCGTCGGTGCAGCGACATAGTTTTATATAGCGGTATGCAAACATCACCAATAAAACCATAAACAGAGTTTCTATCAAATCCAACTCTGACGCTGAATATGAATACTCAAATATCTCCAACGGTAGAAATGCATACGCCGCGATTCCCAATACAAACATAATTAAGAGCCAAAGCCACTTAACCGCAAACTTTAACCACTTCCAAATTGACGCACCTATTTTTTTATTTTCTTGCATATCCCTAACCATTTACTATTTAGATATTTGTTTTATCGGGAGCTGATGAGTTTAGTCACCTTATTTTGTTTTAAAATCCACAGCCAACATCAACCTCAATGCTTTATAGAAAACAAACAAAAACGCGATGGGTAGTAGTACCGTTTGCAATATATAAAACACGATTAAATCTAATAACGATGAGATGGAGCTTTCTACACTGCCCGTGATATCACTGACTTTATTTTGAACGCTAGAAAAACCTTCTTTGGTTTCACTAAATGTCTTTTTCACCTTATCTAGGAAACTGTCTGATTCATGTGCGTTGTTCTCAGCCGCCAGTACAGCGTTATCCTCAATCACCGTTTGTGTCTCAACCAATGCTGCCTGAGCAGTATTTTTCTGATCACTGAAATAGTAAACATCTAGCGCATAGTTACATATGAAAACCATTGAGAGCGAAAAGCGAATAAAGAACAGAATACAGATGGCTTTGAAACTGACATTGCGATATTTCGCGAATGGCTTGTACCAAAGCGCCGCGAGATATCCAGCAACAACGGCACCTATCAATAGATTTGCGGCCTTTGATACCACAACAGAGAGCAGGACTTTCTGAATGCCTAGTGATGCGATTGCCATCATCACAATCCATGAGAATCGCTCGATCAGGTCATTAATTGGGTCAAGTAATTCACCGATAGATACCGATACAACCACAACACTGATATCCGTGCCCTGCAGCATAGATATTGCAGCGTTTAACGCTCTGGCAATACCGTAGATGGTGAAAGCACCAGTAATACTGTCTTCCTGATAATTCCAAACTAAGGTTCTTTCTAACAGCTGACTCATTGCAATGGCAAAAATGACCAGAATCACCACTGATTTAAACCATTTGTTGTTGTTCGATTCACTCATGCCACTGCACACTTACCTGTTGTTTATTTGGAACTTCCAATTAATAGACTAGGCTTTCTTATTTCCAGCCTTCTTCGCCGCTTTAGCCAATGCCTCAGCCTCTTTACGCGCCTTAGCTATTCGCTCTAAAAGCACTTCAGCAGGTTCGTCGTCATCATTTTGCGGTACTAACTCACCACGGAAGGCTTTGGCTAAAATGCTTTGAGTGAGGTTATCTACCCTAGCCTGCGCTTTTTTCACTTGCGCTTCGATGGTATCGGCGAAGGCGAAATATTGGTCGACTAAGCGGACTATTTCTTTTTGTTCAGATATAGGTGGGGCGATAAAAGGAAATGACTTTATCGTTTTCATATTCAGGAATGGCTGTACCGCCGCAGATGCGATGTTATTAAACGCCGCTTTCTGCGAGTTTAAATACAGCTCTGCAAACTTAAGCACACAAACCCTAGTATCCACACGTATTCGAGTACTTCCTGTTGTTGACAACATTGCCTCTTCACTACCTAGTGGATAAATACATGCGTTCCCAATCGTCCCGACTTTTCCAAGCAGTAAGTCGCCACCTTTAACATTGTGGCGCTTTAAATCTGCAAACTTTTCTTCTGAGATAAACTTCAAGTTCTCATTATCAAATTTGAATGGGTTAATGTTATTGATACGAATAACTGGCACACCCGATTCAATATAGTCAGTTTTGACATTAATGGAAGCTCCAAACGGGCCATCAACAATTGAATCTGCATTGTTTTGACCAATGTTTCCAATACAGCTAACAGCCCACTTGTCCGGCAGTTTAGGAACAAATTTCTCGACCCATTCTGGGCTTGCAAAAACGTTAGGGTCTATGCATGATGGCTTGCGAGGTTTTCTAGCCCCGACAGCTTTAGCTTCTTCGCATGAGCAATGATATTCAGCTTCTCTCTCGACACTAAGAGCTTCTAAGTAGGCCGTCATTGATGTCAAATTATCGTTTTGTTCACGCCACTCCTCCGTCAACTTCCCTGAAACTGCGGAAGCGAGTACCGATTGGCGGAAGCGTTTTAGCAAATTGGGAATACCATCTAAACGGGCTTTGATGGTGTCAACCTGTGCCAATACTTCATCGAGTTTTTCAACGATGCGTTTTTGTTCGGGGAGTGGGGCGATCAAAATAGGTGACTCTCTTAAAGTACCTAAAGAAACAAACTTCTGTGTTCCCCCTCTTTCTCGAGAGCTAAGCCAGCTTTGATAAGTGTTGCTTTTTAGCCAGTAATACGAAAACTTCTCAGTCAAAAGGCTTTGAGACTTCCTAAATAAACCAACATTTTTGATACTAAAATCTGTTTTATCTTCAATAATCGAAACGTTTCCAATTGTCCCGATCATTGAAAACAAAATATCTCCAGTCTCTACTTTTGAGCGTTTTGATATTTCAAAGTGGTCTTCAGCAGATATATTTTTGGTATTCTGGAAATCCAAACCATATGACTTTAAATTCTTAGATGTAACTAGAGGATAACCTTCGCCCTCAAACTGCTTTGGAGAATCATGAGTACCATCTCGGACTTCATTAAAAGCAAAATGAGCATATTCTACTGTCCAATGCTCTGGCACAGAAAAAATAGCTTTAAACTCACCTCGATTTTTATCGTTTAAAGGTTGTAGTTTAGCCATTAGATTTTTCCTCTAAACCGAACGCTTCTTCCAAGAGTTGTTTCTGTGCTTGCGCTTCATCATTTGCACCTAAAGCTTGCATCAACTGGTATATTTCAGACATCGCTTCAGTGAGTTCAGCCATTGCTTCGCCTGCCAACACTTCTGGTTCTGGTAAGTTTTCAGCACTGGTGGCTTCTAGGTCTTTAAGCCATGAGATATCTAAACTGTCGCCTTTCTGCTCACGAATGTAGTCGCGGCTGAATTTACGCCAGCGCGCGCTATCTACCTTGTGCGCTTTCTCGCTCAAACTTTCTGCTGTTTCACCTTCTGCGAAAATATTACCTAGCGTTTCATATACGCCGTCTTCACGAGGTGATTGACCGTTTTTATCTGCGCCGTAGGCAGCAACAAAGGCATCAAAGTGTTTTTCAGTCAGTGGGCGACGCTTGCCAAAAGTGTTCATATTGGTTCGCATATCAAATACCCAGGTTTCTTTTGTACAACCTTTATCCTGATGTTTGTTCTCAGGCGTGCCTTTTTGGAAGAACAGCACATTGGTTTTCACCCCTTGGGCGTAGAAAATACCCGTAGGCAAACGCAAAATAGTGTGTAGGTTACATTTGTCCATTAGGTCACGGCGGATCTCCGTCCCTTTACCACCTTCAAATAACACGTTATCTGGAATCACCACAGCAGCACGACCACCCGGTTCTAGTGCATCATAGATATGCTGCATAAAACAGAGCTGTTTGTTACCTGTTGGGTGAACAAAGGTGCGCGTAATATTAGTACTGGCGGCACTACCAAATGGCGGATTGGTCAGAATTACATTGGCTTTTGGCAGACTTTCACCAGCGCTACCTAATGTGTTACCAAGACGAATGGCACCTTCGTTTGCGTCACCTTCAATATCGTGCAACAAGCAGTTCATCAATGCTAAACGGCGCGTTTCAGGTACAAGCTCTAAACCGACAAAGGCATGCTTCATCTGAAAGTCCTGATCGTCGCCGTCAAGATCATCCAAATCGTGGGTGTTCGCTTTAATGTATTTATCCGCTTCAATTAAAAAGCCGCCTGTACCCGCAGCAGGATCCTGAATCACTTCACGAGGCTGAGGCTGCATTACTTTGACAATAGTGCTGATAAGCGATCGCGGGGTGAAGTACTGGCCAGCGCCGGATTTGGTTTCATTGGCGTTTTTTTGCAATAAACCT
This sequence comes from Vibrio sp. C8, assembly GCF_054051265.1. NCBI lineage: Bacteria > Pseudomonadati > Pseudomonadota > Gammaproteobacteria > Vibrionales > Vibrionaceae > Vibrio > Vibrio sp. C8. Next base: position 161,836 of record NZ_JBPAOE010000049.1, read on the forward strand.
TCGTACATATCACCGAAGTCGTCTCGGGATTTACCTTTACCACCAAAATCATACCAATCCAGATTATCCATGTTGGACACTAACTCTGTAAGCTGCGCTGGCTGTGTGATTGTCGTGTTCACATTCTGAAAAATCGCACGCACAATAGCGTGAGTATCTTCACCTAACTGAACTAACATTTTGCGATAAAACTGATGTTGTTCCTGTCCAATTTTTCCTTTGAGATCTTTCCAATACAATCCCTGAGGCAGTAGCTTTTTTTCTAATCCTGTCTGCTCACACATTTTAAGAAACAGCAGTGAAGCAAGCTCATTCACGTAGTTCTGATAAGAAACACCGCCATCACGCAGGTTGTCACACAGTTTCCACAGTTTGGTGACTAAATCGTTGTTATTCATTTTATACTCTTAATTGCGCATTTCTGGCGGTACCAACACCACCAGATTGTATTGTTGGTTATTGTACGGGGCTAAGCTCGCTCATCCCATAAATATTCGTTGAACTGAGTCAGTATGCTGTCTAATTCACCATCGAAGACGTTCATAAGTTTATTTTTACCGCCACGACGCTTAAAGTTACCAGCTTTAAAGGTATCGTCATCCAATACCACTTTTTCTTTGATCGCCACTGAAATGTAAGCCAACCAGCTTAACTGCTCTTCAGACCAAGTGTGGCCGGCTTTGATCTTCTCCAGTGCATGATCAACCCGTTCTTCAAACGGCAGCAAGGCACAGCCAATGGCTGCACGCCGGATATGCCCCACTAAACGGGCAGCAATATCCTGATTGGTCACTGCCTGCCACGCTTTGCGCAAGGTTGCATCATCGTATTTCTGCGCATCGAACCACTCTTGTAATTCAACCAACCCTTTACGGGTTAAATCTCGAGGGCGATTAATCACAATATCCAAAGCTTTGTGTTGGTTACCAGTGGTTTGTACTAAGCGATCAAAAGCTTCGAGAAAATCCTCCGGCTTATTGAAAACCCCGTAAAGGGTTTCGATTGTCACCACTTCATCCGGAATATCGGTAAAGATCGGCATATCCCTCAGATCGTTGATATCCTTTTTCAACTGCTCAATACGCCCGACCAGATTAGTGATATTGTTAATCACTTCCGCCGTCCATCGCGCTCCTTTATCTTTTAATATTCGAGGTAACGATAAAAAATCACACCCCGCATGGGTCTGGCACAACTCATCCAAATGGGCGATTTGGCGATCCACCTCTTTATTCCTTCCCCGATAAAAACGAGCCTGAGTACTAACCCTCTGAAGCTTCGCAACCAACTGTTCATGACTGTGTTCAGCAAAACTGCGGCCATCCGCTTCTTTCACCTTGTAAGTTTCAGAATCAGTGATTTCATTGACCAGCGTTTGCAAATCCACCTGGGGACGCACTACAACTGGACGCATGGTATCCACACTCTGTAGAGAAGAATAAAGATCGACGGCATCAAAAATACGGAATGAGGTTTTGCCTACTTCTGGGCATAAACGAGTAGCACGACCTTTCATCTGCTCATACAAAATCCGGCTGCGTACTTTTCGCATAAATACCAGATTGCAAATACTAGGAACATCAATCCCCGTGGTAAGCAAATCGACCGTAACAACAATATTCGGCAGACGCTCTTTTTTAAAGCGGGTGATCATACTCTGCACTTTGTTGGCATCTTTATCGGAATCACCGGTAATTTTCTGGATGGCATCATGTTCCAGATCAGGATACTTCGCCTGAAAAGCTTCCTGCAACGCTAAGACTACATTATCCGCATGGGTATTATTAACGCAGAATACTAGCGTTTTTTGCGGAGAAGTGGGATCAATGTGATTGACCAGTTCTTCACACACCACTCGGTTAAAATCACTGGCAATTAGACTGCGGTTGAAGTCGGCGACTTCAAACCCCTGTTCATCTTCCAGTGTATCGTTAATCAGTTCACCTTGTGGACTCAAACGGGTAACGACGCTGCCACCATTCATATACACGCCATCACGCGACAATTTGGTAATAATTTGGATTGGAGGTTCTTGATCGGTCAGGTAACCATCAACGACTGCTTGTCGATAGCTATAGCGGTAAACAGGTTTGCGTTTTTTCTCATCACAAAAGATATCAATAGTATGCAATGCTGGTGTAGCCGTTAAGGCGACTTTAACGGCATCGAAATGATCAATGATACGTCGGTAGGCGGAAATGTAATCCAACTGATTACGGAACTGCAGCTCCCCTTCAGTTTGTTCTTTATCGAGAATATAACCACGGTGTGCTTCATCCACAATAATGCAATCGTAGCGAGAAACAGGCATCACCTCGTCACTTTGCAATGTTCTCTTAACTAGAGACTGCACGGTTGCTACGTGAATTTTGGTACTGTCTTCCGGAAAACGATCCGTCAGCCCTTTAATATTAAAAATAGAATTAAACGAGTCGCCTTTAATTTGGGTATCTTCAAATGCGTCTAGCGCCTGTTTACCCAATGAAGTCCTATCCACCAAAAACAGAATACGTTTAAACCGCTGTGACTGAATTAAGCGAAACATCAGTGCGATAGCAGTGCGGGTTTTCCCTGTACCGGTTGCCATCGCTAATAGAATATCCTGCTGACCTTTTACAATCGCCAGTTCAACGGCTTTGACCGCATCCTCCTGATAATAACGCAGCCCCAAATCACTCATATCAGGGTGGTCAGCAAACCACTGGTTATGTTTTTGATAATCCGTTTCCAGCATCGCCATTAACTCTTCGGGACGATGCCATTCAGGCAATGCTTTTGCTAGATTTGTTGAATGACGAACATCACGGTACCAAATACCACTTTTGGTTTTAATTGCTGCTCGATAATCACGACCATTAGCAGAAAAGCAGAATGGAATCTGGAAATTACGCTGTTTCTTATCAGAATCAGACCAAGTTGGATGATAGTTAGGAAGCTGTTCTGCAACCTGATGTAACCATTCATCGTCATTCGAGGACTGAATTTGTAGCTCACTGCGTAAGAAGTCATAAGCAAAATAACGGCTATAGCGATACGCTTCTTTTAGTTTTGATGCTACATCGGTATTTTGCTTTTTCGCTTCAATCACACCGATGGGTTTTAATCCCACAAACAACACATAATCTGCCCAGCCTGTTTTACCTGTTTCATCTTTACCGGTTGGCCATTCCGCAATGGCCATATTACGCCCTACTTGCGGGCATGTTCCATGGGATTTGAAGTTGAGGTTATTACTGTCAACATCCCACCCGGCCTTACGCAATTGAGCATCAATCAGGAAGCGGGTTTCTTCTTCATCTATATTTAAAGCACGGGAAGCCGCTTCCTGAGTTATTTGTTTCTTATATGCCTTACGCTCAACTGCCGTTTTTTCGGCTAGCTCTTTGTCTTTCTCTTTTAATTTCGCTTCAAGGGCAAAAATACGTGCTTGAGTTTGTTCTTGAGTCTCTTCTTGCTTACTCTCCAATACAGATATGTACCCATTCAAAGCAACCAACTTTGCCTGCTGGGCTTCATATTCCACTTGAGTCTGTGTCTGATTGTTACGAGCCTGCGCAAGCTCTTGTTTCAAAGACAGAATTTCTTGTGCGTAATACTCACTATTTTCGGATGTAGGCAGTATGAATACAGGAACTGCAAAATCGTATTTCTTGGTGACTAAGCGGTAATACCATACGGCAAGACGAAATGCTAAACGCAGACACATTTCTGAATCTTGCAGGTCATTGTGATACTCGTGTACAGCCTGATTACCAATTTTTCGTAGTTGATGAAATACCTGCAATATACTGTCATCTACAAACGGAATACGTGCTAATTCCCTTAACAAATCATTCTGATTTTCAGGAATTTCAATATCCAATAGCTTAGCGAGATGCTTAGCAGTCGCCTCACCAAATATTCTCAGCTTTACCAGAGTCGTATTCGGATCGTCTGGATAATTTTTTTCAGCCGCACGAGCAATGGCAAACAGAAAGTCATTTACGCCTTTCAAAAACTCAAAGTTAGACCTAGCCATTCGCCTCTCCATCTCTTTTATCGATGTTCATTTAAATCCATTCTATCTGACAGTTGCTCTCTGCTAATGCCACCCGGTAGCGTTGCTCCGTTCCTTCAGAGCTAGAGTTTATTTCTAGTTTATCCGCTATTTTTAACGGCAGTTCTTTTCTAAGCTTACGATTTATGTTTGAGCAGATAGGCTGAAGGAACTCTCGCTCCATACCAGACAACGTAACGTGATCCCCTGCTTTAAAATCTTCTGGTGTTGTTTTAAAGGTACTAAACACTCTCGGGTCTGACGCTAATTCACTGTATTTAGTAAGGTAATCGACACTGTGTTGCGGGTCGTCTTCAAAGTATCGGTCGACAACTAAACCTGCACTACTCTTTTCATATAACCATATATAGAAAGCCATCTCTTTGGCTGTGAGCTTAATATCCACACCTGCTGTTGTTAGAATCTTTGCTGATGTATCAATGACGACGTGAAGATCATTTTTGTGGCTGGCGTTAAGCATGCCTACAGTTTGGCTAAACGACAGATTAGCCATAGAAGTGATAAGGCTCTGTTCAACAGATTCTCGCAAACGAACAAAGGGAATTTCGGCAAGCGTAACTTGAGCCTGGCTTAAATCAATTTCCCCCTGACCATATTTGCCTGTCACCCACTTGGGTTGCTTAGTCGGATACCAAAAGTCACGAACAAACTCATAATCGTCATCAACAAAGACATGGCTCAAAACATCTTGTGAACGCCCAAACATCGACATTGCGTAACCAAAGTAAAACGCCATCGTTTTACGTCCACCAGCTAAAGAAGCGTGAATACTGGTATGACTGTCTTGCGTAAGTTCATACACCTTGCGGGTGATAAAATCAGCCATTGATGTTTGGTCTTCTATCGACTTCGCATCGTCTATTTGCCCCCCTTCGGAATCTTCAATCAACCAGATGTGGTTTTCATCAAATTCAAAATCAGGTAGTTGGTATTCGTCTTTTAAAGCCTGCAAATGACCATCTCTAAACAGACCATTTAACAAAGATGGAAGGCTACCTTTGGTGGTGATTACAAATACTTTATCTGGAAACGGGCGACCACTTTGGTGGATAGCAAACAACGTCTCGGTTAAGACCTGAGGGCTGGCACCAATCGTTGCGAGTAAAATATTCTTCATAAAATAACCAAACGTTGCATTGAAAGTAGTTTAAATGTGCCTATTTGAATATACAACGTTTACTATCACAGAAAACAAACAACGAGTTGTAAGAAAAATCCACATAAATTCATATAGTTCTAAAAAGAAATTCGAAATCTTTCTGCGGTAGACATTGCCTCTTTATGACCTTTAGACGCAGACTGGCTTATCCACTTTTCACCATGTTGACGTGTTTTAGCATCACTCTTATTTCCTAATAACATCATACGCCCCAATTGCCACATTGCTTCAGCATTCCCTTGATTCGCAGCTTTCTTGATGAACAAGTCATAAGTTTCATGATCACCAAGCTGTTTAGCCGTTTGAGCCTTTTGTAAATAAAGTGTGCTTTTCTGCTCAAGACCACGAAGTTCACCAAACTTGCCAGTTTCAACTTCGCTAGCCCAGAATTTTTCCACCCATACTTCTAGGAATTCCTTGCGCTTTTGAATCATTTCGTTTGTTGGAGAAACGACTAAACCAACCCCTTGTTTGTATTTGTTAACATCAGGAGGAAGGCCTCTAAAATAGGGAATATTGCTATCCGGGATGACTTTCAATTTGGTACGGAGCAACGTTTCGCAGAAATATTGCCAAAATGGTCCGTGATCATGAATCTCTAACTGAGACATTGCACGAATTTCAGCTGAATTAAGTTCTTTACTGCTAAATAATCGCTGAGAATTCCATTCATTGTTTTTAAAAAACCGAGTTTCGCTCAGAGGGCCTCGCAAAAATTCAACCGCTATGGTTTGCCCCATTTCAAAGATATATATCTCTGAGTCAAAATCTGACTCGTCGCTTATTTGATCGACAAATTCTGGTACACCCTTGCTTTGCTTAACAACAAATTGATAGGTCGCTTTCGGTAACATTACTCTTACACGTTCAAAACGAGAGCTGTAGTTTGACCAGAACATCGAACGGCTACGAATCTGCTTTGTTTGGTCTTCAGTGAAACCTAATTCATCTGCTGCAAGCTCTGAATAGAGTGTTTTTGATATAGAACGTAAATCAAAGTAATTGGAAAGCTTGTATTTTTTCTTAAGGATTTGCTTAGTGGCTAAATCCAGTCTGTTCCAATAACTCACTTCCTGAGTTGGTAAGCAATAGGTAGAGATCAATTCATCACAAAACTCACCATAGTCGAATTGGTCAAATTTATTGATAAAGGCCGAACAGAATTCAATTTTCTGTTTTGTGGACTTCAAGAAACTAAAGTTTTTATTTAGCCATGCATCATCATCTGAGCCTAAATGCCCTTCAACGACACACTCCAATAAACTGATATTCAAATAAGTAAAATAACTATTAGCTTGAGGCAAACGATAATCTTTCACTAACTCGCTATAAGTTTTTTGACACAAATAACATTGGTGAGCTAATTGACTATATCGACCTTGCTGTAACGCCAATAGCCAGTCCATTCTGTTCGCATTATATTCATCAATACCTTTTGCAGTTCTAGCAATAGAAAGGGTATTAGTAAGATTTGATACAACACTACTGGGCTTGCCATCAAGTGATAACGCTACCTTAAACAGCACCACTTCACCTAATGACGGGTAAGTAACTATGGTTTTCCATGTAGCGATACAGGCTTCCATTTCCTCTCGCTCTGACAGTTCATTCCATTGTTGCTGATCTTCAATTACGTCAAGCCATTCGAATATGGAAATTTCTGACTCTCGATTGTCATTAACTAGTCGAACAAGCTCTTTCAATCGCTTGGGGGGGAAGCTTGGTAACGTTTCGTTTTCTAATCCTTTCAAATAATCGTCAAAAGAGACGTTCTCTACGCTATTTATGTCAGGCAGTTTAGGGGTTGAGAACAGGAAACCACTACTTTTCGACATGGTGAACCTCCGAAAAATTGCCTAGGAATTCATCGTCTTTAAACTGGAAACGGAACTTAACTTTTCGGTCTTCAGCTTTGGCTACTTCCTGGTTTGATTCTAGGGGCCCACGTCCTGAAATTACCACTTTGTCGAAAAATCTAGTTTTATTTGGAAAATCCATTGAGTTAATAAATGCGATTACGCTATTAGCACGAAGGACACTGAGTTCCATATTTCGATTAAACGAACCTTCCGAACTTGAATGCCCTTCAATCACGATACGACTCACTTCGTCAGCAGTTGCTTTCGTTTGAAATATCACTTCCGAATATAGAGGTACAAACTTATGCAAAAAAGCTTTACCAGATGACTTCAGTTTATGATCATCTAAATCAAACAGTATTGAATCAGTAATTGAAATATCACCGGTTTCACTATCCGCTTGAACCTCAATCCCCGCAGCATTTAAGGCATCATTGATACCTTTAATGATAACAATACGGGTATTCTGGCTCTCTTCATAAACTTCAGAAATCTGCACCAAGGCACTAATTAGCAACAATGCAAAAATCATTAGCAGCACTGACATCAAATCACCGATAGAAAGCCATACTCCGGATTCTTCCGCATCGGCCGTTTTAGGTACAGTTCTCATGCTGCGCATTATGCATTCGCCTCATCCAGTTCTCTTTCACGACGGTGCGATTCAGCATTAATCAAGTAGCCAGCCGCTTGAGATAATTTGTTGTGGATCGAACTCGCTGAATGATCAAAATCTTTAAAGAAAGTTTCAAAGCTTTCGTTAGCTCTGGAGAAATAGTCGTCCATTGCTTTAGGAAGATTTTCAATCACATCTGTGAATGTTGCGGAAGCTTGCGAATACTCTTTCTTGAGTAACGCAATCTCTCTGCTCATTGTATGAGCAGCATCTTGCAACTCTGCCATTTTAGAGGCTTCATTTAAGCCAATCGCTTTTGCGACTCGTTCTATCGTACCTGCCGATGCTTCTAGTTTTTCATATTGAGCAGTTAGCTCTTGCAGAAGGTTGTGTCTTGCCTTGTATTCACTTTCAAACACCTGACGGAAGTTTTCCACCACTTCATTTAGTCCAGTTCTCTGCTTACTTAAACTTGATTCAAGAATGTCATTTTGCTGTTCAAAGTAGTTGGTTAAATTCTTTTGATACTGTAAACGGAACGTATCCAGCTCTTTCTGAACGGTATCCGACATCGATTTCACTTTCGTATCAATATCACCTAAGCCTTGCTGAAGCTCCACTTTGGCTGATTGCATAAGTTTTGACGCTTCTTCACCCGTTTGGGCGATAACAGACGTTTGACTTTCAAAAGATTCCGCTACATCGTCCAGCAAACTACTGACTCGATTGGTAACACTATCAAACAAACCTTGCTCAGCTTTTTGACGTTCATCCAGTGCCGATTCAAGTGAGTCTTTCATCTCAACAAACGCGTCTGAAGCGCGCTGAGCACTTTGTTCAAAAGCTACACGTTGCTGTTCCATACCTTGAGACGTATTTTCCAGCATTGATTGAACTTCAGATGCTATTGATGTCATTGCGCCTTGAGTATCTTCTTTAAAGCTATTAAAAATCTCTTTAAGTGACTCTGCAAAAGACTGTAGCTTCAACATGGTTTCTTTTTGGAATTCATTAATAGTTTTGACAGTTTCCGACGTACTGGTAACGACTCTCTCAACATTACTATTAAGTTGGGCAGCAATCTCATTACTATTGGTAACTGCTGCGCTTGTTTTGTTTAACTCTTCAGTAACCGGAGCAATCAACTCAACCTTCATTTCATTAATCAGAAACTGTACCAACTCTTTTTGTGATTGCTCTTTAATGTGCTTCAAAGATTCAAGTTCTTGCTTGATTGAACCCAACATAGGGGCCATTGTATTTTCAATGGATAGTGACAACGCGGTTGAGACTTTTTCAGCAATAACATCACCGTTAAATGAAGAACCCAACTGAGCTAACGATTGCGTTGTCGCCTCCATTTTTTCACCCATGGATTCCATTACTTGAGCGGAGCGCATTTGAGCTTCAATGACTTCCTGTTGTCCATCATTAGAAATATTTTTTAAATAGTGGATAGCGCTGGCTTCAAAATAATCTGACGATAGCTTGCTGATGAACTTTCTTTGCTCTTTCGCTAAAGCGCTTGATGAATACTTCATATAAGCCATAAATATGGCTGATGAGCTAAGACCAGCTAAAGATGTATAGAACGCTGTTTTCATCCCTTCCAAAAGCTCACCAGCAGACGCTAGCAAAGCTTTTGAATCTCCCCCCATGTCAAACTGGCTTAAACCCATAGTAATTCCGAGAAATGTACCGGTAATACCAATGCTGGTCAGAAGCGCAGGAACCAGTTTATAACGAGCACTATCGTGAGTCGGTAACAATTGAGAGATCGGAGATTTTGTCATCCATAGACTATTTTTTGATTCAATTTCAACGCCATTAGGTGTCGGTGCATAAACCAAATGTTCCAATATCCAGACACGCTGAACGTCATTTATCTTATCTAAATGAATTACATTGAAATCAGTACTAGATTTTATATTCGCAATATCATTTAGCTGTTGTTTGGCTTGCTGAAGAGCGAGAAATTCGCGATAAACAAAAAAAGCAAACAAGACGAGTGTAATCGTAATAATTAAGAAAGTGACGGTATCACCGATCATTGGAGCCAACTGGATTTGCATGACAAAACACCTATTTGTTTAGGAATTTACTAATTTCTTCTTTAGTGAAAATTTCTTGAGCAATGCGCATAGGTAAATGTTCAACATCAAACCTTTCCATGCCTGCTACAACTAACGTTTTTCTTAACCTGACGCTATACACTTCTTCATCTTGATCTGCACTGTCTGACGCTACAACTAAGTATGTATCGTCTGGGAACTCTCTTAGCAAAGTAGCCTGTAACGATGATTTGGTATGCCTTAATGACTTTGTTGCAGAGAAATCATTACCAAATTCTTCACGCGATAATTTCCATGCATGATTGACTGTGATAATTCGCTCAACAATTTCTTCAAATTTTACTTTCATCTGCCTAGTACCTTAAATTCGAAGCTTGTGATTTATAGTTTTCAAGAAAGTCATTGATGGTAACAACTTGCCATCCGACGTGATTTGCGTCTTCAATATCGTTCGGTGATATCGCAATTCCAAATCGATGTTTAGGCCATGCAAGTTCAATTCTCGCTGCAATATCGCCTAGGCTGTCTTCAACATAAAAGTTAACTTCTGGTAGCTTAAGCGTCGCTTTACGACAAGCATGTAAAACGCCATGTACACCAGGGTCTCCATAATCAAACAACTTTTGCCATTCACCCAAACTTTCAAGAATTCCCTGTTCTTTCCGCAGTTGGTTAATTAGCTGCCTTTCGGAATGGCGCACTAACATGTGATTATGCATGGGCTGCTTGCTGTGGCAGTCAATACAAAGAGCTTTCAAGTTAGACTGTTGGTTATCAGACTTAACGCCATTGATATGATGGACATGGAGCAAGCCTCTATGAGTTCGTAAATTCACTTTGCACTGCTCACACTCAAAGTTCTTTTCTACTCGATAGTGAGAAGAAATTTTTGCCCAATCGCTACTGTAGTTCGTTTCAGCAGCCTCGGCTTTTCTTGATGGCATATGAGGGAAGAAAGAACTGTATGTAGCAAAAAACTCCTCCATATCAAATTGGTCAAAGATCTGATCACGACTCATACCCGTAGAGTAACCTTTATAATTAAGCTGCCCTAAACAGAACTTACATATTTTTAGCTTTGCTACCCCTTCGTCTACATGACCGCCATAATACGAACTGCCAGATATAGGAAAGTTACCAGAGGTATCATTTATTACGACGTATCGTTCAAAACGGCCCTCTGTTCGCATTGATTTCAACTTGCTACAGTCAGCCACGTGAAACTTATTCCCTGTTTCCGGTCTATAAATTACAGACTGAACCGCTGAACCGTGGTCTTTTATATAAAGAAGAACCTGACGCCCTTTATAACTCAGAAGTCCAGAATCAACATCAACATCCTTGAGCTCAACGTCTTTACCTTCAGCTAGTTCGAGATCAAGCTTTTCAATTTTCTTCTCGGTTAACTCTAAGTGGAACTGTCCTTTCTCTTCAGGCTCCATTAAGTCAACGGCCTGAATCAGAGATTTAAACGAAATACCTAATTTCATTGTCCACCCAGAATTTTTCTGATTTGCTCCTCAGCATTCGTTACGACTCTGAATGATACTCGCCTTGAACGTTTTTCATCTTCTTTACCATCTTCCTTTAAAACCGTCTTTGAAGATGAGTAGCCAACGGCTGCGACATTACTTTTGACCCAACTGTAATGCTCATCGCGAACCTCATTTAAGCTCATCAAATAGCTTAATACTGCTCTTGTTCGTGCTTGAGATAGGCTCATATTGTTAAAGTAAGCTTCATAATCTGATGAATCATGATTCCACTTGCTGGATGTGTGGCCCTCTATTTTTATCTCCTGCAGGGAGGGTTTGAACTCGTTGAGCACACCAAGGTATCTTGGGAAAAAATCATTCAATATTGTTTTAAACTGTTCAGTTAAACTTGCTTTACCATTAGCAAAAAGAACATCAGGCGCAGTAAAGTTTAAACTTAAACTGCTTCTATCGATTTCAGCTCCCCATTTCTCCAAATCATCAGAAAACTCATCCAATAAAGCGATATATATAGCTTCCTGAGTCTTCTCATAAGTCACAGCAACTTCTTTAATTTTGTCTCGTTCGTTCATCGCGTCACGCATCAACGCTACTGATATAAACAGGAATACCATCATGAGACCGGCCATGAGATCAGAGACAGACATCCAATGTTCACCGCCATCCCCAGTACGATGGCGGCTTTTGCCAAAGAATTTTTCCATGACTAAACCGCCACGCGAGCAGAAACAACGTTATTCATTTCACGTACAAGTTTCTGGTAGTCTTTAGTGAACTGTTGAGTAACCGTTGCAAGGGCTTCACCCATTTCACTGACTACACGGTTAATTTCTTGCTGCATCTGATAGTCAAGCACTTCAACTTGCTTTTCGACTCCATTACCAGTTTTGCTTACAGCTTCAGTAATCTGATCTTCTAGGCTGTCAAACGTTCTTCGAACCGCTTGAGCTTGTACTTGAAACACTTCTTCTAAGGTTGTTTCCAGACGGTCGTGTAAGCGAGTAATCGCAGTGACAGTTTCGGTTTGGATATCTTTAGTGCTGTTTAACAATTCACTATTCGCAGCTTTGAGCACATTACCCGTTTCTTTCGCATCATCTTTAATGTCCGCAACCAAAACGCGCAACTGTGCATTAAGCTCAGATATAGAATCTTCGAGGTGCTGGCGAATGCTTTCTGTTGTCGATGTAAGGTGATTTGTAACATTACTTAAACCACCAGTAGCAGTACCGACTTGATCCTGAATTTCAGAAGACGCTTCGGCAAGTTTCCCACTCAAAGAATGCGAGCTTTCGATAAGTTGTTTTGAAACTCTTTCAGCGCCACCTTCGATGTTAACCCGCAGGTTTTCTACGCTTTGATTTGCTGTATCGCTGAAATATTCAATAACTTTCTTCGATTCAACTAACATGGAGTCATAATGACTAGAAGCTGCCTTCACGGAATCGCTTATAACACTAATCGTATTATCAACATGCTCCCGAATTTGAGGCATTGCTTCCACAGCTTTGTCTCTTAGATCCTTAAACGCTTCGAGTCGATGTTCGAGCTCTGTGACTTGACCATGCCCTAGCTCCATAACCTGATGGAGTTTTTCCATAGTGGCTGGTATTGACTCAGCTCTCTCGTTAATACTTGCGACTGATTTTTCAGTTGAAGAGATAGCATCGACACCAAGCTGATATTTCGTAGCCATATCTTCTAATTGATGACGGTAGTTTTCTTGCCAATCAACGAGCTTTTTAACTGAGTCATCTAAACGCTTAAAGTTTTCACCAAACTGCTCCGTCAATTTATCGTTAAACTCAACGATGACTTCTTTCAATGCATTAATAACTTGTTCGGTAGCAGATTTGGATAACAATTCGCCAAACTCATCCATTTTCTTCCACAGGTGACTTTGAAATTGAATATGATTTTCGCTTACTTGTTCTAAGCGTTTATCTATAGCCTTGTTACCATCATTGATATCAACACGCAGGTTTTTAATTTGGGAAGTTAAAGATGAGTCTTCATCTCCCTTAATCGCAGACAACAGCTCGTTGGATGCTTTTAGCTGCTCAGACATAACAGAAAATATCTGCTCTGGCCCCACGGCGATTTCAACTTCTTCATCTCGCTGTGGAATCATCCCTAGAATAGCTTTATAAATGATCGAACTAGCCATACCCACTAAGCTAGTTAAGAAGGCGGTCTTCAAACCGCCTAAAAGAGATTCAATGCTTCCATCAATGTCGGATGGGTTGAATTCCATTAAACCAACAACAATGCCAGCAAATGTACCTAAGATACCTAAAGAGGTAAGTATGTTTGTCGTACTAGCTGTTAACCGAGGAGCCTTACCTTGATATGCGAGTACGGCCGAAACAATAAGAAGTGCCAATATCGAATAAATGAATGCATTCGATATACTTTCAGCACTGAATGAAGCAATGGTAGATGCGAGGAAGTTTGTCATATGAGTTAATTACTTCTGGAAGCAAGTTCAAATAATGAAGCACTATACCCAAGCAACTGAGTGAGTAGTAATTAATAAGCATATGAAATACGGTTTACATTAAAAATGTGTGATCAAGTAAACCATTTGTGTGAATTTTCACTAGTGCTCTCTGCGCCTTTAGAACTACAGTTCATTGAGCATTAGTAAATATTCTTCCTCATGAGTCCCATCAAAATTACCCATACCAGGCTTTGTCAAGATACCCTTACCGTTAGCGATGTAACTTTTAATGACTTTCTTAGGCTGTTGATGCCACGAAATATTAAAAGCAGCTAGTTTTGGAAAGAAATACATGGATGAGTAACCAGGTACATTGTCATGAATCCACCATGCGAGAGCTTTCCAATTACCCGTTCTTTCGTAATACGGAACAAATGAATTAACAACGATACAAGCCGTAGCACCTACACAACCATCACTATCTCGATAATCCCATATATGGCCGGCGTAGTTAGCTTCATTACGTGAGCAGTTATACTGGTTCTTATTTTCTGCTCCTTTTGCATTCACAGCTGGTGACCGATATGCCGAACGGATGGAAATACGGCCGAAATGATTTTGAATTGGCTCTAATACTTGTTCACAAAGTTGAGTTCCTGCTTGAATGGCAATATCTGGGTAATCAGGAATATTTGGAATATCTTCTATTTGAGAAATTTCTGAATAAAGAAAATCACGCATAAAAAAGTTCTTTGATATGAATCGCCACTACTTCAGTAGACGACTTTTAGCCTCATTAAAATACTGACGTTCATACTCTAACGGTGATAGCCCATTATTGGAACTATGCTGTCGTTTCGGGTTGTAAAACATCTCTATATAATTAAACACATCCATCTTTGCGTCGTCCCTGGTCGCATAGATTTTTCGCTTAATTCGTTCACGTTTCAGCAGTTGAAAGAAACTCTCTGCTAATGCGTTATCATGGCAGTTGCCTCGTCGGCTCATGCTACCTTCCAAACCATGAGCGCTTAGAAACTCACTCCAATCATGGCTCGTGTATTGACTTCCTTGATCTGAATGAACCAGCACTTTGCCAGCAGGTTTACGACGCCATACCGCCATTAATAAAGCATCTAACGCAAGCTCTTTGGTAATACGACTGCCCATTGACCAACCAATAATTCGTCTTGAGAACAAGTCCATAACAGCGCCAAGATAGAGCCAGCCTTCATGCGTTTTGATATACGTAATATCCGTTACCCAAGCCGTGTTGGGCGCTAATGGATCGAATTGCCGTTCTAAACGATTTGGCGTAACAACGTGTTGCTCACCACTAGGAGCTCTCGGTTTGCGATAGCCAACTTGCGCTCGCAGTCCTGCTCGCTGCATCAGGCGATGCACACGATTAATACCGCATTGCTCTCCAAGATCACGCAGATCTCTATGGATTTTGCGGTATCCATAGACACCACCAGACTCAAGCCAACATTGTTTGAGTTGGCCTGTAAGTCGTTCATTGTCACGTTGTCGCTTCGACTTTGCGCAGCTCCTCCACGCGTAATACCCGCTCGGATGAACATCAAACAGCTGACACAGCTGTCGCACAGAGTGGCTGTGATGATGCTCTTGGATAAAGGCGTATCTTACTCGGGGTGGCTTGCGAAGTACGCCGCGGCTTTTTTTAACAGGTCACGTTCTTCAGTAACACGCTTAAGCTCTTTTTGTAATCGTCGAACTTCTGCGGACTCAGCAGATTGCTGAAGGTGTTCCTCAGAGTCAGGGCCATAGCGCTTAATCCAGGCGTAAAGACTGTGTGTGGTGGTACCTAAACGCTGAGCAACGTCAGCAACAGAATGGCCGGCAACAGTGACTTGTTTCACTGCTTCGATTTTGAATTGTTCGGGGTAACGTTTATGGCTCATGGACACCTCTTTTTTAGCTAGTTTATCTAACTAAAAGGCGTCTAGGAAATCAGTGGCGATTCAATAGGCTGTTTCATGAAACCACTAATAGAATTGATTTTGAGACACTAGAGAAGCTATGTGTTTATCTAGATTGTGAAGTCAGCGATTTGCTAGAGCTAAAGAAAGATGATCTTTAAGCCCTTTTAAGCTCATATAAGGCCAAACGTTCAAAAGTAACAATCATTGTCATGGTTGGTCTCAGAACGGCCTCAATTTGGTCTCAAACTGAAAAAGAAGAGAAAATTATTAAGTAATATTAGTTTAAATTAGATGGGTAATTTAGATATATTTCGTTATAAATCAGAAAGATACTTACGTTTACTTTAAGTAAAAACTTGGAGCGCGTAGCGAGAATCGAACTCGCAGCTTTAGCTTGGAAGGCTAAGGTATTACCATTATACGATACGCGCGCATCGAAAGGACGCTGTTACTATGCCACAGACTAAGAAAAAGAAAACCGTTTTTTTATAAAAGTCGGTTTATTTGCATAGTAAGTAAGCAATTGAAGTTTAAACGGTTAAATTTACAGCTGCCCGCGTTTTTTAAATTTCATTTAACGTAAAAAAGCCTCCCATCAGGAGGCTTTAACTAGAAATCCGTAAACTTTCTAAAGCTTAGATTTTTGAAGTCTGAACATAGTTAACCAGTTCATCATTAGAAACGGTTGTGATGTATTCATCATTCAAGTAAAACGCTACGCTGTCTTCACCTTTCTCACCACGTAAAACCTTGTGAGAGCCATCTAGATAAGAAATATCCATTTGCATGGTGTTCTCATCGATCTGTTGCATTGTTGCTGACTTAACATCGACATTGTTCGAAAGAGGAACTTCCGTCATTGAAGAGTCTAGATTGTCATTCACTTTCAACATAGCATCTGCTGGTGTATCAACCACGGCTGGTGATTTACCTGAAAGTGGGTTTGTACCTGTCCAGAATTCTACCGCGTTAAAAATAAACAAGTCAGCAAACGAAGCAATTGCGTACACTGGTGATAAAAGTAGGAACATACCTTCACGAGCGTAACGGTTGTCAACGACTTCTAAGTTGAATTTGCCAACCAAACCTGTTGTAGCCATTTGACCCATACAGCCAGTTAAAGAACTCACACCTAATGCTGTTACTACTGCTACTTTAATTGCTTTACTTTTCATCAAGATCACCACTGAGTTGGATAAAAGTTAAGTGTAGTCAATCATTTGCGTATTAGGAAATATCCTAAGCTAATATTGACAAAAACCTTACATAACCCAATGAATTTATTTTGAATTTTCAAATATGAGACAATGTCTCTTATCCTTTTAAACTGAAGAATAAATCGCCTGAATACTCGCTTGAACTTTAGACGCTACGAAATCATCATATGTGGTCTACAATTGTGGTGAGAAACGGTCTCGTGTTATTCACCGTCAATTAGGAGGTGCAAAATGAACATTCGTGAAAGCATTGATGCACTTGAGCAACAAATATACATTGCTTGCTCAGAAGGAGACTACGAAACGGTCAATATGCTTGAAGCGCAGTTGGAAAGATTGCGTGGTAAAGCCGAACACCCTTTCGATGAAGATCCCTACGCCTTAGAAGGTAGAGCTTTTCTAGATGACGACTGGAGTTAAAAAATGGGGGAGCTTATGCTTCCCCCATAACAATATGTAAAAAAGTCAATACGCTTAGAAAAACTTGATAGAACCCCTACCACCTATTTTTTCTTCTTTCTCAGGCTCGACTTCTATTGGTTTTGATTTCGGATTTGAATCAGACTTCTTATTCGCCTTGTTATTCGCTTTAGCTGGCGTAGCTTTTTTCTTTTCCTGTTTCTTATTCTTTGCTTTATCGGCTTGTGGCTTTATCGGTTTTGCTTTTACGTCTTCAACCACGTTTTCTGTTACAGGGGCATCACAAATCACCAAATAAAACTCTTGGTTAAATTCGATCAAATCACCGTCATACAATTTTCGGCGCTTGCGAACTTCAATTTCACCATTAACAGCGACATAACCTTCCGTAATCGCGTACTTCGCTTCACCACCACCACTGACAGCGTCAGCAATTTTTAGAACCTTATAAAGTTCAATAGGTTGATTATCAACTTCTACGCCAATAGCCTCTATCTCGATTTCTTCTTCATCTTGGAAATCGGGCTCAAATTCGTTCATTTCACATATCCAGTAAAATTTTTCTGCAGTTTAGCGTTTTACGCTTTGTTTATAAACCGAAACTCATTTATAAAACTAAACTAAAGGTAAGCGTATTAAAAAGGATGACGATGAATGCGCAAAGTTTGGGTAGCCGTGTTAAGTGGATTAACGTATGTGCCTTGTTGTTATGGTGAAACAATCACGGTTGAAATCCTGACAGATGAATCTTATCCACCATACACCTATGCAGAAGATGGTGAAGCTGTTGGTATTTACCCTGATATCGTTCACGCGATCGATGAAAAGCTGGTAGATTTCGATATATCTATTCGCCCTGTCCCTTGGAAGCGAGGACTGAAACTCATTGAATCAGGGCGCAGTTTCGCTCTAATGCCTCCATATTTTCACCCAGAAAGCCGTGGCTTCATTTCCCCCTATTCTCATCCCATGCTTGATGAGGATGTGGTAATTTTTTGCAGCAATGAAGTTATAAAACAAAACAGCCGAAAGATGTGGCCTGAAGACTTCTATGGTCTAACAATCGGCATAAACTCAGGGTTCAATATCGGCGGACCTGACTTTTGGCAAGCATCAGATGATGGGAAACTCTTTATCTCTGAAGCTAAAGGAAACCAGCTTAATCTCATCAAACTCCGCAGTCGCAGAATTGATTGCTATATAAATGACCGTATTTCTATTCTTTGGGAAACAAAACGCTTACTTGAAGAGGAAGCGTTGGCAAAACCTTTAAACTTTAGCCTTGCAATGCATCTTAATACTGAATCGGGATATATGGCTTATACCAACGTTCATGAAGAGAAATATCCATATAAAGAGAAATTTGTTAGAGAGTTTGATGCTGCACTAATCGAACTTCAAAACTCAGGAGAGATAGAGAAGATTGTTCAATATTACACCGGAGAATAATTCCACCTACAATATTCTCACTTTCCTACTTGGAAACTTCCCTTTTCCACACTTTCTGTAAGAAAAACCCTATAGTGATTCCAAGAGTTAGCACTTAACGAATTAACCGAGGGTACACAACATGACAACGAATACAAAAACTGCACTAATTATCGACAGTTTCCCAATGGTACAACAAGCAATGCAACAGATGCTTCTTACGAACAATGGCTTCGATAAAGTGCTGTTGGCCAGCGATGCTTTTACAGCAGCGTCAGCATTAAGACAGCATGATATTAGCTTAATTATTCTGGATATTCAGTTGGTTGGATTTGATGGGTTAGATTTTCTACGCCGCATGAGAGCAAAACAATTCGCAGGTAAAATATTGTTTGTCTCTAGTAATGAACACAGTATGTATTCCAACGCTGCTAAAAAAATGGGCGCTAATGGTTACGTTCTAAAAACGGAAAGTACTGAGATCATTCAAGACGCTATTTCTAGTGTTCTACGTGGCTACAATGTTTTCAAACACAACAGTGACAACGAGTTCTCTGCGTTATCAAAGCGTGAAACGATTGTATATAACTACCTTGTAAAAGGTTTCACCAACAAACGTATTTCTGAATTGCTATCAATCAGTACAAAAACGGTAAGTACATACAAAAGTCGTATTTTGAACAAATGTAATGTGGATTCAATCATAGAGCTTGTACAGCTGAAAGAAACTGCTTAAGGGATCGAAAACTGCTCGACTTTCTTTTTAACAATATCTGAAAGCAACATGTGCAAGGGATTGCTTCTGTTACTCGCCTTCATCACAGCCACCAGCGAATAATTATCTATCTTTTGGTATACCTCTGGAAGAACACGGAAGCAGAATCTATCATCCGTGACATCAAACAACTGACTCATCGAAAAACCGCCAATTTCATCAATTGTATCCAACATACAAATTAAGTTATCAACATAGGCATACACGTTAAGATCATGCCCAGCCAACGCTGTAATCTCTTGCAGTAGAATTTTGATGTCATGTCGACCACGTGCTGCCATTCCGACAAAAGGTAAGTCTAATACATCTCCATCGCTCAAGTCTGCCATTCGGGAAGGCAGAATAACACCATGTCTTAACGTTTTTATGCGTCCCTGATACATCGATTTGTTTAATGTAGGGTTAAAGTAATTAACACCTAAATCAACGTTGCCATTGGTAATGTCTTGTGTAGTGTGGTTGTCATATGTAAGTAAGGATAGGGATGCTCGTGGGAATATAGCTTTCAACTCCATCAACAACTGCGCACCAAACTGCATATGCATCACTGGAATGATAGCAATATTAATATCACCGTCATAATTGGCACAATCTATGGTGTTTTTTGCAAGTGCCGACTGAATGGTGTTAATTCCGTCGATGATACTTGGAACCACTTCTTCGGTAAAAGCGGTAGGTTCAAGACCTTGACTGTCTCGAACAAAAAGAGGATCGTCAAGCTGCTCACGCAGTTTGGACAAATGCTTACTCACGGCACTTTCCGTTACCCCAAGAGCGCGACCAACCAACTTTAAGTTTCTGTGTTTGTACAATAAAACAAATGTTTGCAGTAAGTTGTAATCTAAGTTATTTGGCAT
Organism: Vibrio sp. C8; assembly: GCF_054051265.1. Lineage (NCBI taxonomy): Bacteria > Pseudomonadati > Pseudomonadota > Gammaproteobacteria > Vibrionales > Vibrionaceae > Vibrio > Vibrio sp. C8. The sequence goes on from NZ_JBPAOE010000049.1 coordinate 182,178, forward strand.
AGCGAATCCAATTCTCTACAACATATATACAAAACAGCGACTAAATGCCTGTTTTGCTAATTCAATTTTCTTTTAGCCTCCAATCTATCATTCTTATAGAGTATTAGCGAATCCAACGAAGAACGGGGTTAGGCTTGTTTATCTTTATACAAATTTTCGTCGGCACGACGAATAGCAGACTCTACAGGTTCATTCTCCATAATTTCAACAACACCTACTGAAACGCCAACGCTTAGTGCATAAGGAGAGAAGGTCGTTTCGCATACACACTCTTTTAGACGTTCTGCTAATCTTGTTGCGTTGTCTTGCTTGCAACCGGGAAGTACCGCAAGAAACTCATCGCCACCAGAACGAATTAAGTAGTCAGTATCTCGAAATACTTCTTTCATGGCTGCAGCAATTTGCTTAATGGCCTCATCACCAACATGGTGACCATAAGTATCGTTGATCGTTTTGAGTTTGTTCCCATCAATAGCAAGAATGCTTGCTCCCTTTTCTTTGACAACACTTTTGAAATCATCACTTTCAAGCGCGTTACGGTTTAACAGACCGGTCATCTGGTCTTGTACAATACTACTTTCCGCTTCGCTGAGTTTGATTTTATTCAGATCCAATTCTTTAAATCTGAACAGAATAAATCCACTCGCTATCCAAATGATGAAAAAGAAAATAACAGTGCTATAAACAATTGATAAAACAGGAACTTTATATACGTACACCGTTGAATTATCAGCCACAAAGTCGATGTTATAAGAGAACTTTCCATCCATCGAACTTTTACCGTAGATGAGCTCGTAGAAAGTCACACCGTTTATGACTTTTTTCTCAACATGTACATCTGAAGCGCCATCAAAACGCGACATAAAGATATCGATATTCACATCACCGACGATCATATCCTGGAAATAAATTGGGCTAGAAACGGTGATAAATACCTCACCGGATTCATTTTTATATGGGTCTGAAATCAAAATGCGATCAGAAAGCCTTCTTTGCGAAGCTTCAAGAGCACAGTTTCGACGACCCAAACATTGCTCAATCTCGATATTGGCATCTTTCTTATCAACGGTTGTCAACGAACTGGTGTACGAGCGGTAATACATCACATCCTGATCCGGCAGAATAGTCGGCATCTCTTTGATAAGTTGATGAAACTCGTTTTCTATGGCGATATCAACATTGGTCAACTCACTGATATCGTTGTAATGATAGAAACCGCTGTCTTGGTATTCTAGTAAGTCTTTATTTCCCTCTTCAATGGCGTCGTACTTACTCACTTCACTCTCAAGAATCTTACTGGTGAAAAAGAGTACTTGGTTGTACTGCGCCATTGTCTTAGAGAATTTTTCGAACTCTAATTCACGTTCATTGATATGCGAATCAACGTAAAAAACCATAGATATTACGTAAAGAATCAAGCTAACCATAAAACTGGTCAGTACGATTTCTTTGATATTTTTTCTCGTTTTCATCGTCATATTTTGTAGCTTTGAGTTAGATAATGTTCTTATTAATGCTCATCAGTTCAACAATCGATTTCACGTTATACTTCTCAAGAATTCGAGATTTGTACGTACTGATTGTTTTCGGACTAAGAGAAAGAATGCTCGCTATCTCTTTGTTACATTTACCATCCACGAGATAAGTAAAGACCACAAGTTCTTGTTTTGAAAGTTGAACATCATTTGAACCACTGTCTTTCATCAGCTTGTAGAAACTATAACCATTTAGAATGCATTCTACCGCATCGTTTAGAATATTAAGATCTTCAGACTTGCAAACATAGCCATCAGCACCAAGTTTGTAGGCTGTTTCAGAGTACAAGCGGCTATCATTTGCAGAAATAAACAAAGACTTACCAATAAAACCGTGAGACTTGATACGACGAAGCAGTTCAAAACCGTCCGACTTCACTAGGTTCACATCTAGGATAAGAAAATCGATTTGTTCTTTTTGAATCAGTTTTTGCGCTTTAATTGGATCTTGTTCAACGATGATGGTTTCGAATCGTCCGCCTTTATCCAAAAGTTGTTTGATTGCAGCACATACTAGTGGGTGATCGTCGACTACAAGACAAGTTAAAGAATTATTTGTTTGAATCATTACAGTCAGCCTCGTTAAGCCATTAATTTATATTCAATTGGTTGGGGTCTGCCAGTGAAATAACCTTGGCAAAGGTCTATCCCCATACTTTGTAAATGCGCCCAAGTCTCATTGTCTTCGACTCCCTCAGCGACAAGACGCATGTCCAGTTGCTTCGCCATTGAAACAACCAGAGAAAGAATCGCGTTTTTCCTTTTATCGCGATGACAAGACGTAATAAGTGCCCTGTCGATTTTCATTTCGGTGAAAGGTAAATCCGCTAACTTTATTAACGAAGAATAACCGGAACCAAAATCGTCAATAGCCAGCTCAACATCGTTAAGACGTAAGCGAGCGAAATTCTCAAACATGGTTGGATTGTGTTTATACACTTCCATTTCCGTCATTTCGATAATCAAGTTTTGAGGTGAAAAGTCATGACGTTCACAGCACTCCAGTACCTGAAAAGCAAAGTTTGAATCACCAAAATTGGCCAAAGCCGCATTCACTGAAATAGAACCCGACAACTTCCCACTGCTGTGGTCTTTTAATGCTTGTTCCAATACGTAGAAAAACAAGCGTACATGCCATTGCTCTTTATCGATAATCGGCAAAAACGTGTTTGGGCTTAGATAGCCATACTCTGGATGATCCCAGCGAATAAGGACTTCATTACCGCTTTGCGTATCATTAGTAAAACGACATTGAGGTTGATAGAAATTGACCAGCCTATTTGAGTCAAAAGCGTTATCCAGATCTGAACGCAAGAACTCGATCACGTTGTCACTCACCTTAGGGCAAGGCACCGTCTGAGCAACTGAATTCAGTACTGACGCTAAATCCGTATTTGAAATAGGTTTCGTTTGTGACGAAATCACATTTAAGCCAAGTTGGCGACACATCATTTCAGCCAAAGCAATAATGCTTTTGTCATGGCCGCTCAGTAGGCATAGTTGCCCTTGGTAGTTCTGCTTTTTAAGCGAGTTTAGAAACGTTAAGCCATCTTCTTCTGGCATAGACAAATCACAAAACACAAGGTCAAATTCTTGATTTTCACAAATTGCCAAACCTTGTTTGCTACTTTGTGCAACACGTACTTCATCACTACCAAAGGTCTGCAATTGAATTTTCAGCGTAATACACTGAATCGGATCATCGTCAACGATGAGCACGCGCTGAATGCTATACGACATATTTGTTTATCCACGCTTTTGTTTGTTCAATACTGGTAGTGATGTCACCTACCAAATGTTCGAATAATTGGTCGATGTTACCTTCAGAGTTCTGCATTCCATTTTCTAAATCCATTGCACGTTGCTGAACTGCGGTTTCACCTACTGTTCCAGCTCCACCCTTAATACGGTGAGCAATTTCCTTGATCAACTTTCGGTCGCCTTTGCTTTCAAGTAGCAAAGACAAGTCTTTTTCCATCGTTTCTACATACACTTGTGACAGAATTTGAGCATCTTCAGCGTCATATTTCGCCAACCAAATCTCAGCGACTGGTTCGTCAGAAAAAAGATATTGTGCAAGCAATTTATGTAGTCGACTAATGCCATAAGGCTTGTACAACATCGTGTCGAAGCCTGTGTTCATTGCTTTCTCATTAGCGACTCGTGAGTCTTCCGCAGTACAGCCAATCAAAGTGATATGACTAAGTTCTGGTTGCTTGCGTATACGGGTCACTAACTCATATCCGTCCATCACTGGCATGTGACAATCCGTTATTAGAAGGTCATACTCCATTGGCTTAGCTTGCAGTAACTCGAGTGCTATCAAACCGTTGTCGACGATATCCACATCGATACCAAGTTCAGCTAATTGTTGCTTAAACACCAACTGGTTTATTGGGTTATCTTCAGCCACTAGCACTTTACCGTTCAATGGAGCGCGCATATCTTCTTCATCAGATACTGTCATTTTTTCATTACCAACTACTGCATCGAACAATAAATCAGGGAAGAAAGGCGTAGAGTTCAAGTACACACAACACCCATTTCGGCTGCGGAAAACATCTAGGTCTTTCTTAATCACGATACTGTGTTGATGTTCGCAACAACTATCATCGAAATTTTCTTGGTCATAAATGTCGATATTTTTTAGTGAACACGAACTGTTCTTGTTGCTCGTCCATATATCGATCCAGCTCGACATCAAAGGATCAGTACCGTGATAAGTCGCACAAACAACTTTCTGAGACTGCCCATAGGTACGAACCAACTCGTGAGGAATAGTAAACGATACGGTTGTTCCCAAATTTGGCTCACTATCAATGCTAATTCTTCCACCCATCACTGTGACCAAATTGTGTACAATCGCCATACCTAAGCCGGTTCCACCAAATCGACGAGCAATCGTTGAATCCGCCTGATAAAACGGGTTGAATACACCTTTGATGACATTTTTACTCATGCCAACGCCGGTATCAGTTACTGAAAGAGACACACATTTCTCGTCCAATGTAATATCTACAGTGATTCTGCCGGAGTCAGTGAACTTTATTGCATTCGACAGTAAGTTGTTGATAATTTGGCTAAAACGCAAAACATCAATCTTAACTACTTTGACTGTAGTCGGAGTCCAGTTCACTTCAAACTGCAAGCCTTTCTTTTGAGCTGAGACACAGTGGACACGCAACAATTCGCCCGTTTCTCTCAACAAATGGCATTCACCTAAATCAAGCTCAAGCTGTTGTGCTTCAAGCTTTGAGAAATCCAAAATGTCATTCACCAATAGATGCAGATGGCGAGTTGAAGAAATGATGTTATTGATCATCATCAGCGTGTCTTCATCATCAGTGCGAATTTTCAGCATTTCTAGTAAGCCGGCCATACCCGCGATTGGGGTACGAAGTTCATGACTCATACTCGCTAAGAAACGTTCTCGTGCTTGCACTGCATGCTGAGCCGTTTCATTCGCCGCGCGTAATGCACGCTCTTGCTCTTTCTGAGCAGTCACATCATGCACAACAGTTAAAACTAACTCTTCAGCATCGGCAGGCCCGTTGATGCGAGTCCTGAAGTAATCAATAGTCTGTAAACCCGCATTGCAAGTTTGAACATCAACGTCACGTTGAATGGTTTCCCCCACTTTTAACACGCGTGACAGTTCTTCATTGTTTTCAATCACCTTGTGCTCTGGGCGATCTTTCTGAGCAAGGCTGCAACTTTTACACTTACCGCTTTCTACGCCACTACAGTTACTTAGCAGCAACTTATGCTTAGTATCGTGAATAAAAATCTGGTTAGGTAAGCTGTTAATAATGTTCTGTAGGAAACGTAAGTTATTTTGCGTTCTTTGCGCTTCTTTCTCATTCAGAGAGACTTGCAACTGAAAGTTTTTCTTCCACAGATAAAAGATAAACACGCTCATGACAATAATGCCGGCGAGAATCGACAAGCCTACGATGACTAAGTTTTTATCGAAGCCATAAACAATGTTGAATTGGGTATATCCGTTTTGCAGACGGTGGATTTCCTTTGGGCTAATCGTCGATGCGACGCCATCAATTAGGTCACTGATCTGACGGTCGTCTCCCCTTACGGTGATCGCTACATCAATCTCTTTGTAAGAGTGACGTTTAATAACAAGCTTATCGTCATCATCATTTGCGACCAGATAATCGAGTATGTCCTCACGAACATAGGCTTGACGTAACTTGCCATTTCTTAGGTCATCAACAAGTTGCTTAATGCTAATGTAGGTAATTGTATTTTCGCCAAATATTCGATTCTTAATGCTTTGATACGCCGGAGTGTTGGCAAACAAAACACCTTCATTCGCATTCTTCTTATATGCCAGCCCTTTATAACTGACCGCATAATATTTAATCGTTGCTAAGGGGTTAGATACCGCTGTCCAGTCAAGATCATGGGAATCCATTAACACCGCAGGAACAAAATCTATTGCTTTTTGTTTTAACAACCCTAATGGCGTTTCACCATCATGCAAAGGTACATACTGGAATCGCATTGATGTACGGATTTCAATTAGCTTGAGTAGTTCTGGAAGAAACCCAGCGATCTCGCCACTAGTATCGCGATAAAACAGAGGATAGGAGTCATCCCAAATTGTATAACGAATCGTTGGATTAACTTCGTTCGACACCGCATTTCGTGCAACATCTATTTGATGGTAGATATTGTCCGAATGGACACCCGATAGATTTGATTCTTGATTCAACACTAAATTGATATTTTGCATCAACAGTTGGCTATTCTTAGGCGCTGCAATACGAATGTTCTCAGTATCAAACCAGTCAGGAATTTCTATACGACCAATGGTTTGAGTAGATGAATTCACACACGCCAACAATGATACATAGCTATCTAGCACTGCATCCGCCTGACCAGAGTTAACCTGGTTGATGGCGTCAGAAAAACTCTCTGCTTCATAAATATTTGGCAGACCACGTGAATCCAACTTTTTGCAATAAATAGAACCTTTGACACATACCCATTTCATAGAACTAGGCGAAACATGCATTAGGCTTTTATTTCGGTACCAAATAGCAATCGAGCTCTGATATAAAGTTTCACTATAGATATAATTTGAATCGCTTGTATCAGAAAGTCCTACGGCTAAGTCCGCTTCTTTTTTATCAATAGCTTGATGTAATGAATACACTGTCGGATAAACAATATATTCAACATCGATATTGAGACTTTTTGACAAGCTATCAACCAAATCAGTCTCGATATCATAAGTAGGGTCATGATATGCATAATTATCAAGCGTACGAGAAAGCAATGCCACTTTAATTTTATTCGGCATTGTATTCGATCTGTCACTTGGTGCTGACAAAGCGTAAGTATTAAAAACCATACACATGGCAGAAATAAATAATAGGAATAAACGGTTCACAATTTACTCATACACATCAAAAATAGAATGTAAGAATAAAAAAAATGGGATAGAAGTCAAATAGAAAACAAATATAGTTATTTACTAAGTGCATGTATATTAATGGGTTTTAATAAATTTGTAGGCGCTATCCGACAATATTATCAGATGTAATCCAACAGATTGGGATGTGATTTATAGGTAGAAGGTATGAATATTCTTATGAATAATTACAATAAGGTCTAAAGAGAGTGTTATCTAGGACTTAGCCTCCCTTTAATTATTCCGAACACATATTACTCAGTTTCATTCGGCTAAAAGAAAAATAATAAGGAGGCTAATATTAGTTACTTATGAAATTTATTGAAATGCAGGGCGTTGGGATAATTCATCAAACCAACGCGCAATATTGGGGTACTGATTTAGAACGTCAATTTGTAGGGCTTTTTCCGCAAATCCTACAAATATAAAACCGGTAATATCAGCAATAGTGAGTGCTTCTGTAACAATGAATGGGTTACCTGTTAGCTGTTGTTCCAATTGAGGAAGGAAACTTTCAACGCGGCGTTTACTTTCAATACCCCACTCTTCGACACACGTTTCGCGATCTTTATAAATACCTGAGATATTTCGGAATGCTTGGAAGCCTGCATACAAGCCTTGGAACTCCACCACTCGGTTCCACATTTCAACTTGAGCTGTTTCTAAATGCGTTTCACCAAAGAGGTTTTTTCTGTTGGGAGTCGCTTCATGGAAGTAGCGACAAATGGCAACACTCTCACAGATGGTGACACCACATTCTAACTCCAGCATAGGAACTTTGCCATTTATGCTTTTTTGCTTGAAATCATCCACTAGGTTCTCTCCCTCACGCACATTGACTTGAACGCGTTCAATATCAACACCTAGCTCTTTGAGGAAAATGGAAACTCGGCGACAACTTGGAGTCGGGGCAAATTCGTATAGTTTCATTGTTGTTCCTTGTATTCTGGCTTTAACTAACCGATCGTTTAGGTTATACTTTATTCGTTTTCTAAACGATCAGTCAAGAATTAATTATTGCAGATGAGGCCAGCGATATGGCGAGAAAAAGTAACTTTGATAGAGATGAAAAGCTTGTTCAAGCGATGGAGCTATTCTGGCAAAAAGGCTATGCCAACACTGCGATCTCTGACCTGATTGATTCATTACAAATCAACCGGTTTAGCCTCTATAACTCTTTCGGTGATAAGAGAAACTTGTATTACGAAGCGTTGGAGAAGTACCTATCAAGTGTTTCTATTCCCACGCTGTCGTCATTGGAAAACCAAGATGCTTCACTTGAAGAGCTGGAACAATTTCTTAAGCAATTTGCACAAATGCAAAGGCTGAACAACCGTGGTTGTTTTATGCAAAACGCCCTTGTGGAACATGCAGGAACCGATGACACCGTATTACAGAAAGGCCATTTTCTGTTTGACCATTTGATAGAGATAATTTCAAGAGCGATTAGCAACGCACAACGCCAGAACAAGCTGCGCGCATCTCATGATCCACGCGGCTTGGCTCAACTTGTCCTAACACAGATGCAAGGCATGCGGGTGCTCGGAAAAGCCAAGCGCAATGACGATTTAGAGATGGCTTTGACCACTTTGCTTATGTTGATCAAAGCCTGACCAAGAATCAAAACGTAGACAGGTTCACCAGCTCCTGAGTATATGGATGTGAAGGCTTATTAAACAAAGCTTGGGTTTCACCCTGCTCTACGATTTTTCCTTGCTTCATTACAATGGTGTAATGACATAGAGACTTCACTACGTTGAGGTCGTGACTGATAAACAAATAGGTTAAGCCATACTTCTCTTGAAGGGATTTGAGCAAATCCAACACCTGTGCCTGTACCGTCCGATCTAGCGAAGAAGTCGGCTCATCAAGCAATATAAACTCAGGCTTTAACACTAGTGCCCTGGCGATAGCAATGCGTTGCCTTTGTCCGCCGGAAAACTCGTTTGGGTAACGATGGCGAGTTTCAGGGTCGAGATCGACCTCTTTCATTACTTCACAAATAAGCTGATCGATGGTTTCCTCATCATGTTCAAAATGCACTCGCAAACCTTCGCCAATGACTTGAGCGACAGACATACGAGGATTTAACGCCGAAAAGGGGTCTTGGAAAACCACCTGCATTCGACTGCGGTAAGGCAGCATGCTTTTTCTGTCTAGCCCTTGCAGCTCGTTTCCTTGGTAGCGAATAGAACCTTCGGATTCCACGAGCTTTAATATCGCCATCCCTGTGGTTGATTTCCCCGAGCCACTTTCGCCCACCAAGCCAATCGAATGCCCTTTTTTCAGGTCAAACTTCATATCAGTGACCGCTTTGACATGGGCAATGGTTTTTCTTAACAGACCGCCTCTAATCGGGAACCACACTTTTAACTGCTCAGTGGTCAGCAAACTTGGACTGTTTATGTCGGCGTTAACGGGAACACCGCGTGGATCGGATTCGATTAGCAACTTGGTATATGGATGTTTTGGTGCGGAGAAAAGCGTTTTACACGCTTCGATTTCCACCAGCTTGCCGTGCTGCATAACCGCAACACGATCAGCAATCCGTCTGACAATACTTAAGTCATGAGTAATGAACAGCATTGCCATTCCCAGCTCTTGTTGTAACGCTTTCAGCAAGTCGAGAATCTGCGCCTGTACAGAGACATCAAGTGCAGTGGTTGGCTCATCAGCAATTAATAACTCGGGCTCGTTAATCAACGCCATCGCTATCATTACTCTTTGCCGCTCACCTCCAGAAAGCTCGTGAGGGTAAGCATTGATCTTTTGTTCGGGATGACGAATACCGACTTTCGCTAACCAGCCAATTGCCTGCTCTTCGGCTTTTTTCTGCCTCACGCCACGGTGAATCGCCAGTGTTTCCACCAACTGCTTGCCAATCTTATGCAGAGGATTCAACGAGACCATAGGCTCTTGGAATATCATACCAATGCGCCCACCACGAATGCCTCTCAGTTGTCGTTCAGAACAGCTAAGCGTATCTAAGCCTGAAAACTGGATATTACCCTCAAGATAGTGAGCAGAACCCTTCGGTAATAACTTTAATATTGCATTGGCAGTGACCGATTTCCCGGAGCCACTCTCTCCCACCAGCGCCAGTGTTTCACCTTTGTTGATGGAGAAAGAAACTTGCTCCGTGACTTTCTCGATAGACTCACCACGACCAAAACCCACAGAGAGGTTTTCGATTTTAAGCAGGCTTTCGATTTTTAACGAATGTTCGCTCATCTATCCTCTCCTTTGCATATTTGGATCGAAGGCGTCACGCACAGCTTCGCCAATAAAAACAAGTAAAGTCAGCATCATCGAAAGCACGACAAACGCAGAAATACCGAGCCAAGGAGCTTGTAGGTTAGCTTTGCCCTGCGCAAGTAACTCACCGAGAGAAGGCGAACCCGCTGGAAGGCCAAAACCTAAGAAATCTAAAGAAGTTAATGTCGTTACTGAGCCAGAAAGAATAAACGGCATCATAGTCAGCGAAGCCACCATAGCGTTTGGCAACATATGACGCAGCATAATACGCGAGTCACTCACTCCCATCGCTTGCGCCGCGCGAACATAATCGAAATTTCTGCAACGCAAAAACTCCGCACGAACAACACCAACCAAACTCATCCAGCTAAACAGCACCATGATCCCCAGTAACCACCAGAAATTCGGTTCCACAAAGCTGGATAAAATGATGAGCAAAAACAGTGTTGGCAAACCAGACCACACTTCAATAAAGCGCTGCCCTAGCAAATCTAACCAGCCGCCGTAATATCCCTGCGTTGCACCAACAACCACACCAACGAACGAAGAGACAACCGTTAATACAAATCCAAACAAAACGGAAATGCGAAAACCATAAATGATGCGAGCAAGTACGTCTCTTCCTTTGTCATCCGTGCCTAACCAGTTCACAGCATCAGGAGCAGATGGCACCGAACCTTGAATATTGAAGTTAATCGTGTCGTAACTAAAGCGGATGACAGGCCAAATGATATAACCTTTCTCTTCAATCAACTCGATGACATACGGGTCGGTATAGTCTGCTTCAGTTTCAAACTCGCCGCCGAAACGTGTCTCAGCATAAGCATTAGACACAGGGAAGAACCACTGATTATCGTAAGAAATAAACAGTGGCTTGTCGCTCGCAATCACTTCCGCAAATAGGCTGACAATAAACAAAAGTGAAAACAACCACAGTGACCAGAAACCGCGGCGATTGGCTTTAAATCTCTGCCAACGCGCGACGGTAAGTGGATTTGCTGTTGCGTTTTTTCGTAGCGCCCCATTTTTTACTACCACAATCAGCGCGCCTCAAAATCAATGCGCGGATCAACCCATGTATAAGTTAAATCCGAAATAATACCGAGCAATAGCCCAAGCAAAGTCATGATATACAGTGAACTAAACACCACCGGATAATCCCTTTGAATGGTAGATTCGAAACCTAATAAGCCAATCCCTTCCAGCGAAAACATCACTTCAATCAACATAGAGCCCGTAAAGAAAATACTGATAAAAGCGCTTGGGAAACCAGCAATGATGATCAGCATGGCATTACGGAACACATGCTTATACAGAATACTGCCCTCATCCAGCCCTTTTGCACGAGCGGTTACGACATACTGTTTGTTGATCTCATCCAGAAACGAGTTCTTGGTTAACATGCTCAATGTTGCGAATCCACCAATCACCATAGCGCAGGTTGGCAATGCCAAATGCCAGAAATAGTCGATGACCTGTTGGTACCAAGTGAGACTGTCGAAGTTATCCGATACCAGTCCGCGCAAAGGGAACCAACTAAAGTAGTTACCACTGGCGAACAAGATGATCAGAATGATAGCAAACAGAAATCCGGGAATGGCGTAGCCGACAATCACTAGCGCGCTCGACCAAATATCAAAGCGAGAACCATGATGTATCGCCTTCATAATTCCTAACGGGATGGAAATCAGGTAGATGATTAAGGTACTCCATAATCCCAGAGATATGGAGACAGGCAGACGATCGACAATCAAATCAATCACGTTACCGCCACGGAACAGGCTTTCACCAAAGTTAAACGTGACGTAGTTCTTCAGCATATCGAAGTAACGCACATGTAAAGGTTTATCAAACCCAAACTGACGTTTTATCGCTTCTACCACCTCAGGGTCTAAGCCGCGAGAACCTTTGTATCCGCTGCCATTACTGTTATCTGCACTCGACAAATCAACTTCCTGACCACCACCAGAAAAGCGCTCCATGACACCGGATGTTTGTCCTTCTAGCTGAGCGATAGCTTGCTCTACAGGGCCACCCGGTGCAATTTGGATGATAAAAAAGTTGATAGTGATGATTGCCCATAATGTGGGGATAACCAGCAACAGGCGACGAAAAATATAGGCAGCCATATAACCTCTTATCGACGTTTTTGAGGCAATTTTTCGGCTTTCTCTTTCGAGATCCACCAAGTATCTAAACCTAAATCGTATTTTGGCATCACACTTGGTCGCTCAAACTTATCCCACATCGCCACACGATAAAGGCTCGAATGCCACTGAGGAATGATGTAGAAGTTCCACTGTAGAATTCGGTCAAGCGCACGTCCCAAACTTAACAGCTTTTTCGGTTGTTCCTGATTTTTTGAAATCTGAAACGTAAGGTCATCAATGACAGGGTCCATCACTCCAGCAGTATTGTAGGTTGAATCTATGTAGTTTGAGTTCCACACAATCATCAGGTTAGAACTTGGGAAAGGGTTAGCAAAATAAGATGACGAGACCATATCGAAATCGCGGTCACGCAGACGCTTGATATATTGCGTATTATCAACGGTGCGAATTTTCATCTCAATCCCCATAAGTTTGAGATTTTTTTGCAACGGTATCGCGATACGCTCAGTGGTCGGGTTGTAGATAAGCAGTTCAAAAGTCATTGGTTCGCCAGTTTTAGCGTTCACCATCACTTTATCTTTCAGCTCCCAGCCTGCGCTTTTTAACAAGGCAAATGCGGTTCTCATTTGGGTGCGGATACGGCCACTGCCGTCCGTCACTGGAGGTTGATACTCTTCAGTAAAGACTCTTGGGGGAATCGCTTGTTTAACTGGGTTGAGAATAGCCAACTCGTCTTCGCTGGGTAAACCTTTCGCTTCATAGTCGGTGTTTTGGAAATAGCTGCGAGTGCGAGAGTATTGGCTATAGAACATGTTCTTGTTCATCCACTCAAAATCCATCGCATAGTTCAGAGCTTCACGAACTCGCACATCTTGGAATACTGGTCTTTGCGTGTTGAACACAAAACCTTGCGTACTGGCGGGCGCATTGTGCTCAATTTCTTCTTTCTTAATAAAGCCATTATCGAAGTTAACGCCAGTGTAAGATGTCGCCCAGAATTTAGCTTGGCTTTCCTGACGTAAATCAAATTCACCTGCCTTGAACGCTTCCAGCATCACCGTATCATCTCGGTAATAGTCATATTGAACTTGCTTGAAGTTGTTGCGCCCAACATTGACGGGGAGATCCTTAGCCCAGTAGTTGTCATCCAGCTTATACGTCACGCTCTGACCCATTTTGTAGTCCGAGATTTTGTATGGGCCGCTACCTACTGGCGGCTCATTTAAAGGCTCTGCGAAGTTTTTGTCTTTCCAGAAATGTTCGGGTAACACTCGAGTTCCCTGAGCAAAGCTAAACAACTTTTCTCTATTGGGTTCCGACATTTCAATACGCACGGTCAGTGGTGCTATCGCCTTAACGGATTTGATCTCTTTGTAATAGACGCGGTACTGAGGTACGCCTTCAGTCATGAACTTGTTGAAGGTGAATTCAACATCGGCTGCGGTAATTGGCTCACCATCCTGAAAACGGGCTTTAGGATTAATGTCTAACTCAAGCCAGGTGTAGTCATCGGAATAGCGCACTTTTTCAGTGATAAGGGGATAATAGGAGTCAATTTCATCGGTTGGTGAATACATTAGGCTGTCATAAAGCTCACCGGTATATATAGCTGGCACACCACGTGAAGCATAACGGTTAAAATTATCGTAAGTACCGACCTGTCCATAAGTGATTTTTCCGTACTTGGGAGCATCAGGATTGACGTAATCAAAATGAGTAAAGTCTTGCGGATACTTTGCTTCACCAAAGCCAACCAATCGAGTGGTTTCGATAACGTCCGCCAAAGCAAAGTGGCTAATTGCAGTAAGCACAATCCCTAAAACAAGTGGTTTGGCATTTCCCATTCCGCGAATCCTTCTATTTATCAAAATGACACTGAGTTACCCGTCGCCATATTACATAGCTCATATCTGGATAATGCAGGATACTATTAATAATTCAGTCACTTGGATAAGTATAGAGAAGTTTCCAAAGAACGAAACCGCCAAAGCGTCAGCAAGTTGCAACAAATCTACATTTCAGCGGTTTCTTATGTTCATGTCTCACGCTTTAGAGATATCAGAGCATTTCTTGAGCAATCAAACGCAGCAAATAGGTTTCGCGCTCGATACTCATACCCTTTTTCGGGCTTTCTAGAATGGTTTTTTCGTTGTGAGCTATCGCTTGGTGAATATTAATCCAACGAGGCTCCATGCCATTGCGTATTTCGTAATCTTCAAATTTGGTATTGCCCAGTTCACGATCAATCTTGCAGGTGTAGCAATACGAGATCATATGCATCACATCAAAATCATTTTTGTACCAAGGTCGAAACTCCTCGTAGATACCGTAAGGCTTAATGGAATGGATATTCTTCGCCCCAGTTTCTTCCTCCAGCTCACGTACCAAACCTGCAAGCACATCTTCCCCGTCATCTAAGCCGCCCCCCGGAAGCGTGTAGTCATGATATCGCTCCGTATACAGCATTAAGATATCTTCGCCATCAATCACAATCGCTCTTGTTGCTTTACGTTGTAGCACTGTGTACTGGCTTAAACGTTCGACATCAGGATGAACGGCAGTTTGTAAATGTCTCATGGTTGTTCCCTTAAATTTCTCGGCGCGAATTCTAACATAAAAAAGCCCCGTTAAACGGGGCATAAGTCACCTGGAACAAGCCTTGATTTCAACCATCTGCGGTAATTCGCTTAATTAACTCTTGCTCAACTTTCGGTGCGAGATCAACATCGATCTGACAAGTTCCCGCGGCGTGGTGACCACCGCCTCCATATTCAAGCATTAGCTCGCCCACATTGGTTTTTGAGCTGCGATCAAAAATGGATTTACCTGTGGCAAACACGATGTTTTGCTTTTGGAAACCCCACATTTTATGAATTGAAATATTACACTGCGGGAAAAGGGCATAAATGATGAAACGGTTGCCAGCGTAAATCACCTCTTCTTCGGTTAGATCTAGCACCACCAAATTCTTATATACGGTGCCGCACTTCATAATTTGCTCTTTAAACTTGTTTTCATGCTCTCGATACAACTCTATCCGCTCTCTCACATCAGGCAGATCGAGAATTTGCTCAATGGTGTGGTTACCGCAGTAATCAATCAGATCCATCATCAGGTTATAGTTTGAAATTCTGAAATCGCGAAACCGCCCCAAGCCAGTTCTCGCATCCATCAAAAAGTTAAGCAGGTTCCAACCCGTAGAATCCAGAACTTCATCACGGGTAAACTGTGCAGAATCGCCTTTGTCCACCGCATCCATCATTTCCAACCACGCTTCAGGAAAAACATCCAACCCACCGTAGTAGTCCCATACCACTCGTGCCGCAGAAGGCGCATTTGGATCAATAATGTGATTAAGTCTGGGTTCTGTATTGCGAATGGTTTCAGAAAGGTGGTGGTCAAATATCAGAAAGGCGTTTTCAACATAAGGTAAGTTGGTGGTGATATCGTTTTCTGTTATCGCTATCTTGCCGTCTTGCATATCTTTGGGATGCACAAACTTAATGTCGTCAATTAAGTTAAGTTTTTTGAGCAACACTGCGCAAACCAATCCGTCAAAGTCACTTCGGGTGACAAGCCGATACTTGTGCTCCGCCATTAGTTAATCCCCTAAATTTTTATACTCATCATTCTTCCCCTCATGCTTTCACCACTATTGATGCTCAACTCAAGAAAGCACTATTCCTTAATTTTAGACAGCATGATTTTTTTAACAAACTTAAGACAATGGTTTTTAAAAAAATATTCTACAATTTCCATATGACGTTCTAATAAGCCCATGGAGAAACCCAATGATAAAACACAGTATTGTGATTTCAGCGTTAATAAGTAGCGCCCTGCTTGCTGGTTGCTCATCAAGTGAACCGGATGAATATGATGTGAAGGAATATGAAGCCACCACGAGCCCAGCTTCACTCTATTGTGTACAACAAGGCGGGAATCTTGAAATGGTTAGCGAAGATAAAAAGCGCGTAACCTATTGTGTGCTCTCTGAAGACGAGAAATATGAACAATGGGAATACTACGAAAACCGACAAGAAAAAGATAAGCAATAAGTACGCAGCTATTCATTCAGTTAGCGGTTAACAAAGGCAGCAGATGCTGCCTTTGTTTTATTGTCCAACAGAACAAATCAATTCATCATGTGTGTTGGCTAGCTCATATCAGGCGTAAACAAACCACGCTTCATGTAAAACTTCACCCAAAGCGCACCAATGATACTAATAAGTAACAAAATACCACCCGCAACGCTGTACACCGTTTGGGTCATTTCCTCAGATGGCGAGTTATGCAAAGCCACATAAGCCATAGCAACGATTCCGAGAATCTGTGGGATTGGGAAAAACGGAGTTTTATATGGACGCTTGTGATTTGGCAGTTTCTTACGCAATACAATCACATCAATATGGGCCACCATGTAAGCCAATAGCCAACTGGTAGTGGCAGCAATCACTAACACAATCAGTGAATCAATATCAACAAGCATGAAGGCTACCGCTGTACATGCTGCAATCATCACCACACCAGCCCACGGCACATCGTAACGGTTTTTCGCTTTAAGCTGCGGGAACGCTTGTCCTTGCATTGCCATACCGTGCAACATTCTCGGGATTGAAGCCAGAATAGTATTGATGGTGCTGCACGTAGCCGTCAGAGCCATGACAGTGGCAATCATCAAACCGCTTTGACCAAACACACCGTTTGCGTAATCCAGGTAAGGAATGGGTGACGTGACCAACGTTTCGGCGTCCAAATACAGTGTTGCACCGTACGCGAAAGCGAGGAAAATGGCGAATATCATCGTCAATGACCAGTGCATTGCTCGCGGTACATTCTTGGTTGGGTTTTCAACCTCATTAATCATTGGGCAAATAAACTCGACGCCAACCATCAGCCACATAGCCAATGCAATTAGACCAACGAAACTTCCATCCAATACGCCACCAAAGCTCCAGTCGACACTATCACCAACCAGTACTGGATGAGGTTCATTGATTCCCGTAATCGCAAACATACCAATCAAAATCAAAGCGCTTACCAACACAAATGCTAGTACATTTTGCACTTTGGCAAACACATCGGCTCCTATCAGGTTGGTCACACTAAGAATAAGTAATATGGCTAACGGTACGAATTTTTCAGGAAATAACCCCGGTAGCAGCTCAGCGAGCATTGCATCGACTAAGAACATTTCAACAGGTAATGCCAGAATCGCCACCACCACGTAGCCTGAAAAGACAGACACAATCGCAGGGAAATGCCCTATTGCTTTTTGTGTATAAGTTGCCAAAGTGCCTTCTTGAGGAAACATTAGAGACAGTTCAGCAAAGCTCATTGCGTTAAATTGCGCCAGTATGTATGCGCAAATCATCGCAGCGATGAAGGCCATTCCGCCAATACCGATACCTTGAGTGGCGGAAATCATAGCACCTTGTACAATAACCAACCCGATGCAAATTGCCATCATGGTTGGTAATCCCATTTTTTTGACTGCGGATTTTGCTACTGACCCTTCAGCAACCGCAATTTTGCTTAAGTATGATGTATCGCTCATATCCAAATTCCTTTTGTAAATAGAGTCTTATGACTTAAACCAAAGTATCAATCACAGTCTGTCAAACCGGTACGGTGACGGATCTATGATTGGGTTCATACCACTAACTAAATCTGCGGCTAACTGCCCTGCCGCAGGTCCTGTACCAAAACCATGCCCTGAAAAACCGGTCGCGATGGTTAATCCCGGAATATCCTTTATCCGATCAATAACAGGGTTTGAGTCTGGTGTTACATCGATTTGCCCAGCCCACGCCTCTTCAATTTGAGCACTGTCAAAAGCAGGCCATGCTTTACGTAAATTGGTCAATGCCTCCTGATTTAATCCACCGTTGTGTAAAGGATCAATGGTTCTAATTTTCTCAAAAGGAGAGTGCCTATCTTTAGCCCAACGCCTTGAGAGGGTTAAATCGCTTAAGAAGTATTTGCCAAGTGAAATACGTAAGTAACTGCGCTGGTGTTTTAACTGACTCAAATATCGGTGCCCAATCAACAAGTGGTCCAGACATAATGGCGCATCCAGAGCCCCCCGCTGAGTAATGATGAATCCACCGTCTTGATGTTTTCGGAACGAGAAATTTGATGCTCCGACGGCTATATCTGTTGGACCTTCCATTGGTTTGGTGCGTATCACCGAACAGATCAACGGCAGTGTTGGAAGCGAGATACCTTCATTGTCTAGGAAACGACGTGACCAAGATCCACCTGCAAGCAGGACTTGTTCGCATCGAATCTCACCTTGTTCAGTGACTACACCTGTCACTTTGCCTGCTGAACGTGAAAGCCCTCTCACCGCACAGTTTTGAATGAGTGTCGCCCCTTTGTTCGCAGCAGCTTGTGCCATTGCACTGGTTGCAATTGCCGGTTCTGCACGACCGTCTGACGGAGTGTAAATACCACCCAACCATTTTCCTTTACCGCCTTGAACCATAGAGTCAACTTGGGCAGGCGATAACATACGAGAATCCAGCTGCAACGACTTGACCGACTCCAACCAGCTTTCATGCATTGACAGTTGTTCTTCTGAATCGGATAAAAACATGATGCCAGCTTGTTTATAACCAACATCACGTCCGACTCTTTGTGACATCTGAGCCCAAAGTTTATCTGCCGCTAGTGCCAAAGGTACATCATCAAAATGTCGATTTGTCTTACGAATCCAACCAAGGTTTCTTGAAGACTGTTCTCCGGCTATATGTCCTTTTTCAAGCAGCACGACCGGAATATTTCTTTCTGCTAATGTCAGTGCGGCACTCACACCAACAATTCCACCACCGATGATCACCACACTGGTCGATTTTGGCACCACATCGGTAGTCTGAATTCGCTCAAGGGTTTTAGTCATAATCCTTTATTCCTAAAAGGATGAGGCAAAGCCCCATCCATGTTCCGTTACGCTATAACGATTTGTTTGGTTTCTAAACCTGAAGCGCCTCGAAAAGCTGTGAGTTCCAATTCAACTTTGTAAATAGTTGAACCAAGCGGTGGGCACGTAACCGTTGTTGCTGGGTTTATCCCTCTGAACTTAGCACCGATGAGTTCCATCACAATCGACACATCTTCAGGGTTCTGAATAAACACTCGCGACATCACTACGTCGTTGAGTGAGCTATCCAAAGCTTTGAGTGCCCTTTCGATGTTGTTGAACACTTGCTCAGTCTGTTCAATTACGCTGTCGCTAATCAACTGAGTTTCGGGATTACGCCCCGCTGTGTTGGAGACATAAATCCAGTTGTCGATGGCAACCGCTCTGGAATAGCTGCCCATCTCTTCAAACTTTGAACCGGTTTTAACTTTGACGATCTGCGTCATGTTGATTTCCTAAATGAAAGTGAAACACCAATATATTTTGACTAGCAAAGCTCTGGTTCATCCCAAAGATTCAGTTTCACGCCAATACCTTGTTCAATCGCGTTACGATAAACCACAGTGCCCCAAGCTACATCTTCAACCGGTAAACCACCTACCGACAAGATGATGATCTCATCATCGTTTTGACGACCAACGGCATCTCCAGCCACTATTTTGCCTAGATCTTCAAACTGCTCTTTATTCATCAAACCTTCTGCAATCATGTCCATAAAACGAACGCCAATGATTGGAATGTATTGGTGAGCCGGTTTTGGTACTTCCTCAAACCATGCGTCATAAAGGCCAGGGTTATCCGCTACTTTTCGTACATCTTCTTTTTCAAGATCGGAATCTAAACGGCAGTAGGCAGGCATTGAGAGGAATGCTCCCGGTTTTACCCACTCGCGTCTTACTTCTGGATAGCTGGACACATCACCAGTCTCACCGGAGTTGCAGTAAGTAACGATGTCAGCATCACGGACAACATCTTCAATGGTATCAACTACTTTTACTGAGGTAATTTGTGGGTAGTTAACGTGAACCCAGGTAATAAAATCATCAAGACTCTTCTTACCGCGCCCTTTAACTTTGAGCGTATCGATTAGCGGGCATGCAGCCATGAAAGCCGCTACCGATGTCTTACCCATTACACCCGGACCTAATAAACCAATCACTTTTGAATCTTTACGTGCAAGGTAACGAGCACCAACCCCCGGAACAGCGCCAGTGCGGTATGCGGAAAGCAGGTTAGCGGACATATGAGCCAACGGAGCGCCAGTGTCAGCGTCGTTAAGCGTGAACATCAAGATCGAACGTGGTAGACCTTTTTCTCGGTTGGCGATATTAGAGCCATACCATTTCACGCCACAGGTTTGGAAACTACCGCCTAAGTACGCTGGCATCGCCATCAAACGGCGGTCTGGAGAGTGTTTTGGCATGGTTGCAAATTCAGGCTCCTCCGGGAAAGTGATCATTGCACCATGAGAGTCGTTGTTTGCTCCCGCCATACGGTAATCTCCGCGATATAGCAGTGCGAACATCTCTTCCATCGTGTCCACACATTGAGGCATGTTGGTTACGCCTGCTTCGATCATGTCCTTTTCAGAGAGATAGATAAAATCAATTTTCGTGTTTGCTGACATACATTCACCTGTATCCATAGGGTTAATTGTTAGTCCTCTCTCGTAGCCTTCCCATCACACAAAAGTTCAAACCTTAGCGTGATTTTTGTGACTCTTCCTTGAGTGGATAACTCGATACTAGTGAACGACTTTTTGTGCGTATTGTATTTTTGCGACACAGATAAAAATCTTTTCCGCCATTTTTAAATTCTGATTTTTGGCACACTTGCTGCTAATCAAGAAAACACTAGGGAAACAAAATCGTTACGATTTTTTAATATTTAAAGCAGACGGAAAGGCAAGAAATCATGTTAAGTTCATCTCACTCCTATCAGGTGTCGAACATACACTCCAAACAACCTTGGTTTGTTCTCAGCGCCGAAAAATATGCCACGAACTTAACGACGGAGAATCCCATTATTTCTCATTTCTACAGCTTTGAAGTGGGTAAATCTCAAGCCCCAACGACAGCCATTCCAGACGGTTGTGTTGACCTACTTTTTGATTGTGACTCCGACAGCCCTATGGGTTTGGTCTGCGGTACAACTTTGGAAGCGACCGAAGTTGCTTTTAACCAAAACCATCGCTATTTCGGAATGCGTTTTGTACCGGGCTTCATCCCTAACTTTATTGAAATTTCAGCCCCAGAACTGACTAATAAACAGTGCAATATTGTTGATGTGGTAATGAATTCTCAGGATCTGGTTGAACAAATTGTTAGTGCTAGCTCTTTTCAAGAGCAGGTACAAATTGCCAAACAATTTATGCGGGGAAAACAAGGTAGAAAGCCTACCAACTTAACCCATCAAGTCGCCGCCAAAATTCGACATGAGAAGGGGAATATTCAGGTTCAGGATCTCGAAGCATTTACGGGCTATTGCAGCCGGACTCTACAACGCCAGTTTCGCGCAGATCTAGGGCTTACACCCAAAGCATTTTGTCGTGCAATTCGCTGCCAATCTGCCATTTATGATATAAACCATCTCGATAAAATCGCTTTCTCTGACCTCGCTTTTAACTTAGGTTTTAGCGATCAATCCCACTTTCTCCGTGAGTTCAAAAAGCTGGTTAGTGCAACTCCGCTCGAGTATCAAAACCGCGTAAAACAGACGACTTACCTTGAACGAATTCAATGTTATTGAACTTATTTGGGGCAATAACACTCAACTTACGCACAAAATGTGTGCTTCTATTTCTAGAACAACCTCGAAATCTTGATGTAAACTTTTGTAAATGACAATTATTATCATTGATAAGCTAAATTTTTGCGGCTAAAGTAACGTCGCAATCAATAAGAAAATGACGATATTGTTACCAGTACGAAAGAAGTTACTATGCAGAAAAATCAAAATAAAAGAAGCGCTTACCCGTTAACGGTTATTGACGCTGAAAAAATTTCACCCAGCATTCAAAGAATTACATTACAAGGTGATGCTATAGCTCACTTTGGAAAACAAAACGAAGGCGACTACATTAAACTTCTGTTCTCAGCAGAAGGTTCAACTCAACTTTCAGATTTAGAAGAAGACGCAAGACCGATCATGCGCACTTATACCATCCGCGAGTTTGATGGACAAAAAAACAGCATTGTGGTCGATTTTGTCCGCCATATTACTCATGACCCATCGTCTGGATTCGCTGCCCGTTGGGCAATGAATGCAAAAGTAGGCGACACCATTTCGATTGCAGGGCCGGGCCAAGGCCAATCCACGAATCCAAATGCAGATTGGGTATTCCTTGTTGCTGACATGACTTCACTACCAGCACTGGTGGTAACACTGGCAAACCTAGATGAAAATGCACGTGGCTACGCGGTTATTGAGGTTAACGAACATGAAGATGTGCAAACACTTGAAGCGCCACAAGGCGTAAAAGTGATTTGGGCCGTTGCTGAGTACGGCGATAAATTGGTTGATATGGTCAAAGCTCAGGTTTGGCTAGAAGGACAATGTGCCGTTTGGTGCGCGTGCGAGTTCGATTCGATGAAAGCACTACGCCAATACTTCCGTAACGAAAAAGAAATAGACAGAGATTTCATCTATATCAGCAGTTACTGGAAAAATGGCGTGAGCGAAGATGGTCACAAAGTGATTAAACGCCAAGACGCAGAAGAGCAACACTAGTTTTGGAACCGCGAGAACAGACAGATAAAAATAGCCTGCTAATGCAGGCTATTTTCTTTCTTAGGATTATTTATCTGGTGAGTTGAGCGACTGATTCGATACTGATAGCGTCATGGCGCCAGTACTCTATGTCACAACATATTGCGCCACCATTGGCATCATAATTCACTCTTTCAACCACCATGGTTGGCGTACCATCGGTTGCTCGCAGTGCTTGTGCAGTTTCACCCAGCAGTGAGCTTGTCGAAATGCGGTAGCGGACCGACAGGTATTGCGTCGAGTAGTGTTCTTTATATAGTTCGGTTAATGACTGTGACATGTCGTGAGACAAAAGATCAGGGAACAGCTCAGGGCGAATATAGTGAGTCACAAATACCACAGGACGAGCATCAAGGTATCGCACTCTGTCCACTCGATAGATATCCGAGAAGGGTTTTAATCCAAGCAGTGCTGATGCTTGTTTGTTGGCGATCATCGCTTTCGCTGCAATCAGCTCAGTTTTAGGCACACGGTTTTGCGCCTCAGCCATCTTATTGAAATTAAGCGTTTGAGTAGGGTCATATCGGAGTGGATCTGGGGAGATAAACCAGCCACGTCGGTCTTCACGGAATACACGCCCTTCAGCTTCAAGTAGCGATAACGCCTCACGCAGTGTTACGCGAGTAGTATCGAATGACTCTGCCAATTTGCGCTCAGAAGGTAGCTTCTGTCTTGGAGATAACATGCCAGCGTCGATTTGTTCAACGATGGCATCTTTAATTTTCACGTATTGCACAGTATTCCTTTCACCTACATCTTGTGAGCACACCCATTTTTGTGGATGAGAATTACGCTAACAGAATACTACGCAACTCATGCAAGGATTGCACTTCATAATGCGCATTAATCCCTTCGGGTCTTTCATGTTGATGCACGTTCAACCAACAGGTTTCGATACCGAAGTTTAAGCCACCAAGAATATCTGAATGAGGATTATCCCCCACCATCAGGACTCGCTCTTTGCTCGGGTTACCCATTTTCTCCATCGCATGCTGGAATATACCTGCATCAGGCTTAGCGACGCCCACTTCTTCTGATATCACAACATGATCAAAGTATTGAGTCATGCCTGTTCTTTCCAAACGAATAGCCTGAAGTTCTGTAAAACCATTGGTGATAATACCCAGTTTCGCTTTGCCGTTTAATGCATCCATCAACTCTTTCGCGCCCGGCAGAAGAGTGCAGATATCAGCCATTGCTTCTAAGAATGCACTGTTCAATTCCGCAGTGGTCGTCTCAAGTTTCTCTGCCCAAGCTTTAAAGCGGATATGCTTAAGTTCTTCGGCAGTAATGGTTCCGTTTTGATAATCGACCCAAAGTGGCTTATTAACCTGCTGATAATGATGAAAATCTTGTTCTGTAAAATTCACGCCTTTGCGTTCAAACATTAACTGCATGCCTTTCAAAGCATCAAAATGGAACAAGGTTTCATCAGCATCAAATAATATCCAGTCGTACTTCATATCTGTCTCCTCAAAAACGGTGTGCCTAGTGTAGATTGTTTTCCATAAAATGATAATCTCTAGCAACGGAAACTTGTTGTTAATTTAGAGGCAACAATAATCATGGACAATACTTTCTCTACCATCCCTATTTTCGTGGCTGTCGTCGAATGCGGAAGCTTTTCGCTAGCAGCCGAAAAACTGGGAGTAACGAAATCGGCTGTCAGTAAACGGGTTACCCAGTTGGAAGATGAACTCGGCATACGTCTGCTCAATCGAACCACACGAAAACTGAGCCTGACTGAAGCAGGAAAACGATACTACGACCATGTTTCTCAAGCCCTAGCATTGGCACAACAAGGGATGGATGCCGTTACCGAGTTGCAAGGTGAACCAAAAGGTAAACTTAAGATCACCGCCCCAATGTCTTTTGGCGTGCTTTACATCGCCCCTATCATTGCCGAATTTCTTGAGCAGTTTCCAAAAGTCACTATCGACCTACAACTAGAAGATCAAATGGTCGACTTAATCGAAGGAGAGTTCGACCTCGCCATTCGTATTGGCAACCTACCTATCTCAAATCTGGTGGCAAAGCGGCTGGTTAATTGCAAAAGCGTTTTGTGCGCATCACCTGAATACATAAAACGCAATGGCTCACCGCAAAAGCCCTCTGATCTAATTGACCACAACTGTCTTGTTTACTCCTATTTCAGAGGCGGCAGTGAATGGACATTCGAGCAACAACACAACGAGTTTAAAGTAATTCCCAAAGGGAACTTTATTGTGAACAACAGTGAGGCGATCCGCCGCGCGCTCATCGAAGGTTTAGGTGTTGGTCAGTTGCCTACCTTTCTGGTGAGCAAAGACATCTTGTCTGGAAAATTGCTGCCCATAATGACGCCCTATTCTTTGCCCGAACACGCTATTTATGCCGTGTTTCCTGAACGTAAGCATCTTCCACATAAAGTAAGGGCATTTATGGAGTTCGTTGCGGACAAATTGGGCAGAGACAAACCGGTTTGGGACCAAGGTATATTCTGAGTCACAACAATAAAAGTCGAAAGCGGGAAAAGGCCTGTTCACTGATTTAGCACAATAAACATCGGCGATTAACAACATATAAAACCTGTTAACCACTGTTTAGAGATCAATTGGATTAGCTATGAAACACTTCTTGCCTTCATCTGTAATGCTTGTTCCGTTTGTTATGAAACATTACCCAGATAGTGATACAGAATCCCAAAGTGAAAGTGAACAAAATTCGAGCTGTGATCTGTGCGACGCTCCAGTATCGGATCCTCAACTAGACTTATCTACCGATAACCAATTGAAAGCGAAGAAAGGTCGCAAGGTTAGATAAACTCCTGATAAACACAAGGAATAAGTCGATGAAAAAAGTAGCCGTTATTTTAAGTGGCTGTGGTGTCTTCGATGGCTCAGAAATTCATGAAGCTGTCTTAGCGCTCCATGCCATTGAGAAGCAAGGGGCAAGCTGGCACTGCTTTGCGCCTAATATCGAACAACTGCATGTTATTAATCACCTGACCGGTGAAGTGATGACAGAAAAGCGCAATGTTCTGGTAGAGGCCGCTCGGCTTGTTCGAGGCAAGATAGACGATGTAGAAAAACTTAAAGCCGACGACTACGATGCGTTACTCCTTCCTGGAGGATTTGGCGCGGCCAAAAACTTAACTGACTTTGCAGTTAAAGGTACTGAGTGCACCATTAATGCTCATGTTGCGTCTGCGTGTCGAGCGTTTGCTCAATCTGGTAAACCAGCCGCGTATCTGTGTATCGCTCCAACCATTATTCCCATGATTTATGAGCACGGCGTTCAAGGTACGATTGGAAATGACAAAGATACCGCCATCGCTTTCAATCACATGGGAGGTGACCACATCAACTGCCCAGTCGATGACTTCGTCTATGACCATGAACACAACGTTCTTTCTACTCCAGCTTATATGTTGGCAGGCAGTATTTCAGAAGCGGCATCAGGTATCGAACGTCTGGTTGAAAAGCTAATAGAGCTGGCATAAATAGCTCGACGCTATAGAATGACAACAGCAAGGTGATCATCTCGGTCACCTTGCTGCTTTATAAAGGTTGTTAATCATTTCCAGTGAGTGAATATTATCCGAGAGTTGACACAAATCAGCATAATTTTGAAAATAACCGCAATCGAACAATCCTCTCACAAAAACACTTTACATCGATTTATTTCTAGATAACATGCCACCGCAAACGTTTGCTCAACTAAATACCATCACCTTCTGAGGATTTTATGCTATCAGACATCGACATTTGCCGCTCTACCCCATTGACTCACATTGATGCCGTTGCTGACAAAGCAGGATTACTTGCTGAAGAGTACGAAAGTCACGGCCATTACAAAGCAAAAGTCTCATTAAAATGTTTAGAACGATTGCATGAAAAACCTGTAGGCAAGTTTGTATTGGTAACAGCGATCACTCCTACTCCACTTGGTGAAGGAAAGACCGTTACGACGATCGGTTTAGCTCAAGGCTTAGCAAAATTAAACCAGTCGGTCTTTGCCTGTATACGCCAACCTTCTATGGGGCCAATCTTTGGTGTTAAGGGTGGTGCTGCAGGTGGTGGTTATTCTCAGGTTGCGCCAATGGAAGAGCTAAACCTGCACTTAACTGGTGATATTCACGCGGTGACCGCTGCCCATAACCTAGCCTCAGCCGCTATTGACGCTCGTATCTACCATGAGCAGCGAAACGGCTATGAAGATTTCGAACGCCGAACACAGCTTAAAGCGCTACGAATCGATCCACACCAAGTGGTATGGAAACGTGTTGTTGACCATAACGATCGTGCATTACGCATGGTAACGGTTGGCCAAAACGAAATGGGCAAAACCATCAATGGTTATGAACGAACTGACGGTTTCGATATTTCCGCAGCATCTGAACTAATGGCAATTCTTGCCTTGGCTTCTGACCTTAAAGATCTACGTCAACGTATCGGCAAAATTGTGGTTGGCTACAGTTTTGATGGCCACCCTGTTACTACAGAAGATTTGCAAGTCGCTGGCGCGATGACGGTCAGTATGAAAGAAGCGATCAAACCAACCTTAATGCAGACTTTAGAAGGTGTACCAACCCTTATCCATGCAGGGCCTTTCGCCAATATTGCACACGGCAATTCATCAATCATTGCCGATGATATCGCTACACGCTTAGCCGAATACACAGTCACAGAAGGCGGCTTCGGTTCTGACATGGGTTTTGAAAAAGCCTGCAACATCAAAGCAAAAGCATCGGGTAAAACCCCAGACTGCGCTGTTATTGTGGCAACCTTACGCGGTCTGAAAGCAAACTCAAGCCAATTCGATTTACGTCCAGGTCAAGCTATCCCCGACTCATTGTTCGCACCAGATCGAGATGCTTTAGTCGCAGGCTTTGAAAACTTAAAGTGGCATATTAACAACGTTAATAAATACGGCATTCCTGCTGTTGTCGCGATTAACCGTTTCCCGCAAGATACTGACGAAGAGCTACAGCAGCTTATTGAACTTATCGAGGCTTTACCTAACGATGTTGAAGTATCGATTTCTGAGGGTTTTGTTAAAGGTGGTGAAGGCACTAAAGCACTTGCAGAAAAAGTGATTAAGCAGTGCGAGAAAGAATGCTTATTTGAACCTCTATACAAAGCTGAAGATGCGCTCATGACCAAGATCACCAGTGTTGTCACCAAAGGCTACGGAGCAGGTTCATTTATGCTGAGTTATAAAGCTCAAATGAAATTAAAGCAGTTGAACGAACAAGGCTTTGAAAACCTGTCAGTCTGTTTTGCAAAAACGCCACTCTCCATCACCACAAATTCTTCAATCAAAGGTGCACCAAGTGGATTTGAAGTGATGATTCGTGAACTCAAACTCTGCGCTGGCGCTGGCTTTGTGTATGCGCTGTGCGACAACGTGATGACCATGCCCGGCCTACCAGACAAGCCCGCCTTTATGTCGTTAGACATCGACGAACACGGGCAGATTATTGGTTTGAGTTAACCCACCCAATCAAATTCGACAAGGCAGCACTTCAATTTAAGCTGCCTTTTCTTTATCGAAAGATTTATTTCTTTCGTAAACAGTTTGAAATTTTTCACTTCGTGTGCCGTTCTTTTCTTATATCGATAATAAAAACGGGTAAGAAAAGTCATGAAACGCTCAACAGCACTATTACTACTCTTCGCTGCAATACCTTTATCAATTTTTTCGTTCAGTCATGCCACCAGCGAAATGACATCGACTCACTCTGATCAAATGAAATCAGGCCAAACGGAAGTTACTACCTTGGCGGGTGGTTGTTTCTGGTGTACAGAATCAGATTTGGAAAAACTTCCGGGTGTCGTTGATGTCGTCTCTGGTTACGCTGGAGGAAATGTTGATAACCCTAATTACAAGCAAGTCTCGTCAGGTAAAACCGGACACATTGAAGTGGTTCAGGTGACGTACGATCCAAAACAAGTGACTTACGAACAAGTACTAGACCAATTCTTTAGACATATCGACCCAACCGATAACCAAGGATCTTTTGTCGACCGAGGGAACCAATACCGCCCTGCGATTTTCTATCACAATGATGAGCAAAAGCAGATTGCTGCGAATTTCATGAAAGAAATCGAGCAAACAGGCATTTTCAAAAAGCCATTAAAAACTGAGCTGATTAAATACACCAAGTTTTGGCGTGCGGAAGAGTATCACCAAGACTATTACAAAAATAACTCGCTACGTTATAAGTACTATCGTTACGCTTCGGGACGTGACCAGTACCTCGACGAGATCTTCGGTAAAGACAGAGTCGAAAAGCCGGTAACGTTACGAGAAATAATCGACAAGACAAAAGCTCTCAACAGTGTCAAAGCATACACTCGCCCGTCTGATGAAGAGATCAAAGCAAAACTGACCGACCTACAGTATTACGTTACTCAAGAGGAAGGAACCGAACGTGCTTTCCAAAATGAATACTGGGACAACAAGCAAGAAGGGATCTATGTGGATATCGTTTCTGGAGAGCCGCTGTTTTCTTCCACCGATAAATACAAATCAGGAACAGGGTGGCCAAGTTTCACTAAGCCCATCAGTTCGGCATACATTCTCACTCACGATGACAACAAGCTGTTTTATACCCGAACCGAAGTTCGCAGCCGCTTTGCAGACTCTCATCTCGGTCACGTATTCGATGATGGTCCCGCTCCTACAGGGTTGAGATACTGCATGAATTCAGCTGCGATGCGCTTTGTTCCTGTCGATAAAATGCAGCAGGAAGGCTATGGAGAATGGCTGACGCTTTTTAATCATTGAACAAGCGGGTTTCAATCCGCTTCAGCGAACAAAATGTTTAACCACGCTTACGATCTGATATTTAGACGCCCGCTCTCTGGTTTGACTGGGCGTTTCAGCAAATAGCAACTTGTAGTAGTGGTTAAATGTGCCTAAATGATAGAAGCCGTAACGCAGTGCGATATCGCAGATCGCCCTTTGTTCGGACATGTTGAGTAGATCTCTTCTAACAGCGTTTAGCCGACAATCACGAAGAAATGTGTTTGGACTAATGCCCAACTCCTGTTCAAAGCAGTAATGCAAGGTTCTCTGACTGACACAAGCAATCGAACACATTTCATTGATCGTTAATGGGTAGATGCCTGTCTGTTCAATATGGTTGTTGATGCGTTTTAACGCCTGACGACGTGTTGAAAAACCACGTGAGTGTTCAGGAGTCCCTCCGACTTGATACAGTCCTAACCTCGCGATAGCTGATTGCTCAATCAGATTAACTAACCGAGAGTGGAGCTCCATCTGATTCGGGTCAGACAGTTCAAGTAACTTGCGTCCTAATATGGAGTTGCAGTTAAGAGACTGCTTAATCAAGTCCACCAGCGCCCAACAACTGTGTTCCGCATGAGAATTCTCAATTAAACATGTGCTTTCCCACCGCTCTAACTCCTCTGAACCAATGCCAGTTGCAAGTAACTCTCTATCAATCACAATACCAAAGATGTTGAAATCGTCAGGAGTGGTGAGCTCAAAGTGTTCGTGAGCAGGCCGAATCATAAGCTGATGTTTTTCTGCTGTCCTGCCATTTACTTTTGGGCGCTGTGTATCTAGGGAAAATCCAATCCAGAGTGCATCAGGGTTAACACAGCATTCTTGATGAATGGTTTGGCTGGTGTATTCCTCAAAAAGGTGCAGCTTTGGCAACCTTAACTCATCCAAATAACCGTTAAACTGCCCTGAACCATGTTGAGTATATCTTTGTTCCCAAGCACTTAGTGTTTGTGCCTGCTGATTGACATCAAAACTATACTGTTTGCACCTCACTGGTGCGCATGAATTATCTTCATCACGCGATTGAACTAAATTCATATTCCTACCTTGCACCACAACCAAACAGTAGTTACCTCAACCTTATGTTTTTAAATAAATTTTCAACTTTGCACATTTCCGTCATAGCAACGGAACGAAATTAGCAAACTGAACAATCAACTTAAATGCAAAGTTCACACCCAGTTTGAGAGGTATTATGGGTTCAAACTATCGATATCAATTGGGTTGCCAAACCTACCAGTTTGCATCGCTAAAAGAAGTGATGGCAAAAGCGTCCCCGCTGCGCTCCGGAGATCAACTGGCAGGTGTTGCTGCCTCTTCAGCAGAGGAAAGAGTAATCGCACAGATGGTGATAGCCGACTTGCCATTGAAAACCTTCCTGCAAGACTTACTGATCCCGTATGAGCAAGACGAGATCACACGACTCATTATTGATGAACACGACGCACAGGCTTTTCTCGAAATCGCTCATTTAACCGTTGGTGATTTTCGAAACTGGCTTTTGTTAGAGTCGACAACCTCGGTTGAAATTTCTCGTGTCAGTAAAGGCATCACGCCTGAAATGGCTGCGGCTGTTAGCAAAATAATGCGCAACCAAGACCTCATATTGGTTGCAAAAAAATGCCAAGTAATTACGGCATTTCGTAACACTATTGGCTTACCGGGCCGTCTTTCTACTCGTTTACAACCGAACCACCCAACCGATGATGTCAGCGGCATAGCGGCATCAATGTTCGATGGTTTAATGTACGGTAATGGTGATGCTGTTATTGGTATCAACCCAGCCACAGACAGTGTTAGCCAAGCCACAAAGCTAATGAAGCTCATGGATGAAGTCATCCAACACTACGATATTCCAACCCAAAGCTGTGTACTCACCCATGTGACCAACACCATAGAGTGCATTGAAAAAGGCGCTCCAGTAGACTTGGTTTTCCAGTCTATAGGTGGCACAGAAGCAACCAACCAGGGTTTTGGTGTCAATATCAATGTACTTGCAGAAGCGTACGATGCAGCGCTGAGTCTTAAACGCGGCACTATCGGTAATAACGTCATGTACTTTGAAACTGGTCAAGGTAGCGCCCTCTCAGCGAATGGTCATCACAACGTCGATCAGCAAACCTGTGAAGTGCGCGCCTATGCACTCGCCCGCAAATTTAATCCGTTACTCGTGAACACTGTGGTCGGATTTATAGGCCCAGAGTATTTGTTTGATGGCAAACAGATCACACGCGCAGGACTTGAAGACCACTTCTGCGGAAAATTGCTGGGATTACCGATGGGCTGTGATATTTGCTACACCAACCACGCCTACGCCGATCAAAACGATATGGATAACCTACTGACACTCCTCGGAGTGGCAGAATGCTCATTCATCATGGGAATTCCTGGCTCTGATGACATTATGCTTAACTACCAAACCACCTCTTTCCATGACGCTTTGTATGCTCGCCAAGCGTTAGGTTTGAAGCCAGCACCAGAATTTGAAGCTTGGCTAAAGCACATGGAAATTTTCAGTCAAGATAATCAGTCCCAGTTGACGAATCATCTTTCTCCGCACTTCCAAACACCACTCGGTTTAGTTAAGGAGCTACGATGAGTAACGTCGTTGAACT
The DNA here is from genome assembly GCF_054051265.1 of Vibrio sp. C8. Lineage (NCBI taxonomy): Bacteria > Pseudomonadati > Pseudomonadota > Gammaproteobacteria > Vibrionales > Vibrionaceae > Vibrio > Vibrio sp. C8. Next base: position 214,607 of record NZ_JBPAOE010000049.1, read on the forward strand.
GAATCAACTGGTTCATAAGGATCCATGGAACAAATTGCGCCAATTCACACAAGCTCGCGTTGGTATTGGCCGTGTCGGGACGAGTATCCCTACCGAAGAACTACTGCGTTTTCAGCTCTCACACGCGCAAGCTATTGATGCGGTGCATGTGCCACTAGACGAACAAAAACTGTTATCCGACCTTAGTGCCAATGCTTCGTTATCCAAGTGCTTACCAGCTATCTCTTTACATAGCCAAGCCACAGACAGACTGACGTATCTGCAACGACCAGACTTAGGTCGTAAGTTAGATGATACATCCATTGATGCGCTCAAAAAGCACAGCGACCAAACACCAACACCTTATGACTTAGCGATTGTGATTGCCGATGGCCTGTCATCCTATGCCATCAACCACCACGCCGCTCCATTCTTAGATGCATTGGTGTCGCAACTCGCAATGGATATCAAACATAAATGGAATATCGCGCCTTTATGCATCGTCCACCAAGGACGAGTCGCTGCAGGTGACGATGTTGGCGAATCGATTAATGCCAAGGAAGTATTGGTGTTGGTCGGAGAAAGACCGGGACTAAGTTCACCGGACAGCTTAGGGCTGTATCTGACATGGAATCCACATCGAGGGAAAGAAGACTCACTTAGGAACTGCATTTCAAATGTGCGCCCTGAAGGTTTGCCATACCAAGCAGCAGCTCATAAGTGTTTCTATCTATTGTCTGAATCTCGTCAACTCAAATTGACAGGCGTGGAATTGAAAGATCGTTCTGACGATTCCCTGCTTGAACAAAAATCAAACGCACAGATTTTTTCACTAACCACTTTTAAATAAACATTTTTACTCACCAAGGATTTTTAGGGATTGCTGTATGGAAAACAACAAAACAGGTCTAAAACGGACTTTAGGAAAATTTCAGTTATGGGGCATTGCTGTTGGCCTCGTGATTTCGGGCGAATATTTCGGCTGGAGCTACGGATGGGCACAGGCGGGAACACTAGGTTTCCTCATTACTACCATTATCATTGCCACCATGTATACGGCATTTATTTTTAGCTTTACTGAACTATCCACGTCGATACCGCACGCAGGTGGACCATTCGCCTATGCTTATCGTGCTTTTGGTCCTGTGGGTGGATACATTGCAGGTTTCGCAACCTTAGTTGAGTTTGTCTTCGCCCCACCAGCCATTGCTATGGCGATAGGTGCTTACTTAAATGTTCAGTTCCCCACTCTCGATCCCAAACTGGTCGCAGTGGTGGCTTACATCATCTTCATGGGGCTCAATCTGATTGGCGTTAGCATTGCTGCTACTTTTGAATTGTGTGTCACCATTCTTGCTATCGTAGAACTTCTCGTCTTCATGGGTGTAGTGTCTCCTGGCTTCTCGTTTGCAAACTTTGCAGCAAATGGTTGGGCTGGCAGTGATGTATTCTCTGGTGAAGCGATGTCAGGCATTTTTGCAGCCATTCCTTTTGCAATTTGGTTCTTCCTTGCAATTGAAGGCGCTTCAATGGCAGCAGAAGAAGCGAAAGATCCGCAACGTACCATTCCAATCGCATTTGTTTCAGGCATTCTAACTCTGGTGGTTCTCGCGGTTGGCGTTATGTTCTTTGCAGGTGGCGCAGGTGACTGGCGTGAACTTTCAAACATCAACGATCCATTACCTCAAGCAATGAAGATGATTGTCGGTGAATCCAGTGGTTGGCTACATATGCTGGTGTGGCTAGGTCTGTTTGGACTGATCGCATCTTTCCACGGCATCATCATGGGTTACTCGCGTCAGATTTTTGCCCTCTCACGCGCAGGTTTCTTACCTAAGTCACTATCTCAAGTAAACCAACGTTTCCAAACCCCACACTGGGCAATCATTTCTGGTGGTGTTGTCGGTATCGCGGCGATTTTCTCAGACAATCTGATTGTGATTGGCGGTCAGCCGCTAACAGCAAACATAGTGACGATGGCTGTATTTGGTGCGATTGTGATGTACATTATTTCAATGCTTGCTCTGTTCAAACTGCGTGCAACTGAACCAACGTTAGAACGTCCGTTCCGAGCACCGTTTTACCCGTATGCGCCAGCAGTAGCACTTGTTTTAGCCGTAGTCGCACTGGTTGCGATGGTTTACTACAATGCCCTACTATCACTGATTTTCGTGGGTTTGTTTGCCCTCGGCTTTGTTTATTTCAAAGCAACACATCAACAAGACGCCGTCAAAGAAGGTAGCGACGCCCTATTGATTGCTCAAGTTGGTGAATCGATATAAGTCTGCGGTTATCCGAAGTCAAAAAAGGGCATCCACTATGGATGCCCTTTTTATATTCTTTACGCGGCATTCAACAACCGCTACTCAACGTAAACCGTGAAGAAATTCAGCGCGTGTTGCAGGGTTGGATTTGAAAATACCGCCGAGCGCAGTGGTTGTGGTTACGCTGGTTGCGTCCATCACACCACGAGATTTCACACAGTAGTGGGTAGCATCGATTGTGACTGCTACATCGTCTGACTCTAGTAGAGCTTGCAGAGCAACCAGAATTTGCTGTGTCATACGCTCTTGAACCTGAGGACGCTGAGCAAAAAAGCGGACAATGCGGTTGATCTTAGACAGACCAATAATTTTGCCACGAGGAATATAAGCGACAGCCGCTTTACCATCAATCGTCACTAAGTGATGTTCACAAGTGCTGGTTACTGTGATGTCTTTCACCTTCACCATTTCACTCACATTCATCTTGTTTTCAATCACAGTGATTTTAGGGAAGTTGCTATAGTCCAGCCCTGAAAAAATCTCATCCACATACATTTTTGCAATACGATGCGGCGTTTCTTCTAGGCTATCATCGGTCAGATCAAGACCAAGTAAATTGAGGATTTCACGCATGTGACTCTCAATCTTTTCTTTCTTCTCTTCACGACTCACCGTATTTGGCTGCATTGGCGTTTCCAAACCACGGCGCTCTAGCGCATCTTTAACTAACTTTGCTGATTCGCTAAGACCTGATGACATTCACATTCCTCTTACTTTACCCCTTTCGGATGGCTGACAAGGATACTCGGATTCTTACATAATTACACCCCTATTTTATAGGTGGAAATACTGCTCCTATCTGCGAAAGCAAGGTATGTCCCTGTCAGTAAAAAGGGCATATGCAAATAGCTCTACTATGTTAGAGTATCTCCCAACAAAAAAGACTACAGGAATAACGAATGGGCTGTTGTGACGCTCCGGGCTTAATGCCTCTTGAAGAAGCTTTAGAAAAAATGCTGGCTGGCATTAAACCAATTCAATCGACACTTCAACTTCCACTCGCAGACGCCATCGGCTATGTACTTGCAGAAGACATTCTTTCACCTATCAACGTACCACCATTCGATAACTCTGCGATGGATGGATACGCGGTTAGAATCAGCGAACTAGCGCAAGACCGACCTCTGCCTGTAGCAGGCAAATCATTTGCTGGCCAACCTTTTGAAGGTGAATGGTCACCTATGACCTGTGTACGTATCATGACTGGCGCGCAAATTCCTCAAGGTTGTGATGCGGTGATCATGCAAGAACAAGCGACGGTCACCGAAGACGGCGTTACTTTTTGCCAAACTCAGGTTAAACCAAACAACAATATCCGCCCTGTTGGCGACGACATTCGTCAAGGCGATATCGTTCTCAACAAAGGTGCTCGTCTGACCGCTCGCGATATTCCGATGATCGCGACCTTAGGTGTTAGCCACGTCACTGTCTTCAGAAAACCGAAAGTCGCCTTTTTCTCTACTGGTGACGAGCTAAAACCATTAGGCACTGAGCTTAAAGCTGGCGAAATATATGATAGCAACCGTTACGGCATCAAACCGCTGATCATTAACTTCGGTTGTGAATCTATTGACCTAGGCATTATTCCTGACTGCCCTAAAACCCTTAAAGAGACATTTGAAAAAGCACAAAGCCTTGCTGACGTGGTTGTAACCTCAGGTGGCGTCAGCGTTGGTGAAGCGGATTTTACCAAAGACATCTTAGATGAAGTAGGTCAAATCGGCTTTTGGAAACTGGCGATTAAACCGGGTAAACCTTTTGCTTTCGGTTCTCTGGGTGATGCTTGGTTCTGTGGTCTTCCGGGCAATCCTGTTTCTGCAGTACTGACTATGTATGTGCTGGTTCAGCCTATGTTGGCTAAGCTTGGTGGTCATTCGCAGTGGAAAGCACCCGAATCGATTCCGGCGATTACTCGCACTGCTTTCAAAAAATCACCGGGCAGAACGGATTACCAACGCGGCATTTACACTATCGAAAATGGTCAGTTCGTCGTAGAAACGACGGGGAATCAGAGTTCAGGCGCCTTCCGATCTATGAGCTTAGCCAACTGTTTTGTGGTACTTGAGCGTGAACGCGGCAGTGTCGAAGTGGGTGAAACCGTCAACATTCAACTGTTTAATTCAACGTTATATTAGGCTCGAATATGGAAATCCTAAGCGACGCAGAAATACTGCGTTACAACCGCCAGATCATCCTTAAAGCATTTGATTTTGAAGGACAGGAAGCACTGAAACAGTCTTCGATTCTTATCCTCGGTGCTGGTGGCTTGGGATGTGCATCTAGCCAATATCTTGCAACTGCTGGTATAGGCAAACTGACGCTGATTGATGACGATAAAGTGGAGTTGTCGAACTTGCAGCGTCAGGTTCTTCACCATGATGCGGATATCGGAAAGCTTAAAGTTGATTCAGCAGCGCAAGCTTTAAAAGAACTTAATCCAGAGCTTGAAATTGTTACCGTAGCGAAAAGACTTAATGATGAAGCCCTGTTAAGTCTAGTTCAGGACCATGATTTGGTGTTGGATGCCAGCGACAACGTAGATACGCGTAATCAGCTTAATCGCCTTTGTTACCAGACCAAAACACCGTTGGTTTCCGGCGCTGCCATTCGCATGGAAGGGCAAGTGAGCGTGTTTACTTATCAAGATGAGAGCGAACCTTGCTACCAGTGTTTAAGCGCACTGTTTGGAAGTAATGCGCTTTCTTGTGTTGAAGCGGGCGTCATGGCGCCTGTGGTTGGTATTATCGGCGCAGTTCAGGCAATGGAAGCGATTAAGGTCATTGCAGGTTTGGGTAAGCCAATCCAAGGCAAGATTCTGATGCTTGATGCTATGACCATGTCTTGGCGCGAAATGAAGCTGATGAAGCAACCTCACTGCCCTACTTGTAGCAGTTAAAAGTGACTGTGTATGTCTTCAGCTAAGAAACTGACCATACTGCTGTTGCTGCTCACCTTATTACTGGTCGCCATGCTTGCATTGCGGCCAGAGCGTACTCAAATCGAACTCCAAGTTCATCTTATCGATAATACACTTACACAATCACTGGATGGTCAGAGACGTTATTTCCTCGTTGAGTCAAAGGAAACAGGAAAGCAGCTCATCAATGTGCCACCCACCACGGATTGCCAAGTTGGTGATGTGATCACTGTAGAGAAAGTATTAACCGAGCAGCAAGATATCTATTACCGTTTTATTTCTTGCCCTTAATTGAGTACCTTAATGGACTAAGTTTTACGTGAACCCAACTAAGGATTTGTTGAATGTCACCACTTGTTTCACCCGAATGGCTTGTCGAGCGTTTGGACGATCCTCGCCTAGTTATCCTAGATAGTAGCCTAGAGTTTCAGATCCCTTCTGAATCAGAGAAAGACTGGGTAAATAAAATCCCTAATGCACGTCGATTCGATTACGACAAAGAGTTTTGCGATATTGAATCATCACTTCCGCATATGATGCCAAGTGAAGAACGCTTCAACCATCTTGCTCAAGAGCTCGGAATCAATAATGATTCCATCATCGTTGTTTATGACAACAGTGGCACCTTTGCCTCCCCTAGAGCGTGGTGGATGTTCAAAGCCTTCGGTCATTCGCAGGTTTACATCCTTAATGGTGGCTTAACCGAATGGAAAGCACAAGGTTACAATGTCACTCAGGAGTATCTCACGGACACCCCGAAAGGCGACTTTAACGGCACGTTGCAATCAAATTATTTCGTTGATGCTGAATACGTAAAAGCGAAAATTGACGACGAAGCAAGCTTAACTGTCGATGCTCGCTCTCGTGCTCGCTTTCTTTCCCAAGTAGCCGAACCAAGAGCTGGTCTACGTAGTGGACATATTCCCAACTCCTGCAATCTGCCTTTTGCTGAACTAATGGATGGGCATAAACTCAAGACAGCCAATGACCTGGCTGCGATATTGAAATCAACTCTGACCAAAGACGCCGATGAATACGTGTTCAGTTGTGGTTCAGGTGTTACTGCTTGTATCGTTTTGTTAGCCGCATTAGTGTGTGGTTACGAGAATCTTTCTGTTTATGATGGCTCATGGACCGAATGGGGAGCTTCATCAGATTTACCTATTGAAACCAATCAGAAAAATGAAAACTAGATATTCTACACTAATTGGTATTGGTGTATTGGGTTTATCAAGCGTTGGTTATTTGGGTTATTACTCTTACCAAGCATTAACTTTCGGCAGTGAAGCGTTAAACTGGATGTGGGTTGAAAGCCCTTTACTACGTTACGATACTACCGCGACACAAAGCACGAGAACGAGTGACACCAAACAACTGATTTATCGAAAAGTAGACTTAAAGCAACAGCTCGCAGTGTCATTAAACACTACGAACAATCGCTACTTTATGTTTACTTTCATTAAGTCCATGCACTGTGATGAACAAACTAAATACAGCGTTTCTCTTTATGTGAATAACCAAACACTAGATAGAGCGCAGTTTACTTGTTTAACTCCCGATACAGCAATTTTTAGAATAGCTAGACCTTATTTTGAGCAACTGATATTACGAGGAAATAATCTTAAATTTGAACTTGATATCAATCAGTGGGATTTCAATTCATTAAAGAAAGATGATTATATGCAGCATAACTATAAGTTCTTTCGCCAACACAGCTCTGAGCCCATCGAACAATGGTCTAGAGATTAAAAAACCGTATAAAAATGTACAAAAGCTTAGTTCGCATTTAAAGACTAACTAGAATTGTTATAAACTCACACACAATCAATCTAAGTTGTTTTAAGGTATAAAAATGAATCCAATTATTGCACTGTTGAAAGAGAACAATGTAAGCAACGACAAAATCCAAGAGCTATTCCAAGCGTTAACGCAGAATCCTCTTGCTGCAATGGCGATTGTCGGCCAACTCGGTTTACCTCAAGAACAATTACAACTACTGATGGGTCAGGTAATGCAGAACCCAGTTCTAATCAAAGAAGCCGTTGAAGAACTAGGCTTGGATTTTTCTAAAGTAGAAGAAGCAAAAGCGAAGCTGCAACAATAAGCTTGGTTTGAAGAGAAGATTGCCAGAAACGAAAAGCACGATTAACTGAATATAAGGCCGCCATTTTGACGGCCTTATTATTTAACTAAAAAGCATTCTAAACTTGCGAAAGCTCTCTGTTCTGTTGTCGATAGTTCATCAGACAGATAACCACGATAACACCAAGGGCAATCAAACGATTTACATCAGATAAGAACAATACCCCTAGAGCCATACATAGTAATGCCGCTCGTTGCCACATCAGTAAAGGCACAAACAAACGCCCTTCTATCCCGCCAGCGAAGGCTATAAACAAACTGATGGTTGCTATGATAGCTATCGCGAAATGAAGATGCTCACCTTCAACCCAAATCAATCCTGAAAATGCCATCATTGCGGGAATTAAGAAGAATCCCTGCGCCAGTTTAAATGCCTGAACGGCTGAGCGCATTGGTGACGCATTGGCTATCCCTGCTCCAGCAAATGCTGCAAGTGCAATTGGTGGAGTTACGTTAGACGTTTGGGATAACCAGAACACAATCATATGTGCAGCCAGGAGGGTAACTCCGAAGTCCATTAATGCCGGAACCGCCATGATCGACAACACGATATAGGCTGCAGTAACCGGAAGCCCCATACCTAAAATAACTGCCGCCAACGCAATAAGAGCCAGCGCGGACCATAAATAACCGCCAGACATTGCGATCAAAAATTGGGTAAATTGTAAACCAATGCCGGTTTGACCAACCACACCAACTACGATACCAGCAGTAGCACAAGCAACCGATATGGGCAGAGCAAGAAGCGCACCTTCTTTTAATCCTTCCAAGAAAAGCTTCACAGTAATACGGCTGTGTTTGCGCGTCATAGCGGCTAAAAGAATTGAGGCACAACCAATCACACCCACCAATACTGGCGAATAACTCATCATCAATAGTACGGTAATAAGAATAAGTGGTACCAGATAATGCCAACCACTGCGCAACACTGTGGCGATTTTTTCGGTTTGAGTCATCCCTTGAAGATCTAACTTACACGCCATGAGGTGTACATAAAGTAACGTACAAGCGAAATACAAAATGGCTGGGGCAATCGAAACAATTAAGATTTCGCTATAAGGAATACCAGTAAACTGCGCCATAACGAACGCACCAGCACCCATTACTGGAGGCATAATCTGCCCGCCTGTTGATGCGGCCGCTTCAATCCCCGCAGCTTGTTCAGACTTATATCCCAGTTTTTTCATCATGGGGATAGTCAAAGCGCCCGTTGTTACTGTGTTGGCAATCGCTGAACCGGAAATTGAACCCAATGCAGCAGAAGCGATAACACTCGCCTTAGCAGGTCCACCGCGATATTTACCTGCAACAGAAAACGCCATATCGATAAAGAACTGACCCGCTCCTGTTACTTGTAAAAAAGCGCCAAATAGAACAAACATAAACACCACGCCCGCGGCAATCGCCAGCGGCGCACCGTAAACACCATTGGTGGAATAAATGTGGAAACGGATGATCTCTTCAACACTAAAACCTTTGCTCGCAATATTGTCTGGAAGCACATCTCCGAATATGGCGTACACCAGAAACAGCACCGCGATGAACACCATCACCAAACCTACCGTTCTTCGCGTTGCTTCGAGTAACAGCAGAATGAGAACAATTCCCGCAGCCTGATCAAGCGACTGTAAACCGTCCAGCAAGAAGCTGATGTCGTCATAATCAAATAATGCAATCTGTGTTGATGCCCAGCACGTGAGCGCCACACACGCTAAGTCGATAATTCGTCCCAACAAGTAAATAACAAACGGCTTTCGGTCACTAAACAGAGGGTAAACTAAGAATACAAGTGCCAATACCCAACTGACGTGTATCGGCCGAAAAACAGGGGCTGACAGATTGGCCAGAATGCCCTGCCAAATCTGAAAAACAGAAAGAGCGATAGCCGCAATCGCGGCTATCGTAACAATGACATTGGTAATTTTTTGGTTACGAGGATGAATTTCACTCATCACTTACTCCATGTAACATTACTTATCGTCCATTTGGTTTGAAGGAAGTCCAACTGTTCGCAGCCAGGACTTCCCACCAAACATTACAACGCTTACTTCATTTGTTCTTTGCGATACTTTTCTGCACCAGGGTGAAGAGCGATACCTTGCAGCTTAGTCATATTCTCAATCGTAGTGAATTTAGTTACATCAATCACTTGGCGAATTTTGTCGATATTTTCAAACGCCACTTTTGTCATGTTGTACGCCATGTCTTCACTCATATTGTTGTTAACAACCAATACGTTCCATACCGCTGGCGCTTTAAAGGCAGGCACTTTGTTGTAAGAATCCGCAGGAACATCAATTTGAATGTATGACGGATAATCTTGAGTGATTTTTGCCAGTTCCTCTTCACTGAAACTTAAGATGCGAATATCACGAGTCAAAGCGAGTTCGGTAATTGCCCCTACACCGACACTGCCTACAACCACACCCGCATCAATTTGATTATTCGCCAGCGCACTGGTTGTCGCGGTGTAGTTCAGTGATTGAGCTTTGATGTCATCTTCAGTGATACCCAAAGTATTAAGGATGTTTACCGCACTAACGCGAGTACCTGAACCCGGCGCACCCAGTGAAATACGTTTGCCTTTTAAGTCCGCAATCGAGTTGATATCAGATTTAGCCGGAACGATAAATTGCACCACGTTTGGATATAGAGCAAAGAGAACAGATACATCCAGTTTTTTAGGAAAAGGTTTAACACCACTCGCTGCTTGAAGCACCACGTTGCCTTGTGCAATACCTACCAGTTGTTTGTCTGTAGAGACCTTAATGGTGTTTTCAACCGAAGCCGCTGTTACTTCTGCGCGCATATTAAAGTCTGGTAAGTTTTCGCTCCAAATCTTAGCCAGCATACCGCCCAATGGATAATAAGTACCACTTTGACTACCCGTACCAATAGTGTAGTTTTCTGCCATCGCAGGCAGAGAAAATGCCATCGCTACAGCTAATAAACCCGTCCTTAGTTTTTGATACATAAGTGCTCCTTCAAAATGTGATTCTAGGGTTGTATATGTTTAATGTTTCTATATTGTTATGAAATGGATAATGAGAAATAGCAATACGGCTTACGGCGAAATGAGAGTTTGATATGCAAATATGCCGCTGTTTAAAAAACAGTCGTGATATTGACCTCACTCTCAAAAAGCAGTGATGAAGAGTTATATTTCAATCAACCAGATTTGTTCTGATATGAAAAAAGGAGGCCATGGCCTCCTTTCGAACTGATCTAAGACTCATTTTATCTCTACGAACGAGAGATACTGCTCATCTGCTCGTCCAAGTTCAAAACGGTCAACGCATTACTGACACTGGTCGCAATCACATCAATCGCACCAGTACGCAAAGCCCCTAATAGCGCAAGTGGCTTACTGTTTTCTGCTGCGATGGCGACGACTTCTGAAACCAAACGGAATTCATCAATACTCAAACCAATTACTCGGTCATTCATTACCGTATTGGCAATCTCGCCCTGAACATTGAAGAAATCATGACCAGCAAAGTCGCCGACAACACCCTGTTGTAAACGTGATTGAACCACCTCTTCCGCGCTAAACCAGCCAAGGTCGACCATGTAACTGTTCTCGCTCATATCACCGATACCAATCAGTGCCATATCGGCTTTTCTTGCCAGATCAAGTGTTTGCTTAACGGTCGCATTTTGCATGAACGCCAATTTTTGGTCTCGGTTCTCAGCATAAGCCGGTGCATATAAGGTTTCAGAAGAACCGCCGTATTTTTTTGCTAGCTGACGACAGATATGGTCGGCGTTAAACATACCACCGCGAGGGTGGATACCACCGATGCCACAAACAAACTTACAATCACGCGGGGTAATTACACCTATGTGATGAGCGACAGCGGAAACATTACGACCTTGGCCGACACTGACTACCATGCCATTTTTTAAGCTATTTGTTAGATAGTGAGAGACTAATCCAGCCACTTGCTGACGCTGTTGTTCTTCGTTAGGTTGGTCCAAGGCGATCAGCGCACGCTTAACGCCAAAGCGCTCAATTAAACGTTGCTCAATCTTGGCACTGAATACTGGATGGTATTTAACCGTAATTTCAACAATACCTTCATCTCGCGCTTGTTTTAGTAAACGCCCCACTTTTGCGCGAGAAATTGCAAATTTCTTAGAAATCTCTTCCTGAGTCGCTCCATCTTGGTAGTAAGCGACTGACACTTCAGTCAATAAATCTGTACTTTCTAGCGAAATCTCTGGGGTTGGATTGTTCATCATCGGCTCTTATCTGTGAAATTATGCTCATTGTATTTAAAGCTGAGCATCCGCTCATTGACCTAGCATATGTTACACCCAAGCAAACATGCAACATTTGCTCAGTGATATTACATATTCTCACTTATTTTTTGAGACATTGAGCATGCTAAGAACGTTTAACAAGGCTTACGCAATCGTTTTGTCTTATTTACCCTTTGCACACAAGTAAATTAATGTTGATTTAGGTCACTAGAAATGAGAAATCACAATTGACATTCACCGCAGATCAGATAAATATGAGCACATCATTTACTCATAGGTTGAACATATGTTCGTTACAAATGTTCGAGCTGTGAAAAACATTATGTTTATGTGAATTGAACAGTGTTGTTGAACTTATATGTAGCGTTAAAGTAGCTACAATGTTTTCTTAACCTGTTTGCAATGCCAAGCCACTATCTTGTCGTGCTAAGTGACACTTTTGTCTTGTTAAAGGACATTGTCTTGCTCTGTGACAGGCATATAAAATGGCAGGTACAGCCCAACGAGAAACGAGAAATAGGATGATCGAAATGAGCAACAAATTAGAGCAACTTCGTAAACTGACTACCGTTGTAGCAGACACCGGTGAAATTGAAGCAATCAAAAAATACCAACCAGAAGACGCAACAACTAACCCTTCTCTAATTCTTAAAGCGGCTCAAATTGCAGAGTATGCGCCACTTATCGATCAAGCTATCGAATATGCGAAAACTCAAAGCAGTGACAAGGCTCAACAAGTTCAAGATACTTGTGACATGCTTGCAGTAAACATCGGTAAAGAAATCCTAAAAACGATCCCAGGTCGTATCTCTACTGAAGTAGATGCTCGTCTTTCTTATGACACTGAAGGCAGCATTGCTAAAGCTCGTCAACTTATCAAAATGTACAACGATGCTGGCATTTCTAACGATCGTATCCTGATTAAACTGGCTTCTACCTGGGAAGGCATTCGTGCTGCAGAAGTTCTAGAAAAAGAAGGCATCAACTGTAACCTGACTCTACTATTCTCATTTGCTCAAGCTCGTGCGTGTGCTGAAGCAGGCGTATACCTAATTTCTCCATTCGTTGGCCGTATCATGGACTGGTACAAAGCAAAAGAAGGTCGTGACTTCGCAGCTCAAGAAGATCCAGGTGTTGTTTCTGTTTCTACCATTTACAACTACTACAAAGAGCACGGCTACAAAACTGTTGTTATGGGCGCAAGCTTCCGTAATATCGGCGAGATCCTAGAGCTAGCTGGCTGTGATCGTCTAACAATTGCTCCTTCACTTCTTGCTGAGCTAGAAGCAGCGGAAGGTGAAGTTGTAGCGAAACTTGTTGACTCTAAAGGCAATAAAGAGCGTCCAGTAGCGATGACTCACGCTGAATTCCTATGGGACCACAACCAAGATCCAATGGCAGTAGAGAAACTTGCAGAAGGTATCCGCAACTTCGCTATCGACCAAGGCAAACTTGAAGCGATGATCGAAGCTAAGCTTTAATTCAAATTTAAGAAGCGAGTGAAAACTCGCTTCGCTTTTTATACTTGTTTCAAATTGAGCAGAGTTTAAAATTCTGCTCTCAATATTATTCAAACTTAACTGAGTGACGACTATGAATCGCAAACAATTGGCTAACGCTATCCGTGCTCTGAGCATGGACGGTGTTCAAAAAGCTAACTCTGGCCACCCGGGTGCCCCTATGGGTATGGCGGATAT
>NZ_JBPAOE010000050.1:0-215338 GCF_054051265.1 Vibrio sp. C8
GGGGTGTAGCTCCAATTGGCAGAGCAGCGGATTCCAAATCCGCGTGTTGGGAGTTCGAATCTCTCCACCCCTGCCATAATTAGAAGCCTCAGTCGAAAGACTGGGGCTTTTTTACATCTGTCGTTTAGATAGTTGCTGCAGTGCTCAATTGGCAGAGCAGCGGATTCCGCCAACACCAAAAATCAACGCGTGTTGGGAGTTCGAATTTCTCCATCCCTGCTATTATTAGGAGCCTCAGTCGAAAGGCTGGGGCTTTTTTACATCTGTCGTTTGGATAATAGGGATTTATTGAGTAGCAAGTAGAGGCACATAACCTGTTGATAGTAGCTATCTACACAAGTAATGAAAATATGCTTACCAAATTGGTTACTTTGTTATCATTAATATCGGTGATATTATCGCCCCACTTGCTTACATAAACGCCATACCGTGATTTACTCAGCCTCCGATTTAATTATCTTTGCTAGCGTCTTAAACAATATTCTCTGCAGTGTTGTTGGATGTTTGTTCTTATTACAAATTCGTAGTGGTTTGTCTGGTTATCAAAGACTCTCTGCATCGTACTTTTTCTTATTTTTTCTGTTCTTAGGTTCAGCTTTTTTTGCTATGGCGATCCGTTCTTGGGTTCCTCTTGGCTATTCCGTATTAGTTAATAACGCTCTATATATGAGCGTTGCGTATCTATTGTTATTTGGGACTCTAAGTTGGTATAAGAAGTCAATAAAGTCTTGGCTATGGAAACTGGCTGTAAGCCACGTTCTTGCTTACACGATTATTCAGTTCGTTATTTACTATAACTGGACTGGAACCCTTCAGTTCAGAGTTCAGTTAGCTTTTTTTAACTTTATTCTGGTTTATCTAGCAGCATGCTGGGTCTGTTATAAGAATCGACATCTGAACGGAAGAGGTGAGCGCATGTTGGCGCTCTCTGCTGTGGTTTGTATGGTTGCCGCTAGCTTTCCAACTATCGCTTTGGGGATAACTAACAGTCCTGATTACTATCGTGTGGCAGTCGTTGTAACTCAGAACATTGTATGTTTCTTTTTGCTTGGTTCATTATTGTCGCTGTTTTTGTTTAAGCAGATCGATTGGCATTACGAGCGCTCTATCCGTGATGAACTGACGGGGTTGTACAATAGGCGCTATATCAATGAACGTATTTCTCAATCTTTATCCAATTCTGGCTCTCGAGGCGTCATCGCGGTTGTTGATATCGACCATTTCAAGAAGGTAAATGACTCTTTTGGGCACGATGTTGGTGACAATACGCTTATTGCAGTCTCTAACATCCTTAAATCATTTATGGGACAGCAAGATCTGATTGGTCGTTACGGTGGCGAAGAGTTTGTTCTTTTTCTTTCTCAGAGCGATTCTGAGAGTGTTAAAACGCTTTTAGAAGAGATACGTAAGGCTGTTGAAACCAAAGCCTCCTTAATGCTTCCTAACCCCGTTACTATCAGTGTTGGTTATAGCGAAGTGAGTAACGGTGACACTCTACACAGTTTATTCAGCAAAGCGGATTCGGCTCTGTATATGGCGAAACGCAACGGCAGGAACTGCATCATTAAAAAATAGATGGGCTAGAGCGATTTAATGTCCACTGTTGTTTACATTGTGATGAGAATAAGTTTTATTAACACTTTGTTGTGTTGCTTTACCTGAGGCAGAAATGGATATTACTCGTCGTCGTTTTCTTTCAGTTAGTTCAGCTCTTGGGCTATCTACGTTATTACCTGCCTGTTCATTGATTCGAACTGATCAGGAAAGATATGTTTATGAACTTACAGCGGAAGCTTCTTCTGCTGAGATCGTTCCGGGTTATGTAACTCCTGTTCTTGGCTTCAACGGTTCAATACCTGCTCCGACAATACGCTGTCGTCAGGGGGAAAAAGTGACCATTCGTTTTACCAACAAACTTGATGAGGCGACAACAATCCATTGGCATGGTTTGCGTATACCTATTGGTATGGATGGTGTTCCATTTCTAAGCCAGAGGCCGATTATGCCCGGAGAGACATTCGTTTATGAGTTTACTCCACCGGATGCGGGCACCTTCTGGTATCACCCTCATATGAACAGCGTAAAACAACTGGGGATGGGACTGGTTGGTCTTATCGTGGTGGAAGAAGCGCAGCCAGTCACTTTCGATCAAGAACATGAGTTAGTTCTTAAACATTGGCATCTTGATAAAAAAGGCCAATGGAAGGACTTGATGATTCCACGCTACAGCGCTCGCATGGGTACTCCGGGGGAGTGGGGAACGGTAAATGGTATTCACAATCCTAGTTACGATGTGCAGCAAAATGCCAGTGTCAGATTGAGAATTGCTAATGTCGACAACACGATTACTTATCCAATTGCTGTTGAAGGTGCTGAAGCGTGGATAGTGGCTATTGATGGTAATCCTATTAAAACGCCTTACCCTTTAAAAGAGCATAAGATTGGGCCGGGAATGAGAGTGGACATCGCTTTTATTGCGCCTAAGGCTGGAAATGTGGTTTACGTGCGCCAGATGAAAGGAAAATTCCCGTTCCCACTGTGCGAATTTAAATGCCAGCAATCAAAGCTACCCGAAGACAACGAGATCCCAGCTTTGCCTCTCAATCCAATTCCTAAGATTGATTTAGCCAATGCTCAATCCATAGACTTCGTTTTTGAGTGGGAAGGTGCCGTTTCTCCTGCTGATGAAAGTGGACATGCTGTACCTAATTTTTGGCTGATGAACAAACGAGCTTGGGAAGGAATGAGCGCCAATAATATTCCGGCACCACTCGCTAGTTTAGAACTTGGCAAAACGTATATTTTTCATCTCAAAAATGTCACGCAGTATCATCATCCTATTCACTTGCATGGTCATACGTTTACCGTGTTAGAGTTGGATGGCAAACCTGTCGATGCTCCTTTTCATACAGATACAGTCTTGCTTGGAAAAAATGGCTCGGCAAAGGCGGCGTTTGTTGCCGACAACCTAGGGCGATGGATGTATCACTGTCATGTGATTGAACACATGAAAACGGGGTTGATGGGATACATTGAAGTTGCTTAAAGTGACTCCTGTAACTTTTTAAAACTATTCAGTTATAGAGGGTAGTTCCTCTTATTATGAGAACATTATTTTCATCATTTTTGACTCTTTTGTACTCAATAAATCAGTACAATGGCTGAAATGATTTTGGGAGGGTACATGGGGCAATTTTCAATTTTGGGTCTTATTGCGATCGGTGGTGCGATCGGTGCGTGTTCTCGATACTTAGTATCAGAAATGTGTGTCACCTTATTCGGACGATCTTTTCCATATGGCACGCTAACTGTTAACGTGGTCGGCTCATTTATTATGGGGCTGCTGATCGCAGCAGTAGAAAATGAGTGGTTGGCTCCTTATCCGTGGCGACAAATTATCGGTTTAGGTTTCCTTGGGGCACTGACCACGTTTTCGACTTTCTCAATGGATAACGTACTTCTTATGCAGCAAGGTGCATTTGTGAAAATGGGTTTTAACGTGCTACTTAATGTACTGTTGAGCATTTCAGCTGCCTGGCTTGCTTATCAATGGTTAATAAAAGGTTGATTAAAAACTCTACTTTTGTTCTTGGTTAACTAAGTTTCTTTATCTATAATCGTTTCACTTGTCGGAGTGCCATAAGGCTGAGACCGTTTATTCGGGATCCGTTGAACCTGATCTGGTTAATACCAGCGAAGGGAACAAGAGAAGAGCCTCTTTCTAGATTGGTTGGCGATAAGCCCCAAACCTAAGATCCGTCTACTCATCTCTTATTGACACATTTTTCCGCCAAGCATTTATCCCTAAAACAATACAAGGAAAATGCTATGTCGAGTCGCAAACAAGCGAGACTGGAAGCAAAACAGTTTATCGAGAACCTCTCCGTTCAACCTTATCCAAATTCTAGCAAGACCTATGTCGTAGGCTCTCGTGCCGATTTGCGCGTACCGATGCGTGAGATTTCACTTGCTGATAGCTTAATCGGTGGAAGCAAAGAAGCTCCGATATTTGAGCCTAACGAACCTATTTGTGTTTACGATACTTCTGGCGTTTATACCGATCCTGAACATGAAATCGATTTATACAGCGGGTTACCTAAGCTAAGAGCCGGCTGGGTTGAAGAGCGAAACGATACTGAAGTTCTGCAATCGATGAGCTCTGAATACGCTCAAGAGCGTCTATCTGATGAAACATTAGACGAACTGCGCTATGGCAATTTGCCTTCGATTCGTCGTGCCAAAGAGGGAAAACGTGTTACTCAGCTGCATTATGCTCGTCAGGGTGTTATTACCCCTGAAATGGAGTTTATCGCGCTGCGAGAGAACATGGGTAATCGCCGTTACCAAGATGAACAACTCAACCAGCAGCATTCAGGACAGAGCTTTGGTGCAAATCTGCCAAAAGACATCACTCCAGAGTTTGTGCGCAAAGAAGTGGCTGAAGGGCGCGCGGTAATTCCATGTAATATTAACCACCCAGAAGCTGAACCTATGATTATAGGCCGTAACTTCTTAGTGAAAGTAAACGCCAACATTGGTAATTCGTCTGTGAGCTCTTCAATTGAAGAAGAAGTAGAAAAGCTAGTATGGGCGACTCGTTGGGGTGCTGATACGGTTATGGACCTTTCTACTGGCAGAAATATTCACGAAACACGTGAGTGGATATTACGTAACAGCCCGGTTCCGATTGGTACTGTTCCTATGTATCAAGCTCTGGAAAAGGTAAACGGTGTAGCTGAAAACCTGACTTGGGAAGTGATGCGCGATACCTTACTTGAACAAGCGGAGCAGGGGGTCGATTACTTCACGATTCATGCCGGTTTGCTTCTTCGATACGTACCTATGACTGCTAAACGCGTAACCGGTATTGTCTCTCGTGGCGGCTCAATCATAGCCAAATGGTGTCTGGCTCATCATCAGGAAAACTTCCTTTATACCCACTTCAGAGAGATTTGCGAAATCTGTGCGAAGTATGATGTTTCGCTTTCGTTAGGTGATGGTTTACGTCCGGGCTCGGTTGCTGATGCGAATGATGAAGCTCAGTTTGCTGAGTTAAGAACACTTGGCGAGTTAACCAAAATCGCTTGGGAATATGATGTTCAGGTTATTATCGAAGGCCCTGGTCATGTTCCGATGCATATGATTAAAGAGAACATGGAAGAGCAGCTGAAGCATTGCCACGAAGCGCCTTTCTATACTCTTGGTCCTCTGACGACAGATATTGCACCCGGCTATGATCATATTACGTCTGGTATCGGCGCTGCCATGATTGGTTGGTATGGCTGTGCCATGCTTTGCTATGTCACGCCAAAAGAGCATTTAGGACTTCCTAACAAAGAAGATGTAAAAACAGGGCTTATTACTTATAAGCTTGCTGCTCACGCTGCTGACCTTGCTAAAGGACATCCTGGGGCTCAAGTCCGCGACAACGCTTTGTCAAAAGCTCGTTTCGAATTCCGTTGGGAAGACCAATTCAACCTGTCTCTCGATCCAGTTACGGCGCGAGCCTTCCATGACGAAACACTTCCTCAAGAGTCAGGGAAAGTTGCTCATTTCTGTTCTATGTGTGGTCCTAAGTTCTGTTCAATGAAGATCTCACAAGAGGTTAGGGAATACGCGAATAACAAAGAGCAAGTTGCCGCTGACCAAGCCATCGAAATCAAAATGCTGGATGACCCACTGTTATTTGAACAAGTGGATCAAGGTATGCGTCAAAAATCTCAGGAGTTTTTGCAGTCAGGTTCTGAGCTTTACCATCCAGCAGTTAAACAGAACTCTGTCGTTACGGAGGAGTAACTTGTGAAGATACTTATCCCATCTCATTGCCTTGAGTTTACGGGAGAAGTTCAACAAGTTTTGCTGCTTGCAGCTGAGCAGGGTTTCAATATCAGTAACATTGAGTTGGGCGTAAGCCCAACTCAATGTATTGAACTTGTTGATACAGAGACTTCTCGTTTATACAGCAATTTATTTGAACTAAGTGGCGACGGTGATCTAGAGAGTAAACTGACGTTCCTCTATGGGGGAGAACCTCAAGAGGTTTGTCTACCTAATGTTGTTCAAATTGGCGTTTCTTATGATGAACGTTTGGTAGACTGCTGGCTTCATCTAGATGAAACAACGCTCTTGTTTCATAGTCAGACCTTATCTACGAATCAATCTTGGCATCATTTTGCCTGGGTTGTAGCTTCTCTCGCTCTCGATTTTCCTCTGGAAGATGCCCTTGTTTTGAGTCGGGCTGCAATGAATGTTTCACGTGAAACATGGCCGACACAGTTCCAATATTTTCCGTTTATTGAGCAACCTGCAGTGTCTATTGCTCAAACAGGTTTCACCACTCTAGGTAAACAATCATTGGGTCTATACCCAGTCGTTGACAATGTTGAATGGATTGAAAGATTGCTTAAGTTGGGAATTAAAACCATACAACTACGGATTAAAGACCCGAATGAGCCAAGTTTAGAACAACAAATCGCTAAAGCTATCCAGTTGGGTAGAGAATACAAGGCACAAGTGTTTATTAATGACTATTGGCAGTTTGCTTTGAAGCACAATGCTTTTGGCGTTCACCTTGGTCAAGAAGATGTATTAGACGCGGATTTGGAGCTTATCGCAGATAGTGGGTTGGCATTGGGGTTATCCACTCATGGCTATTTTGAGTTGCTACGTATCCATCAGCTATCACCGAGCTACATCGCCCTTGGACATATATTTCCTACCACTACTAAGCAAATGCCATCAAAACCACAAGGCTTAGTACGATTGGGACTTTATCAAAAGCTGCTTGATAGTATGCCTTATGGCAAATCCATTGGAGTACCAAGTGTCGCGATTGGCGGTATTGATTTAGACAATATTCAGCAAGTGCTCGATCAGGGTGTTTCTAGCATTGCTGTGGTTAGAGCGATTACCGAAGCAAAAAATGTGGAAGCGAATGTAAGAGAGTTGCAGTCGAGATTTAGTCGTACCTTGAATAGACAGGAGGTGTTCGATGCTATCTGACAATGCCTTTTTACGATATCAACGCCAAGTATGCTTACCTGAGATCGGTGAATCAGGGCAACAAAAACTGTGTGATTCTTCAGTACTGATCATCGGCTGTGGAGGCTTAGGCAATTCGGCTGCATTATACCTAGCTGCTGCGGGAGTCGGGAAGCTGGTTCTTTGTGATGATGATGAGGTGGAAATTTCTAACTTATCTCGTCAAATCGCATTTCGTAATCATCATGTATCAACACCAAAAGTCGAAGCATTGGCGCAACAACTACGAGCTTTAAATCCAGAGTGCCATATTCGAACGGTACAACGACGAGCTGATAGGAATCTGTTGCCTTTGGAAGTGTCGATGGCGGATGTGGTGTTGGATTGTACGGATAACCTAGAGACTCGACATCTCGTTAATCAGGTGTGCTTTGAGTGTCAGGTCCCACTTATATCCGGTGCCGCAATTGGTTGGAGTGGTCAGGTTATCGCTTTTGATTTTGCCGCACCAAACAAAGCAACTGGCTGCTATACCTGTATGGTTCCTCGCGATTATACCGGTCAACTGGGAAAGTGCAGTGACCTTGGAATTATCGGTCCGGTAGTCGGAACGATTGGCAATCTACAAGCCTTGTTAACCATTCAATATTTGGCCGAGTTGCCGGAGTTTAAAACTCATCAGTTAATGACATTCGACGCTAAACACCTAGATTGGAAAAAGTGGCAGTTGATGGCAGATCCTGATTGTGAAATCTGCGCAGCTAAAGAGGGGAATAGTAACAATAACGAGGAGGTGATATGTCCGTCACTGTAACCGTTAATGGCGTTGTTCAGCAGATCAATCAACAAACCACGCTTACTTCTTTGCAACAGCAATTAGATTTACCCGCAGTTGGTTGTGTCTTTGCCATCAATGATCAAATTATCCCTAAAGGCTTGTGGTCATCTCAGGTGCTCAATGAAGGGGATCGAATCTCTCTTTTTCAAGCGATAGCAGGAGGCTAACGTTATGTCGAACAACAGTCTTTCAGGTCAAAATTTATTAACAATTGCGGATAAAACATTTCGCTCAAGGCTACTCACAGGCACTGGCAAGTTTGCTAACCGCGATACTATGACGAAAGCTATTCAAGCTTGTGAATCTGAATTGGTTACTATGGCCCTCAAGCGAGTGAATCTTGAGACTCGTGACGATGATATTTTGTCTCCGCTAATAGAAGCTGAGGTGAATCTATTACCAAATACATCAGGTGCAAAATCAGCAAAAGATGCCATTTTTGCGGCGCATTTGGCTAGTGAAGCACTTGGTACCAATTGGCTTAAACTGGAAATTCATCCAGATCCAAAGTATCTGATGCCAGACCCAGTAGAAACGTTGTTGGCCGCAGAGCAGCTAGTAAAAGATGGCTTTATTGTATTACCATACTGCCATGCAGATCCTGTTCTGTGTAAAAGATTAGAAGAGGTTGGCTGTGCAGCCGTTATGCCGTTGGGAGCGCCTATCGGTACCAACAAGGGATTGGTATCCCGTGAATTCCTCGAAATTATCATCGACCAAGCGAATGTTCCTGTCATTGTTGATGCTGGAATTGGCGCACCGTCAGACGCAGCATTAGCAATGGAACTAGGGGCGGACGCTGTATTGGTAAATACCGCAATTGCTACTGCGGGCGATCCGATTGCTATGGCTAAAGCATTTAAGCTGGCAGTTGAGGCGGGGCGAATTGCTTATGAAAGTGGATTGGCTGGTCAGGTAAATCACGCTGTAGCGTCAAGTCCGTTTACCGAGTTTCTGGGAGGCGCATCATGAGCTTTCTGGAGCGATTTAAACAACTCGACTGGGATGATATTAAGCTCTCTATATACAGTAAAGCTGCTCAGGATGTCGAACTGGCGTTAAGTAAGTCAAAGCGAAATCTTGAAGACTTTAAATCGCTGATCTCTCCTGCTGCAGAACCATACTTAGAGCAAATGGCGCAACAGTCTTACCTGAAAACACGTCAGCGCTTCGGTAATACCATGTCGTTCTATGTTCCGCTCTATCTATCAAATTTATGTTCAAACGATTGTACCTATTGTGGGTTTTCAATGGGTAATCGTATCAAGCGTAAAACCTTAACTGATGACGAGATAAAGGCAGAAGTAGAAGCGATTAAGAAAATGGGATTTGATAGTGTTTTACTGGTCACTGGCGAACATGAAACCAAAGTAGGGATGGATTATTTTCGAAGAACCGTTCCTCTGATTAAGTCTTCATTTAACTATCTGGCTATGGAAGTTCAGCCTCTAGACCAAGCGGAGTATGCGGAACTAAAAACGTTAGGTTTAGATGCCGTCATGGTTTATCAAGAGACCTATCATCCGTCGACTTATAGTAAGCATCATTTACGTGGTAAGAAGATGGACTTTCTATATCGCCTAGATACACCAGAGCGGTTAGCCAAAGCGGGTATCGATAAAATTGGGCTAGGGGCGCTGATTGGTTTGGAAGATTGGCGAGCGGATTGCTTCCATGTAGCAGCTCATATCGATTATCTGGAAAAAACGTATTGGCAAAGTCGATACTCGATTTCCTTTCCACGATTAAGACCGTGTGCCGGAGCCATGCAGCCCAAGTCTGTCATGAGTGATAAACAGCTTGTACAGCTCATTTGTGCTTATCGATTATGGAATGGAGAAGTAGAACTCTCTCTATCGACACGTGAGTCTGCTAGTTTTAGAGACAACGTTTCAGTACTCGGTATCACTAGTATTTCTGCCGCTTCGAAAACTCAACCCGGTGGTTACGCAAATTCGAATGTTGAGCTAGAACAGTTTGAGATTAGTGACGAACGCTCTGCAAATGATGTGGCGCTGGCGATGAAGAGCAAAGGGCTGGAAGCAGTGTGGCAAGATTGGCATTTTGCCTATTCCGGATAAAATCTCCAACTGACTATTCGATTTGAGCGATTGAGATACAGAGAAGAATAGAGACAAAAATGTTTCACGTGAAACATAAAAAAGGCGACCATGAAGTCGCCTTTCTCTTATCAATCTGAATCTACTAATCTAAGCAGCTTGCTCTTGCTGGTACTTACCAAGTAGAGCGTGGTAGAAGTCATGGTCACTTAACGTTCCGACTAACTCTCCATTCTCTATCAGCACAATAGGGTTACCAGTATGGTAGCGAATTTCGATAGCATCACGCATTTCGATATCAGGTGAAGCTACTACAAGTGAATCACTGGTTAATTCTTCGAACTTAGTCTGTTCGTTCCATTCAATCAGCTTCAGTTTTGGCGAAGAAGATACATTCCATTTGTTGTCATTTTTCTCTATCCAAACATCAGCTTGTTGGCAAATCTGCCAGCGACCAGATTCTTGCTTAAGTTCATCACAACTGTTCATTAAAGAGCGTCCTTTAAGGACATTTAATGGGTTGGTGTGAGACACAAAGTCTTGGACATACTGAGTTTTTGGCTTAAGTACAATCTCTTCTGGCTTACCATATTGGATCAGCTTTCCTGATTCCATAATGGCGATACGAGAACCAATTTTCAGTGCTTCATCTAAATCGTGGCTAACAAACACAATGGTTTTGTTTAAGCGTTTTTGTAGGCTGAGTAGTTCATCCTGAAGTTGCGATCGAATCAATGGATCAAGCGCTGAGAAGGGTTCATCCATTAACAGAATATCGCTATCCATCGCGAACGCTCGTGCTAAGCCAACGCGTTGTTGCATGCCGCCAGACAGCTCATGTGGAAGCTTATCCTCCCATTCAGCAAGTCCAACCATTTCCAGTTTTTCACGTGCGCGAGCTCGACGTTCCTTTTTAGCTAGCCCCTGCATTTCAAGACCAAAGGCAACATTGTCCAAAACACTTAGCCAAGGCATGAGCGCAAACTTCTGGAACACCATAGAGACTTTATTGGTACGTAGTTCTCGCAGAGTTGTTTCATTACATGTAGCTAAATCGATGCTTTGCTCTTTGTCCTGAACCACTAGAGAACCACGAGTGATTGGGTTAAGCCCGTTAATTGCTCGTAGTAAGCTCGATTTGCCGGAACCCGATAAACCCATAAGAACACAGATTTCACCTTGGTTTACATCAAGGCTCACATTATCGACGCCAACAACTAAACCTGTCGCATCGATAATTTCCTGACGAGTTTTACCTTGATCCAGTAGCTCTGTTGCAGCAGCTGTTTGGTCACCAAACACGACGTCCAGATTTTCGATATTAATCGTTTTCATTATGATACCTCTTTGCTGTTTGGTGCTTTACACAGTCGGTCCAGAATGATGGCGACGAGTACAATCGCTAAACCCGCTTCGAAACCTTGCGAAATGTTTACCGTGTTTAAGGCGCGAACAACTGGTTTACCTAAGCCATCTGCGCCAACTAAGGCAGCAATCACAACCATCGACAGTGATAGCATGATGCATTGGGTAATACCCGCCATGATGCTTGGCAGAGCGGCAGGAAGTTCGACTTTGTAGAGCAGTTTTGTACGGTTAGCACCAAACGCTTTACCCGCTTCAATCAGCTCTTCTGGTACACGGGTAACACCCAAGTAAGTCAAACGAATCGGCGCTGCAATGGCAAAGATGATGGTAGAAATCAGCCCCGGAACGACACCTAAACCGAACAATACCAGTGTAGGGATCAGATAGACGAAAGTGGGCACTGTCTGCATCAAATCCAAAATAGGACGCATCAGGGTGTAAACCCATGGACGGTGTGCCGCCATGATTCCGAGTGGGACGCCAATTAATACGGAAATCGTTGTCGCGGAGAAAACCATAACAAAGGTTTCCAGCATTTCTTGCCAGTAGCCAAGGTTTAAGATCAGCAACAGGGCTGCGATGATAAACACAACTAACGAAACACTGCGGTGCAACCACCACGCAATAGCGGCGGTTAAAAGAATAGGAGCGGCTGGTGGCATCCATTTGAAGACATCAACCAACAACATAATAATGCTTTCAAGTAAGAACGAAATGGTATCAAAGAAACCAGAGGCATTAATGGTGAGCCAGTCGACCCCGGTTTCCATCCAACTTCCTAATGGGATTTTATGCTCAGTAATAATGTTCACGAGAATTCCTTATTTAGTGGCAGGGCATTTAGCCCCGCCAACCAGTTTGTTAAGCGTCTTTGTTCAAATATGCGGTTACCGCTTCTATCGCTGGTTTACCGTCTTTAGTAGTGACTTTCTTTAACCACTGCTCGATAGCTTCTGGGTTAGCACGCAGCCATTCCTGAGCCGCTTTTGATGGCTGTTTCTTATCGTTAAGAATGGCTTCCATCAGAACGTTTTCCATATCAAGGCTAAACGAAAGGTTGTTAAGTAACTGACCAACGTTCGGGCACTGAGCTACGTAGTCTTTGCGTACGTTGGTATAAACGTTCGCACCGCCGTAGTTAGGGCCGAAGTAGTCATCACCACCCGCCAGATATTCCATCTCAACATTGCTGTTCATTGGGTGTGGCGCCCAACCGAGGAATGCAATCCATTCGTTGCGGCGAACGGCACGCTTAACTTGAGAAACCATGCCCGCTTCACTCGACTCAACCAGTTTGAAACCTTTAAGGTCGAATGCGTTGCTATCAATCATTGATTGAATGAGTCGGTTACCATCGTTACCGGGTTCAATACCATAAATGCGGTCTTTGAATTGATCAGCATGCTTTGCAATGTCAGCAAATGACGTTACGCCCGCGTCATAAACATATTTGGGGACGGCTAGGGTGTATTTAGCGCCTTCAAGGTTGGCGCGAATAGTTTCGACCGTTCCTGCATCACGATACTTGGCAATATCGCCTTCCATTGTTGGCATCCAGTTACCTAGAAAAACGTCGATATCTCCATTGGCCATAGAGGAGTAGGTAACTGGTACTGAAAGTAGGTCAGTCTTGGTTTGGTAGCCCAAACCTTTTAACAGTTCGGTTGTGACAGCGGTAGTTGCTGTTATGTCAGTCCAGCCGACATCCGCGAAACGAACAGTTTCACAAGTGTTTGCATAGGTGTTGAACGACAGCATAGTTGCTGCTGCAAGAGTGATGACTTTACGCATGTTTTATTTCCTTATTGATCTTTCATTTCCGAAGATTGAAGGGAGTCCAATGAGCGTCGTGGTGCGTTTTCGCGCTGGTCTTGTTGCCAGTTTTCTGCGATCCACACGGGTGCTTGCTCACGAGGAAGAAGAGCTTTACCTAAGATGATGTCTGCCGCTCGCTCAGCAACCATGATGGTTGGAGCGTTAAGGTTACCGTTAGGAATGGTTGGGAAAATCGAGGAATCCACCACTCGCAGTGATTGCACACCGCGTACGCGACATTCGTTGTCGAGCACGGCCATTGGGTCGTCGTCTGCGCCCATTTTGCAGCTACAAGAGGGGTGGTAAGCACTTTCTACATTCTGCTTAACCCACTCATCGATCTCTTGATCTGAAGAGATATGGAACCCCGGTTGAATTTCATCACCACGGTATCTATCTAACGCAGGTTGAGCCAAGATCTCGCGGGTTAAGCGGATACAGTCACGCCAATCCTGAATATCTTGCTGCTCTGATAAATAACGGAACAAAATGCCTGGTTTGTCTGCTGGGTCATTTGAACGAATCCAGACCTGACCGCGACTCAGTGGTTTGTTAGGACCAACGTGTACTTGGAAACCGTGTCCATCAAACGCTGTACGACCATCATATCGCATGGCTGCTGGTAAGAAGTGGTATTGAATGTTTGGCCACTTTAAGCCTGCGCGAGAGCGTATGAACGCACAAGATTCGAAATGATTTGTCGCACCTAGGCCGCGCTTGGTAAGCAGCCATTCAGCGCCTATCATCCCTTTACTGATAAGGCCTAGCTTGCTGTTTAATGTGATAGGTTCTTCGCAGCGATACTGGAAGTAGACTTCCAAGTGATCCTGCAGATTCTGACCGACACCGGGTAGTTCATGTTTTACTTCGACACCCGCGTTTTCCAGCACATCGCGAGGGCCAATACCAGATAACTGTAACAACTGTACTGAGCCAATAGAGCCAGCACTGGAAATCACCTCTTTGTTTGAAAATACGCTTTCGACCTGACCTTTATGCTCAAACTCCACACCTACTGCTTTGCCGTTTTCGATAACAATTTTACGTGTCAGTACATTTTTAAGCAGAGTCAGGTTTGGGCGTTTCAACGCTCGGCGCAGGTAAGCGTTCGAAGTTGAAGCTCGTACGCCTTTATCCACCGTCATATGCATCGGGGCGAAGCCTTCTTGCTGGTAACCGTTGTAATCGTTTGTCGTCGGATAACCGGCTTCTTCTCCGGCATCGATAAATGCCTGATAGAGCGGGTTCAGTTCCATATCGTTACCGTTACAAGTTGCTAACGGGCCTTGATCGCCACGATATTGATCGCCACCATGAATCCAACTTTCAGCTTTCTTAAAGTAAGGTAAGCAAGATGCGTAGTCCCAACCGTTGGCGCCGTGTTGTTGCCATTCATCAAAGTCGCAAGCGTGCCCACGAACGTAAACCATACCGTTGATTGATGAACTACCACCGAGCACTTTTCCTCTAGGGCAGTGTAGTTGGCGGCCATCTAATCCCGGTTCTTCGACAGATTCAAATTGCCATGCATACTTAGGTGTATTCATAGGGTATGAGAGAGCGGTTGGCATTTGAATGAAAATGCTTTTATCGCTGCCACCGGCTTCCAGTAACAAAACAGAATGCTCGCCACTTTCAGTTAGGCGATCCGCCAAAACACAGCCTGCTGAACCAGCACCGATAACAATATAATCAAAGTGTTGTTTCATCATTCTTCCCTACTCGTAAGCTCCAACATAGTCATCCAGCTCAATCAGGATGCTTTTTGTTTGTGTGTAGTGGCTTAAGGTTTCGATGCCGTTCTCACGGCCAACGCCAGAGAGTTTGTAGCCACCTACAGGCATAGGCGCAGGTGAATCACCCCAAGTGTTAATCCAGCAGATACCCGCTTGTAGCTGGTGGATTACTCGGTGTGCACGGGAGATATTCTGTGTAAATACGCCAGCAGCAAGACCATAATTGGTCGCGTTTGCTCGCTTAATCGCTTCGTCTTCATCGCTAAACTTAATCACTGCCATGACCGGACCGAAGATTTCCTTCTGGATGAAATCCATGTTGTCTTGGCAATCAACAAATACGGTTGGAGCAACAAAGTTACCTTTGGCTAACTCACCTTCAGTGACTTGATAGCCGCCGGTTAACAATTTGGCGCCGCTGTTTTTTGCGCTTTCGATGGCTTCAAGAACCTTCGCTAAATGTTCTTTAGAGATAAGTGCACCCACTTGAGTATTCGGATCTTGGGGATCGCCTACGATCAGCTTTTCCGTACGTGCTTTTAGCTGAGCGATGAAGTCGTCATAGATATTTTCATGAACGAAAACACGAGTACCGTTAGTACACACTTCGCCTTGAGTGTAGAAGTTAGCAGTCATTGCACCTGATACGGCTTGGTCTAACTTTGCGTCGTCAAAAATAATCAGGGGAGATTTACCGCCCAGTTCCATAGTGACGGATTTCAGACTTTGAGCGCTGGCAGACATTACCGCTTTGCCAGTACCCGTTTCACCGGTGAATGATACTTTTGCGATGTCTGGGTGGGCTGTCAGCATTTGGCCAACACGACCATCCCCTTGAACAACGTTAAATACGCCATCAGGTACGCCAGCTTCAGTAAAGATTTCAGCCAGCTTGAGTGCTGTCAGCGGCGTCTCTTCTGAAGGTTTGAAGATCATAGCGTTGCCAGCAGCAAGAGCGGGTGCTGACTTCCACATGGCAATCTGAATTGGGTAGTTCCAAGCGCCGATACCAGCACAAATGCCTAGTGGTTCTTTACGTGTATAAAAGAACTGGCTTTCGGAAAGCGATTGTTGTTCGCCCTGAAGAGCAGGCACAAGGCCTGCAAAGTATTCAATAACATCTGCGCCAGTCACAATATCAACGCAATTGGCTTCTTGGATTGGTTTACCGGTATCCAATACTTCTAGAAGTGCCAGTTCATCGTTTCGTTCTCTAAGGATTGTCACCGCTTTTAGCAGAATACGGCTACGTTCTACGGCTGTCATTGCCGACCAAACAGCAAAACCACGCTTGGCAGAATCTACCGCTGCCTGAACATCTTGTTCATTAGCCTGACCAAGAGTGGCCAGAGGTTCACCGGTTGCTGGGTTATAGCTAATAAAAGTTTCGCCTGATGACGCCTGTTGATAGCGACCATCGATATAAAGTGATGCTTTTTCCATTTGAAGACCTAACGAGTTGTTAGCGCGTGTTGCGCCAGTTGTAGTTCTAAGTAATCGCCAATTAATGCACGCGCCTGTTGAGCGTTGATACCTTCTTGGTTCATTGCTCCGCGTAGCCAAAGACCGTCAATCAGTGCGGCAATACCTTGTGCAACCTGCTTAACCTGTTGCTGAGGTAATAGGGCTTTGAGTTCGATTGTGAGATGAGAAAGGAGTCGCTTTTCGTTCACGCGTTGCAAGCGGTGAAGTTGCGGGTCATGCATTGAGTAAGACCAGAATGCCAACCATGTTTTTGCAACCTTGTTGGATGCTTGGAAATCGGAGAAGTTGGCTTCAACAATCGCATGAATGCGCTTTTGATGTTGGTGCTTAGGAATATCGGACAGCAATTGCATTACTGTTTCCGAGTGCTCGCGCAAGATTGCGCGCATGGTTTCTTCGAGCAAACCATGTTTACCGCCAAAGTAGTGATTGATGATGCCTGTGGATACACCTGCTTCGCGACTAATTAATGCGATGCTTGCTGCGTGTAAACCGACACGTTCAATCACTGTCATAGTGGCATTGACGAGTTGTGGTTTGCGTATGCTAGGCATTCCAACTTTAGGCACAATCACTCCTTAATTTTTTTAATTGAACGATTAGTTAAATATAAGTTAAACAAAATAATCGTTAGATCTCAAATTAATATTAAGGTTTGTTTGTGAGTGTGTGTTTTGTGTTTGCATTTAATTTAATTAAAATCAATTGGTTATGTGATTTAAAAAATAAATAAATGTTTAGAGTAAGATTGTTTCGTTGATTAACGAGTTAGAAATAAAAAATCCCTTAGTGATTTCTCACTAAGGGATTGATTTAAAAGTAAATGAATTGTTATTAATGGGCGATTGGCTGAGTTGCCTGTCTTAGCCACTGCTTAACATCACCTTCAACTAGAGGGCTAACGTCGTCCCACACTTTTTGGTGGTAGTCGTTTAGCCAGTTAAGTTCAGGTTTTGTCAGCATGTTGACATTG
Organism: Vibrio sp. C8; assembly: GCF_054051265.1. NCBI lineage: Bacteria > Pseudomonadati > Pseudomonadota > Gammaproteobacteria > Vibrionales > Vibrionaceae > Vibrio > Vibrio sp. C8. Next base: position 17,257 of record NZ_JBPAOE010000050.1, read on the forward strand.
ATAGCGCGAACATCAATAGGGCAGCGAGTGAGTGATTCGAAGCCATGAACATGGAAGTCGCCTTGGGTTTCGACTTCTACAACCAATTCTAAGTTTTCGATACGAATACCAAAGCCATCAGCTCGGTAGTAACCCGGTTCGTTCGACAACACCATGCCAGGTAGCAAGGCAACGTTGTTAAACACTTTACTAATACGTTGAGGCCCTTCGTGAACACTGAGGAAGTGACCAACACCGTGACCCGTACCGTGATCATAATCGTAGCCGTTTGCCCATAAATGTTGGCGGGCTAAAACATCAAGTTGGTGGCCACAAGTACCTTTCGGGAATCGAGCTTTAGCCAAAGCAATATGACCTTTTAGAACCAAGGTGAACTGTTGCTTCATTTCGTCACTGACTTCACCAATCGCAATGGTACGGGTTATGTCGGTTGTACCATCGGTATATTGGCCACCAGAATCAACAAGGTAAAGCGTGTTTATTTCTAGCTTACCTGGCTCTGGTTGGTTCATGTGGTTGTAGTGACACATAGCCGCATTCGTGGTTGCTGCTGAAATGGTGTCAAAGCTCAGGTCTGCTAATGTTGGGTCAAGCTCGCGGAATGCTTGAAGCTTATCAGACAGTTGCGCTTCGTTATGCAGTTTGCCAGCCGCCACTTCGCTGTCTAGCCAAGATAGAAATTTCGCCATTGCAGCACCATCGCGAACATGACACGCTTTCATGCCTTTAATTTCAGTCGCGTTTTTGGCGGCTTTTGGTAACAAGCAAGGATCTGCGTCTTTAATGAGTTCAGCGTTTACATTCTGCAGTGTCAGTGTGAACCAAGCGTTGCTGGTGGCTGGGTCTACAATCACTTTCTTGCCTGAAAGTTTCTCAAGTTCTGATTGCAGCGTATCTGGATGATGAACTCGTACACCTGCACCAACGTGATTCTCAAAGCCTTCGGCTAAGCGAGCTGGGTCGAGGAAGAAGTCGACACTTGCGTCAACATGAACAATGGCGTGCGATAACAATACCGGTAAGCGTGATACGTCTAGACCACGAATATTCAGCAGCCAACAGATAGAGTCTAATTCTGTCAGCACTGCGCTATCTGCTTTTTTAGAGCGCAAGATGTCTGCAATACGCTGACGTTTTGTCGCGCTATTTACACCAACCAGCTCATCACTCATTAAACGCATGTCAGAGACAACAGGAGCAGGGCGATCATGCCAAAGTTGGTCGATAGCATTGCCTTCGGTCGCAACTAATTCTAGTTCGCCAGCAAGTTTGCTTTGAGTCGCAATTAACCAACTCGCTCGGTGCATTCTTGGGTCGTAGCCCACTTTGCTACCTGTAGGCAAATGACTTTGTAGCCAATCTAAATACGGTTCTTCAATCAGATGACGGTACTCAAACAGTTCTTGTGGAACCTGCTTGCGAACCTGAACGGTATAGCGGCCATCAACAAGAATGGCTGCCGAGGTTTGAGTAATCACAGCGGCACCCGCTGAACCAGTAAACCCAGTTAACCAATGTAATCGTTCGTTGTGTTCTGGTACGTATTCGCCAAGATACTCATCTTCATGAGGAATAATGAGTGCGTCTAAACCGTTACGTGTTAACCAGTTACGAAGTTCCGTTACACGCTGGGAGATGGATTGGTACATCTTGCTATTCTCCTAATAATTGTCCTTTTGTTCAGCTGATGCCGATATATCCGTTCTCTTGATATACCCACTTTGCCTATCTATGTAGTGCAGGACGTGAACCGATAAGCTACTCGTTTTGTAGTGAGTGTGCAAATGTGCTGAACTTAATCTTATCAATAGTGTTATAGGGCATTTGTTTAACGCAAATGTAAGGTTTTCGTCTGAATGATTTGCCTTAACCAAGAGAGTGCCGGGTCGTTTTCTCTGTCTCTGTGCCAGAACAGCGTATAAGCCATTGGTGGGAACTCTAGAGGCAGTGGCAGTACCACCAAATCGAGATGTTTGGCGACCAGATGCGTGAAATGACTTGGCGCGGTAAACACAAAGTCAGTGTAGCTACATAAGCTGGCGGCACTGTTAAAGTCTGGGACGGTAATCGCAATATCACGCTGATAACCTAAGTCAGCCAAGCGGTAGTCCAACAGCCAGCGGTCACTGCCGTCACAGCGAACTTGAACATGTCGAAGGGTTAGATAGCGTTCCAAATTCCATTGCTGTTTTAGAACTGGGTGATCTCGTCGAACGACACACATTTGTGAATCGCGATAGATCTCTTGCTCGCAGATATCCTTTGGTGGAAGCATGGTTAACTTCGCATCGTTGATATCGATGTCTTTGCCTGTGATACCAATATCGAGCTCGCCCATTTGCAGCTTTTTAAAGGTTTGGTCTGTCCAAGAGTGGGTACTGATATTGAGATTTGGGCCCTGCATGAATATCGCTGGTAAAAAGTGGGGAAGAATTAATGGGTAGACACTTTCGACAGCCGCAATATGGAATCGGTATTCACTCGACTGAGGAGAAAACTGCTCTGGCTGAGTAATCAGCTCTAGCTGATCAACCAAAGTTTCCAATTTAGGCTTTAAAAACAACATTTTTGGTGTCGGTTTTAGGCCATGGGAGGTTCGGATGAAAAGTGGATCATCGAATTGTTCACGTAGTTTCGCCAGCGACTTACTGACGGCAGACTGACTCAGATGCAGCCGGCTAGAAGCGCGTGTAACGCTGAGTTCCTCTCCAAGAACTTGTAAACAAACAAGCAAGTTAAGGTCAATTCGCGCTAATTTATCAATGTTCATGTGATTTTCCATTGAGGAATATTACTGATGATTATAAGCCATTTGTTCGAATAACAGCATTCTTCTATGATGCACGCTCTTTATTATTCAATTTTTGGAACCTATTTTGAGCGTAACTTCTTTTGTGAAAGAGTCTTCTGTGCAAAGCAAACAGCAAATGATTCTACTGACTTTGTTGGTACTGTTTAGTCCGTTGGCAATCGATATTTACTTGCCTGCGTTGCCACAAATCTCGCAAGCGTTTCACGTGGAACATGCCTTAGCTCAAGATACGATTACTTGGTTCTTATTTGCTATGGGTGTCGGGCAACTGTTTGCTGGCCCTTTGGCAGATAAACTCGGACGTCGAACTGTTGCATTGGCTGGCGTTAGCATCTACATCTTGAGCGCTTTATTGGCGTGGGGCGCTCAGAATATTGAGTGGATGTTAATGTCTCGTTTGCTACAAGGATTGGGTGCGTGTGCAACGTCTGTAGCAGCCTTTGCGACAGTTCGCGATATCTTTGGCCCTGAGCGCAGTGGCAAGATGATCAGCTACCTTAATGGTGCGATTTGCTTTATTCCTGCTTTGGCGCCAATTCTGGGAAGCTGGTTAACACAGCAATTTGGCTGGCGTTCTAACTTTAGCTTTATGGCAGGCTTTGGCGTATTCGTTGGATTCTGGTTGTTGATTCGTATGAAAGAGACCAATCCAGCTACAGAGAAGCAAGCGGTGTTTAAGCTGTCGCGTTACTGGTCTGTGTTAAAAGTTCCTTCATTTTTGTTCCATGCTTCGCTTTGTATGCTGGCGATGGCGGTTATCTTGGCTTATGTCACTTCAGCCCCTGTGGTTCTGATGGAAAACTTAGGCTTAACCATGAATGAGTTTACTTTCTGGTTTGGTATTAACGCTGTGGTTAACATCGCGGCTTGTTTATCTGCTCCTAAGCTGATGGACAAGTGGGGAACACATAAAATTCTGTTCTCTGGAATCGTGATGTTATTAGTGGCTGGTGGCCTGATGGTCGGAATGAAGTCTCAAGGCACGGCTTTAGCCTTTATGCTGCCAATCTTCTTTTCATCGGTAGGTTTTGCTTGGATTCTGGGTTCAGCTGCGGGTAAAGCATTGGCTCCGTTTGGCGACAAAGCGGGCACAGCCGCGGCACTGTTGGGTTTGTTCCAGATGAGTGGTGCTGGTCTTGTTGTAGGTACGCTACAACGTTTAGAGCTTGAACCGCAGATGATGATTGCACTTCAAATGTGGATTGTTGCCCCTGCGCTGATTATTTTGTTGTCTAAAGCAGGCAAAGAGTGGCATCGCTTAGCATTTCAGTGATGCGGTGGGCAGGAATAGGAAACAGCAACGTCGTTCACAAGATAAAATAGTGAAGAGTTATAAGGTTTTGTAAATACTCTGAAGTGCTATTTTCTAATCATGGTAACAGGTGTATATTATTTCGCTCACTATCATTAGAAATAGCGTCTTGGAATCGAAATACAGTGTCCCTAACTACCTATGAAATGGCTCGTATTCTCGAGCAGTTAGAAGAATCACCAGAAAAAGTGATGTTTGGTAAGTTACTTAATGAGTTAGGTAATCAAAGCAGTGAGCGAGTACGCAGCGCTGCTAAACAAGTTCCGTTGCCAGTTCTGCGTGATTTGGTTTATCAATTTCAACAAGTGATTGATTCGCGCAAAGGTGAACAAGTTGATTTGTTGGCTAAGCAATTAGCGCAACAAGGTATCTCAGCTGAAGAGCTAATGAGTTACCTGAAAAAATAACTGATGCTTTAACAAGAACCCAAGTTTGAAACTTGGGTTTTTTGTCTTATCTACTTTTTGAACTTGTTATCTTTTGGCGTCGATTTAAGGAATTACGTTACGGTTGATTGGGTTCTGTAGCGAGATCAGTGTCTCTGTTGACTGAACTTCGTCAATCGCCTGCAACTTGTCGATCAATACAAACTGCAGTTCTTCAATCGAACGGCACATCAACTTGACGAAAATACTGTAAGCACCAGTGGTGTAGTAAGCTTCAACTACTTCATCAAGGGCATTGAGCTTTTCCAGCGCGGAATGGTAATCACGCGCAGCTTTCAGGTTAATACCAATAAAACAGCACACGTCATAGCCGAGCTTCTTGGTATTCACGACAACTTCAGTACCTTGAATGATATCCGCAGCTTTCATTTTTTCGATGCGTACGTGAATAGTGGCAGGGCTGACATTAAATTGCTTCGCCATTTCTGCATAGGGCGTACGTGCATCATCCATTAAGATTTTCAGAATAGCGCGATCAAGCTCGTCGAGCTTTGTAGAGGCAACTTGCATACAGGTTCCTAGTTCACTTATTCAACGAAGATTCTTCCGCATCTTATCACACTGAAACCTTAGGTTTCTGATGAAAATCCGCTACACTGGCAGCGATTTTTGAAACTCATGATGGAATGACACTTTGCAGCTACAACTGATTTGTGAAGCCCCTGAACGCGCTTCTGAGCTTGATGAAATAGCAACTCGCTGGAAGCTCACACACAGTGATGAAAGCGTTTTTGCGCTGGTACTCACCAGCGAGCAATTAGAACTGCGTAAAGTCGATGAACCTAAGCTGGGAGCCATCTTCGTTGACTGGGTCACTGGAGCGGTGGCGCATCGTCGTAAGTTTGGTGGCGGTAAAGGTCAATCCATTGCAAAAGCTGCAGGGTTAAATAAAGGTGCCACACCTACGGTGCTGGATGGAACAGCAGGCTTAGGCCGAGATGCATTTGTTTTAGCCTCTTTGGGCTGCAAAGTACAAATGGTGGAGCGTCATCCTGTGGTTGCGGCATTGTTGGATGATGGATTAAATCGAGCCAAACAGGACAGTGAAATTGGTGGTTGGGTTTCAGATCGCGTGACGCTACTGCATGCATCTAGTCACGATGCGCTCAATAAATTAGCCAATGACGAAAGCTTCGTTCGCCCAGATGTAGTGTATCTCGATCCTATGTATCCGCATCCAGAGAACAAAAAGAAAAGCGCCCTAGTGAAGAAAGAGATGCGCGTATTCCAATCTCTTGTCGGCGCAGATAACGACGCTGACGCGCTATTAGAACCCGCTTTGCAACTTGCTACCAAACGAGTGGTAGTGAAGCGTCCGGATTACGCAAATTGGTTGGCAGAGCAAAAGCCAAGTATGGCAATAGAAACCAAAAAGAATCGCTTTGATGTTTATGTGATTGCAGCGATGACGGGCGAGAAATAACAGGCGGAAACATCAGACGAAAACATCTGACGAATAGTACGCTTGCCTTTTTATTAGTAGAGGGTTATATATAACCAAGAATCATTATCATTTTTGTTTGGTTGTATTTATGGCTCAGCGCTTATGTAAATTAAGTCGTCACGATATCACTGCTTCGTTGTCAGATATTCATCGAATTGTTGCTGAACCTAAGTACCTATGTCGCTCGTGCGCTCGTTCATCTTCTGACAAAAAGAGTCTGTGTAAACCTCAGGCTTTTTCTGTGAATGCTCCGGTTGCCAAAGAAAGTGTCAGCGTTGATAAAAACAGCAAAGCGGCATTAAAAGTGGCTAAGAAAACGCTTAAAGCGCAGAAAAAATATCAGAAGAAACTGGCAAAAGTGCTGAAGAAACAACGCAAGCTTGCCAAGAAACAGCAAGCACTGCAGTTGAAGTTTGCCAAGTTAAATCAAGCAACAAGCAGTGAGTATTCACTTACTTCTCAGTATCACTAACGGCTACTTAGAGCCTCAAATACAAAAACGCCCATCGGCTTAACCTGATGGGCGTTTTGCTATGCGATTCTTTTCTTACCAGTGTTTGAGCAGCCAGTGTTTAAGCGCTTTCGGCTTCTTTGTAGCTTTGAGCAACTTTACGTTTCACCCAAGTTTCGTTAACCCACAGTGAGAACAAAATGATGATGCCGCCAATAGAGAGTCGAGCAATATCTACATCGCGGTTCCAAATAACGATGTTGACGATTAAACCGGCAGGAACCAAAGCGTTATTCATGATCGCCAGCGCACCCGCATTAACCAAACACGCACCCTTGTTCCACACGAAATAACCTAGACCAGATGCAATCACACCAAGGTAAATCAAAATACCCCATTGCAGTGAGGTCGTTGGTAGCTTCGCTGGGTTACCCAAAAGCGCGAACGCTATGGTTGCCACAACCAGTGCGCCTAAGTAGAAATAACCAAACACCGTGCGCTGAGGAAGCTCTACGCTTTGATTTTCCATAACATATTTATAAGCCACCTGACCGATTGCAAAACAGAGGTTGGCACCTTGCACAACAAAGAAACCGATTACGAAGTTCTCATTGATGCCAGCAAACTTAATGAATACCGCCCCAGCTACCGCGATAGCGGCCGTAACCAGATACCACGGAGAGAAACGCGCTTTAAGCAAATCGTAAATCAAAGTAACGTAAATAGGTGTAAATACGGTAAACAGTAATACTTCTGGAACAGAGAGTAGTAAAAAAGATTGGTAGTAGAAGCAGTACATTAATCCAAGTTGGATACCACCGATAGACATTAGCTGAACAATCAGTTTTTTGGGTACTTGCTTGAATTTCAAAAACGGCAGGAAAATAAAGCTTGCCAGTGCAACGCGCATGAACACTGAGAACCAAGAGTCAACCTGACCCGCCAGATAAACGCCGATCAGGCTAAATGAAAATGCCCAAAGAAGGGTAACTGCAGATAAATAAAACATAATCCCTGATAATTTTATAAGTGGATGTTGAAAATTACCCGCAGTCTATCTGATTTATTATTGTTCGTCAGTCATTAAGTGGTACTACCAACATGTCGACAGGTGAACAATTTATGAGCTGTCTTGTTGAGGAGAGTAACTTACTCCAAAAATCTTGGTGATGGCCACAAACCACGAGGTCAATATTGAACTCATTGATGGTGTCACAAAGCTCATTGCTCAAGTCACCACTGCCCACTAAAGTATGGTTGATTGGGTAATTAGCATGATCTGCCAGTTCTTTTAACTGAGTTTGCGATGCTTCCATTGCGTGATGCTGAGTTTCTGCCAAATTGATATCAATTAGTCCGGTATACAGTTCGGCATAGTTGACATCGATATGGATAAACGAGACAGCAGCATTGAGAGGTGTCGCGAGTGCGACGGCTTTTTCTACCAGCAATTTGCTATCTTCAGATAGGTCAACAGCTACTAAGATGTGTTTATAGCTCATGATGCCTTCTCCATTTAATTGTCCTCAAGTTAGGTTAATTAAACTTTAGCACCTAGTTAGAAACATTTTTGCCATGATGATCTCATATCCATGTTGAATGAGAGGGTGGCTCAAACTAACAAATACTAATGATCGTGTTATAGTGACTTCCAGTTTGCACAATGATTTAGGAGCGTTTTATGCTTTCACAAACGATGGTTGATCAATTGAATGATCAAATTAACCTCGAATTTTTCTCATCCAATCTATACTTACAAATGAGTGCTTGGTGTGAAGATAAAGGATTCGAAGGAGCAGCTGAGTTTTTAAGAGTTCACGCGGCAGAAGAAATGCAGCATATGCAAAGACTGTTTACTTATGTCAGCGAAACGGGTTCACTGCCGATTTTAGGCGCGATAGCCTCTCCTCGACACGACTTTGCAAGCTTAGGTGATGTGTTCCGTGAAACCTACGAACATGAGCAAATGATTACAGAAAAAATCAACAAATTGGCTCATGCGGCATTCACATCGCAAGACTACTCAACATTTAACTTCCTTCAGTGGTACGTTGCGGAGCAACATGAAGAAGAGAAGTTGTTTAAAGGGATTTTAGACAAGCTAGAACTTGTTGGTGAAGATGGTAAAGCGTTGTTCTTTATCGACAAAGATCTAGCTGCTTTGGCACAAAAAGGCTCATCTTCGGTAATGGATGCCCCTACTGCTTAATTGCAGTAAAAAGACTCTAAACACGATCGTCTTTTTCTCCGGGTAGCCCTCTTACTTTGGATGTAGGGAGGAAAAGATGATCAGTGGAGATACCATTCTACTAGCGCTAATGATTGTTACTGGTATTAACGTAGCAAGATACCTTACCGCGCTGCGAGCTCTGATTTATATCATGCGAGAAGCTCACCCGTTGCTTTATCAACAAGTTGATGGACGGGGATTTTTCACCACACATGGCAACATGTCTAAGCAGGTTCGCCTATATCACTACTTGAAAAGTAAAGAGTACCTTCATCATCATGATGAAGTGTTTACTGGCAAGTGCGATCGTGTTCGTGAGCTTTTCATTCTCTCTTCGTCTCTCGTGGTGTTTACCTCAGTGGTTGCGTTTATGCTCTAGAAGAACTTCTGCGCTTTTTTGAAGAATAGAAGTTTGGATAAACGCATTGGTAAGAGTGAACGTTTACCGTTAAAATGCCGCTTCAAGTGAGTGAGGACGTACCGCTGTACGTCCTTTTTTATTGCCTGTTCTTGCTAATTACATAGTTCTAGACGGGTAGAGTTCTGATTACTGGCATTGGTATGAGTCATGAGTGAAAAAGTAGATGTTGTCATCATAGGTGCCGGAGCGGCTGGCCTAATGTGTGCTGCTCAAGCCGGAAAACGTGGACGCCGTGTGATGCTGATTGATCATGCGAAAAAACCAGGACGTAAGATTCTTATCTCCGGTGGTGGTCGCTGCAACTTCACCAACTACGACGTCTCGGCTCAAAACTACCTTTGCCGCAATCCGCATTTCGTAAAATCGGCGCTTTCGCAGTATACCCACTGGGATTTCATCTCAATGGTGAGTAAATATGGTATTGAGTTCGAAGAGCGATCTCATGGCCAGCTTTTCTGTTTAGACTCGGCGAAAGACATCGTCAAAATGCTGCTTGAAGAGTGCGACCTTCCAAACATTAGTCAGCGCTATCAAGTCGAGACACTCGATATTCAAAAAGCAGAACAAGGCTTCTTGTTGCACACCACACAGGGCGATATTGAGTGTGAGTCTTTGGTCGTGGCGACCGGCGGTCTTTCAATGCCAAAGCTAGGAGCCACACCGTTTGGTTACAAGATTGCTGAGCAGTTTGGTTTACCGGTTATTTCAACCACCGCAGGCTTAGTACCTTTTACTCTGCATGTTGAAGACAAAGACGCATTAGCTGAGCTTTCGGGTATCGCTGTTCCTGCTGAAATTCAGGCAGAATGCGGAAAAAGCTTTAAAGAAGCGCTGCTGTTTACCCATCGCGGCTTATCTGGCCCGTCGGTGTTGCAAATTTCGTCGTACTGGAAGCCGGGACAAGCGGTTACCATTAACTTGGTGCCTGAAGTTGATGTTGATGAGTTATTAACTCGTTCCCGAGAAAAGCACCCGAACCAGACACTCAAAAACACCTTAGCGCGCGTACTGCCTAAGCGTTTAGTGGAAGTGTTTATCGAACGTAAGTTGCTGGTAGACAAACCTCTCAAACAGTTCAATCCGAAAGAGCTGGAAGCAATAAGAGAGACTTTAGAACAGTGGCGTGTGGTACCAAATGGAACAGAAGGCTATCGAACAGCTGAAGTCACTCTTGGCGGCGTGGATACCGATGTTCTTTCTTCTAAAACGATGGAATGCAAAGACATTAAAGGACTGTATTTCGTTGGTGAAGTAATGGATGTGACTGGTTGGCTCGGTGGTTATAACTTCCAATGGGCATGGTCGAGCGGTTATGTTGCTGGTCAGAACGTATAAAATCGGTCTTGAAATATTTTAAACCCGCAGAATGTTATTAAATTAATAGCGGGTTTTTTATTTGTTTTCTATCTATTGAGAGTTTTTGGGAAACACGTTGGGATGGTGCTTACGCATATACCTTTGCTCGCCAATCATCTCTTTGAATGACAGGCCTTGCGATAACAGGAAAATCACTTCATTACCGACCGTTCTCAGTACTTTACCTTTAACTTGAATATTGGTGTCAAAGGCATTGAGAAGAATTTCACCTTCAACAGTGTCGTTAGGACTAAACAATGAAGTATCACGCACAATTACACGCATGCCCTGTTCCGAAATTTCACTGATTTTAAATTCTTTGCTTTGAACTCGGAATGTAGGCATGGCTACTTTGGTTTTGTAACTTAGACGAAAATATTGTCTTTGTTCAGTTTGATTCGTCATTTTAGTTAATTTGGCTTAGCCACTCTTCATAATTAGGTAAAGACGCAGCAGTGCATTTTTCTCTGCTCAGTTAGTTAAAGTTTATCTACTTTTCCTGATTTTTCGAAGCGAGTTCTCTATCAATCAGTCATTATTTAGCATGTTTGACAACATCTCGAGGGATTATTTCATTCAATTGCCCTGAGTAAAAATGATTTGTGTAATAAATAGCGACAGAAGGTAGTCAGAAAGATAGATTTCACATGGTATTTTCTTTTGTTCATTGAAAATATAGTACTCTTTACTTTAATTAACCTTGGTTAACACAAAACTATAACTATATGAATTTACGAAAGCTCTTTTTTGTCATTTTGGTATTAGTTTTCTCTGGTTGTGCCACCTATGCTGGGCTCAACTACGATGAACTGTTTGGTGCACCTGAAGTTCGTGAGCGTCAGGTGGCTTTAGACTCGCCTCAAGCTCAGTATTTTATGCAAGAGGTGAAGCCCATCATCGATAACCGATGTGTGGTTTGTCATGCTTGTTATGACGCACCTTGTCAGCTGAAACTCTCTTCGGTGGAAGGGATTGATCGAGGTGGAAGCAAAACCCAAGTCTACGAAGGGACGCGTTTGAGTGCGGCAACACCAACTCGGCTATTTGAAGATGCTCAAACCACTCAAGAGTGGCGTGATTTTGGCTTTCATCCTGTGCTGAATGAACGAGATCAATCGACACGAGCAAACCTTGAAGCAGGTTTGGTGGCAAGACTGTTGAAACAAAAAGAGTTACATCCTCAACAGCAACAAGATCAGTTGGAAGGGTTCGATTTTTCGATTTATCGAGAGCAGCAGTGTCCCACGTTAGAAGAGCATGAAGCTTACCAGCAGGAGTACCCTGACTGGGGAATGCCTTTTGGCATGCCAAACCTCAATAAGAGTGAGTACAACAAGCTAATGGCATGGTTGGAAAACGGCGCTCAGATGAATGAACACATACCGCTGACGGCATCGCAACAAACCTTAGTTGATAACTACGAAACACTGTTAAATGCAGACGGTAAGAAGAACCAGTTAGCGGCTCGCTATATCTATGAGCATTTGTTCTTATCCCATATTTATTTTTCTGATCTGAACGAGAAAACGCCACGTTTCTTTACGCTTGTTCGTTCTGCAACACCGCCGGGTGAGCCTGTTAGACGCATTGCAACTCGTCGTCCATATGATGATCCGCAAGTTGACCGCGTTTATTACCGCATCATCCCAGAGCAAGGCACCATAGTTGATAAAACCCATATGCCTTACGCCTTGAATAAGAAGCGTATCCACAATTGGAAAGCGTGGTTTATCGATGCGGATTACAAAATTAAGGAACTGCCAAGTTACGAGCCTTCGGTAGCCGCTAACCCGATGACCGCTTTTATCGATTTGCCCGTCAATGCGAGATATCGTTTCTTACTCGATAACGCTCAGAATACCGTGATGGCGTTTATTAAAGGTCCGGTCTGTCGAGGTCAGCTGGCGCTTAACGTTATTAATGATAATTTCTGGGTGTTCTTCTTAGACCCAGACAAAGCCAACATTACAGAGGTTAACGAGTTTTACCGCTCTCAAGCTGATAACTTAAAGCTGCCAGCGGAGCGCGAAGACACCATCAACCCAATTGCTACTTGGATTAGTTATGCCAAGCAGCAAGCTCGCTATCTGGAAGAAAAATCTGAGTTCTCGGCTAAGCAATTTAAAAATGGCCGCCACGTGACAACGGATTTGATTTGGTCTGGTGATAGTACTAACCCCAATGCTGCGTTAACTATTTTCCGTCACTTTGATAGTGCGTCTGTGGCACAAGGTTTGGTAGGACGAAAACCAAAAACCGCATGGGTGTTAGATTACGCATTACTTGAGCGTATTCATTACTTGCTGGTAGCAGGCTTTGATGTCTATGGAAACTTCGGTCATCAGCTCGTGACCCGCATGTTTATGGATTTCTTGCGCTTAGAAGGTGAAAGTAACTTCATTACCTTACTGCCTCAGAAAACACGGCATGAGGAATTGTCGAGCTGGTATGAGGATCAAAGTGCGTATTTTACCGAGTTTCTATTGCGTAACGTGAAGCCATTTGATGAGCCGAGTAATATCGAGTACACCACAGATGATCCGAAATCAGAGTTGTTTGATCAGCTACGCGAACATGTCCAGCCAGTACTTAGCCAACGATATGACATCGTTAATACCGGGTTTACCGCTGATCATGAATACGCACTTAACAGCGTCAATTATATTAAAGGTGAGGGCATACTACCGATCCCTCAGTTAATGATGCTAATGATTGAATCCAAATCGGGTGAGTCGCAACTGTTTACTCTGATCCACAACAACGCTCACAGCAACATTTCCAGCTTGTTTGATGAAGAGGACAACCGAGTCCCAGAGAAAGACACATTAACCTTGGTAAGAGGTGTTTTGGGTAGTTATCCGGCAGCCTATTTGTCGCTGAAAGAAACTGAAATTCCTGAGCTGGTGGCACGTTTGAAAACACTGGATGGTGAAGAGAGCTATGTTCAGCTACTGGATCGGTTTGCGGTGCGTCGCAGTTCACCAGATTTCTGGTCTTTCAGTGATAAAGTTCATCAATGGTATAAGCAAGATCAGCCGATTGAATTTGGTTTACTGGATTACAACCGGTTTGAGAACCGATAATCCAAAGCGAAAAGAGAAGCCAGTCTTAAAACTGGCTTCTTTGCTATTAACTCGTAACTCGGAGATATCGATGTTTTTAAGTCGAAGATAACTATGAATCTCCGGTTGCTAGTGAGCCTATACGGCTGGTGTTCACCACTTTGCGGCGTTCGCTCATTATGATCAACAGACGTTGCAGAGCGATAAAGCTGAACAGCAAAATGCCGACGATGATTTTGGTCCACCAAGAACTTAACGTGCCGTCGAAAGTAATGTAGGTTTGGATTAGCCCTTGTATAAGCACGCCAAATAATGAGCCAAACACAGTGCCGACACCGCCGGATAGCAAGGTACCACCGATAACCACAGCAGCAATTGCATCAAGCTCAACACCGACAGCGGCTAATGGATAGCCCGCAGAAGTGTAGATAGAAAACACAATACCTGCACAAGTCGCCAAGAAAGTGGAAAGCATGTAGATACCGATTGTGGTGCGTTTCACTGCAATCCCCATCAAACCCGCTGAAGTCGCATTACCGCCAATCGCGTACACGTTGTTGCCAAAACGAGTTCGGTGAGCCACAAGCATCCCGATGGCAACGACGAAAAGCATCACCACTGCCAACAAGCTTAATCGACCACCGCCTATGATGTGCCATGAAAAGCGAGACATCTCACGATAGATAGGGTGCTCAATAGGAATAGACTGCTCTGAGATTAAAAAGCTCACTCCGCGCAGAAAGAACATTCCAGCTAATGTCACGATGAAAGCCGGGATTTTTAACGTATCAATAATCCAACCCATCAAACCGCCAAACAGTGAACCCATCACCAACACCATAATAATGGCAGTGAAAGGGTGAACGCCCCATTCGCCAATCACCGTGGCGAGAAAGATACCGGTAAACGCGACGACCGAACCCACTGACAGGTCAATACCGCCAGAGAGGATTACGAAAGTCATACCAACAGCGAGTATGCCTAAGAAAGCATTATCCGTCAGAATGTTACAAATTACCCTCGTGCTCATAAAGGCAGGGAACTCTACCATGCAAAACGCGTAACCAATCAGGAACACTGCGATGGTGATAAACAGAGGAAAATTACGTTTTATCATGGTCTATTTCCTCTTAATCAATTGAATAACTGTCGGGGATTGCAGTATCAACACGGTTAATACCACCAGTGATTTCACAATGTGATTCCATTGCGGTTGATAACCAGACAACAGAATACCTGTGTTGATGCTTTGAATGATAAAAGCGCCAACCAATGCAAGTAACAGATTAAAGCGGCCCCCCATTAGAGAAGTACCACCAATTACAACCGCCAAAATGGCATCCATTTCCAACCATAAACCGGCGTTATTGGCGTCAGCGCCTTTGATATCGGCAGCGACAATGATCCCTGCGATTGAAGCCATCACACCACTGATGACATACACAGACATCACAATTGCCGGGGTGTTAATGCCTGCGTTTTTGGCTGCTTTGATATTGATACCCACGGACTCGATAAAGAGCCCCAATGCTGTTTTCTTAGTGAGTGCCCAAACAATCAATAAGGCACAAGCCAACAACAGTATTGGGGTAGGGAAATAGAACAATGAACCACTACCAAACCAAGATAATGTGTCGTTGTTGAAGGTAATGATTTGTCCCTCTGTGATGAGCTGTGCGACACCGCGCCCAGCTACCATTAAAATCAAGGTGGCAACAATGGGTTGGATTTTACACATAGCAACAAGGAAGCCGTTCCACAAACCACATGCGACCCCTGCCAGTACAGAGCAAAGCAAAATGGTTGATGGCGCATAGCCTTGCTCTGCCATACTGGCGAGTACAGCACCGCTTATCGCCATCACAGCTCCGACAGAAAGGTCGATACCGCCGGTTGCGATAACCAGCGTCATGCCGATGGTTAGCAGTGCGACAGGTGCACCGCGGTTAAAGATATCGATGACACTGCCAAATAAGCGGTCATCTTGAATGTGAATAGAGAAAAAGTTATCAGCAATCAAACTGTTCACAATGAACAGTAGAATAAGAGCAGCAAGCTGTGGCGTGCCTTTTGGCAGTGTAAATCTATTGCGCTGCTCGGGCTTCTTGACTGACTGCAGTCGATTGAGCGTATTCATAATCACCTCAACTCGCAATCGCTTGCATTATGGCAGGTACGGAAAGTTCTTCAGTGGGTATCTCTGCTACCGATTTTCTGTCTCGTAATACGATGACGCGGTCGGCGTAACCAACCAGTTCTTCGAGTTCGGAAGAGATAACCAACAGAGCGAGCCCGTTAGCACAGAGACTTTCAATCAGACGAATGATCTCGGCATGTGCGCCAACGTCGATACCTCGCGTTGGTTCATCGAGAATCAGGAACTTCGGCTTAGTAAGCAACCATCGAGCAAGTAGAACCTTTTGCTGATTACCACCAGAGAGAAACTCCACAGGTTGGTCAAGGCTCGGTGTTTTGATGGCTAATTGGTCGATATAGCGTTGTGCCACCGCTTCCTGCTCTTTACGAGAGATGGGTTTAAACCAGCCACGTTGTGCCTGTAAAGCCAGAATAATATTTTCACGGACAGAAGCCGCGCCAATGATGCCGTCGGTTTTGCGATCTTCAGGGCAGTAACCAAAACCCAGATGGGAGGCTTGGCGAGCTGATCGAACTTGAATAGGGCGCCCCTTCAAAGTACAGGTACCGGAATCGCTTGGGTCAATACCAAAAATCACTTTCGCAGTTTCGGTGCGACCGGAGCCTAATAACCCAGCCAAGCCTACAATTTCTCCGGCATGAACTTCAAGGTTGAAGGGATGGATAGTGCCTTTTTTGCCATAGTTAGCAAAGGCCACCATCGGCTCATTATGCTTACGAGTTTTACCTGCACGTTTCAGAGCTGTATCTTCCAGCTCGCGGCCAAGCATCATTTTCACTAGCTCTATTTGTGGTAGTTCACGGGTTTCTTTGGTGCCAACCAACTGGCCGTTGCGTAAGACGGTAATGCGATCACTGACTTCATAAACTTGATCAAGAAAGTGAGTGATGAAAATCAGACTCACGCCTTTCTCTTTGAGCCCTAGCATAATGTTAAATAACATTTTCACTTCGTTGCTATCGAGGCTGGCTGTCGGCTCATCAAGAATTAGTATTTTGGCTGACAGTGAAATCGCTCTGGCGATCGCGATCACTTGCTGAATCGCGACAGAGAACTGGTTGAGAGGCTGAGTTACATCAATATCTAAGCCATAGCTGGTGACGATTCTACGTGCTTTTGCAGCCATGGTTTTGCGGTCAACAAAGCCCCATTTTTTAGGCTCATTGCCGATAAAAAGGTTGTCCATTACGGACATGTTCGGTAGCAGGTTGACTTCTTGATAAACAGTGCCGATTCCGAGATGTTGTGCATGAGCGGTATTCTGTGGAGAAATGGATTGACCATCGAGAGTAATTTCACCGCCATCACGTTGATACACACCGGTTAAGGTTTTCACTAACGTTGATTTACCTGCGCCATTTTCCCCCAATAACGCCATTATTTCGCCTTTTCTCAGGCTGAAATCGACATTTTCTAGCGCTTTAACGCCGGGGAAATATTTGCAGATCCCTTTGGCATCTAATATGACATCTTGCTGATTGTTTAACGGCATAATAACTCCAACAATCTATACTCTTCCCACTTGAAGCTGCATGGGTGTTGGCTACGTTCGTTCACCCCAATCACATAGTTTATCTATGCTCATGGGGATTCACTTACTTGCCGCTTACCTGCAACTCCAAGTGGTTTGAGTATAAAGCATGCCTCCCTAATGGGAGGGTGATAATAAAATTAATAACCTAAGTCTTTTTTCATTTCTAACTGAGCTTTTGCATCAGCTGGTAAATATAAATTGGACTCGGTAACAATTTTCTTCGGTGGAATTGTGCCTTTATCTTTATAAGCCATAAGTGCATCAAGAGCAGGGCCTGCCATATTTGGCGTCAGCTCAACGGTCGCATTCGCTTCACCGTTCATCATCGCTTTAAATATATCTGGAACCGCATCAATAGAGACAATTAAAATATCGCTGCCCGGTTTTAAACCTGCTTCTTTAATTGCTTGAATTGCACCGATTGCCATATCGTCGTTATGGGCGAATACCGCACAAATATTTTTGCCGTTATTCTCTGCTTTAATAAAGCTTTCCATAACTTCTTTACCTTTACTACGGGTAAATTCGCCTGACTGAGTACGTACAATCTTAATATTGTCGATTTTGTCTACAGTGTCGCTGAAGCCTTTTTTACGGTCGATAGCCACACTCGCACCCACGGTGCCTTGCAGTTCAACCACGTTACATGGTTTGCCAGCCACTTTGTCGATAAGCCATTTACCCGCTACAGCGCCTTCCAGCACGTTATCAGCGGTTACCGCAGTCATATAAAGTGAGTCATCTTCTACTGTGATACCACGGTCTAACAGGAACACTGGGATGCCATAATCTTTTGCTTCTTCAAGCACTGGTCCCCAACCGGTTTGTACCACAGGTGCGATAAAGATTGCATCTACACCTTGTGCGATGAAAGAGCGTACCGCTTTGATTTGGTTTTCTTGCTTTTGTTGTGCATCAGAAATTTTCAGTGTCACACCGCGTTTTTCAGCTTCAACTTTGGATACAGCTGTTTCAGCTGCTCGCCAGCCTGATTCAGATCCAATTTGAGAGAAACCAACGGTTAATGAGGCAGCCATTAGTGAACCAGACATTAGGATGGTACTGACAGCAGTTGCTAAAGTGAGTTTTTTTAACATGATTAAATCCCTATCTTGTTTAACTCTCTCTCCGTTCAAGAAACGACAGCGTTTTTATGAATGTACTTACTCCACAACATAGATGTTATTACATCGGTTCTACGTTAAGGATACCTGTTCATTTTTGCTTAACTGACATTTCAAAGACCTTGAGAAATTCTTGTTTCACGTATTGCTCGTTATTAAAAATTATTAAAATAGCCATGAGCAATGAAATATTAAGACGCATAAATTATTGGTGGTTAGATTTTAATCACATAAAAAATTTGGTAGCAAGATAGTCCATTTTATTAGCAACTTATTCCCAAAAAACTAATACCTAAGTGCAATCAAAATATTGCATTTAAATGATTCGCGATTATGAACTTAATTTTCTTGAATAAAAAAAGCCCTCCTATAACAGAGGGCAACATGAGAAAGGTATATAAATAGAGGTGTTATTTATCCTTTTTATTTGATAATGCAGTCGTATTGGCTTCGTTTGTTTACCCAATCACAGAGGTTTTCATGATCAATCGACTCACTCACACACTGAACTGCAATGCCAAATAGTTTCGTTAATATTTTTACTGAGATTTCTGTTTGTAACGGTCGAAAATAACCGCAGCAAGCAGAATTGCACCGCGAACAACATATTGAGCAAATGGAGACATGTTTAACAAGTTCATCGCGTTTTCTACTGTACCCAAGATTAGAACACCTGCGATAACGTAAGAAACCTTACCAATACCGCCTTTCAATGAAACCCCACCCAATACACACGCGGAGATAACCACGAGCTCGAAACCAACAGAAGTCATTGGCTGACCTGATGTCATTCGTGCTGCAAGGATGACACCTGCCAGTGCGGAGATAAAACCCGAAATGGTGAAAATCATCATCTTGGTTTTGACCACATTAACACCCGCCAGACGTGCCGCTTCTTCGTTACCGCCAATCGCTAGTGTGTTGCGGCCATATACGGTGCGGTTGAGAAGGAAAGCAAACACACCGAAAGTGATCAACGTTAACCAGATTGGTGTTGGAATACCCAGAATTGAAGAGTTACCTAAAGCAAAGAAGCTCTCTTCAGTGATACCTACGGCTTTACCGTCAGAGATGATGTAACCAAGACCACGAGCAATCTGCATAGTGGCGAGTGTTGTGATCAGTGCGTTGATTTGCAGCTTGGCGATAACGAAGCCGTTTAGCAGACCAAATACCACACCAGAAAGCAAGCCTGCACCAATGCCGAGTACTACGCTGCTGGTGGCGTTGATAGCCACTGCGGTTACAACGCCAGAACAGGCAATAATAGAGGCAACAGAAAGGTCTAAGTCGCCACAAGCCAGACAGAACAACATGGCACACGCCACCATACCACTCATTGAAATCGCGAGGCCAAGGCCTTTCATGTTGATGAAGGTAGCAAAGTATGGAACAAACAGGCAGCAGAGTATAAACAGACCTGCAAACACCATCAGCATTCCAAATTTGTCCCAGATTTTAGAGAAGTGAAATCCGCCGGATTTCTCCTCTGATGCCATCGCTTTAGTAGGGCTAGATAAAGACATAATGATATTCCTCAGGTTTAAGCTGCAGCCGATTCTTTGTCGAGCATCGCAAGACGAAGAGCGGTTTGTTCGTTAAATTCATCTCGTTGAAGTTCGCCCGTCACTGCGCCATCTTTCATGACAAGTATGCGGTCAGAAATCCCCAACACTTCAGGTAAATCGCTGGAAACGACCAATACGGTGACTCCGTTTTCCGCCAGCTTAAAAATCAATTCGTAAATTTCAGATTTTGCACCCACATCGATACCGCGTGTCGGTTCATCCAGTAAGATCACGCTCATCGCGGTAGACAACCAACGACCAAGAATTACTTTTTGTTGGTTACCGCCAGACAATTTGCCGATAGGCTGTTCAAGGGATGCTGCCTTCACATTCAATGCTTGTTTTTGCTTGGTTGCGTTGTCTTTTTCCCAAGTAAAATCGATCAAGCTGTTAAATTTCAGGTGCCATGGGCGAGCACTGATGTTAGTGTTTTCTTGCACCGACATGATCGGCACAATGCCATGCGCTTTGCGGTCTTCAGAGCAAAGGGTTATGCCTGCCCGAATCGCATCTTGTGGTGATTTAATGCCAATTTTCACATCGTGAAGGTAAAGGTCACCCGCCGTTTTACGCTCCGCACCAAACACCAAGCGAGTCAGCTCGGTACGTCCTGCACCAACAAGACCAAACAAGCCAAGAATTTCACCTTGTTTAATGTCCAGTGAAACCGGAGCAGAAAGCCCTGGGCCTTGAATGCTTTCTAGACGTAAGCCACTTTTGCCCAGTTCTCTAGAACGGTAGTTGTAGATGTCGTTAATCTCGCGGCCAACCATCAGTTCTACGAGACGATCGTGAGTCAGTTCCGACATGTCTTCAAATGAACTAACGTGTTGACCATCTTTGAAGATGGTAATGGCATCACAGAGATCGAAAATCTCTTCCATACGGTGAGAGACATACATGATGACTTTGCCTGCATCTCTTAGCTCACGGATAACCTTGAACAGGTTTTGGATCTCACGCTGAGAGAGGCTACTGGTCGGTTCATCGAACGCAATAATTTGCGCGTTGCGGCTAAGAGCTTTGGCGATTTCCACCATTTGCCATTGGCCGATAGATAATTCTTTTAGTTGGCATGCAGGGTCGAAAGTTTCACCGAGACGCTCTAACTGCACACGTGCATTTTTGTTTAGCGTTTCGGTATCCACTAGGCCACCTTTGGTTGGAAGCTGCCCAAGATAAATATTCTCAGCAACGGTCAGCTCAGGAACTAAATTCAGTTCTTGGTAGATGATAGCGATACCGTGCTCCAGTGCATCGTTGGTTGAGGTAAGGTTGATTTTTTTACCATCAATCGCGATATGACCTTCTGTTGGCTGGTGGAACCCACTTAAGGTTTTAAGCAGAGTTGATTTTCCTGCACCGTTTTCTCCCATTAAAGCGTGAACACTGCCTGCGCTTGCGCGGAAACTGACGTTGTTCAGTGCTTTTACACCAGGGAAGTGCTTCGAAATATTACAAAACTCTATGTAAGAAGGGGACTTCGCCATGACATTCTCTCCGTTAAATCAAGAGGGTGACGGCCAAAGTAGCCGTCACCAAAATTGAGCCTATAGCCCTTTTTTCGCTAGTTCGTCTTTGAAGTTGTCACGAGTGATAAGAACTACGTCAGTAACTTCAACGAATTTACTTGGTTCAACGTCGTCTTTTACCCATTTGTAAAGTGATTCAATACTTTTGTAGCCGTGTACGTCTGGGCTTGGTAGTAGAGAGCCGTAGAAGCCAGTTGCATTTGCTTTAGCCAGTTCGTTCACCGCATCTACACCGTTGATACCAATACCGATAATGTTGTCCGCACCGAAGCCTTGACCTTCAGTCGCACGGATACCACCAAGAACGGTGTTGTCATTCATACCAACAACAAGCCATTGTTTAACATTTGGGTATTGAACAAGTAGTGAGTTCGCAGCGTCCAACGCTCCTGGGATGTCGTTAGTTTTCGTCGGTACGCGATAGATTTGACCTTCTGGGAAACCCGCTTGTTTTAGAGCAGAGATAGAACCATCAACACGACGACGTGCAGTGTCTAACTCATCAGCAGTGATAGCCATTACACCTGTTGTTGCTACGTCCCAGTTACGTTTTGTCATTTCTTTATAAAGTTCAGAACCTTGGCGCTCACCGATAGCGGTTGCCGCCATCATGACCAAAGGTACGTCAACCATAGGTTCGCCTTTAGCGTTGAGGAACTGGTCATCAACGGTTACGACTTTAAGATCATAGCTTTTTGCTTTCGCCATGATTGCAGGACCCAACTTAGGATCCGGAGTACAGATAACGAAACCCTTCGCGCCTTGAGCGGCAAGAGTATCGATAGCATTCAGTGTTTTTTCACCATCTGGCACAGCCATTTTTACCACTTCAAAACCTAGGTCTTTACCCGCTTTCTCGGCAAATGACCATTCCGTTTGGAACCATGGTTCTTCTGGTTGTTTAACTAGGTAGCCTAGTCGCATGTCATCGCTTGAACCAAAGAACGCGTTGGCAGAAGCGCTTAACATTGTTGCCCCGGTTAAGGCTGTCGCTATTAATAGTTTTTTTAGTTTCATTGTTATTCCATCCGCTGGGTAGGGTTTGTTTCACCGACATCTTTGAAGATTTAATTTGAAGTTGAAGTGATGAAAATCACACCAAAAAAATGTAGCGATTTTGTCCATTTATTTAGCGGAGGCGAACATGATGGTGATCTCAAATGTTACGTTTTAGTACATTTCTGATTACTTTTGGCATGTGTGTAATCATTTACACTCGTGATTTTGTCTTATTTATAAAGGGTTGGAACGTTTTTTAAACAGCTGCACAGAAATATGTTTTTGGCAAATTTGTCCATACATCTAGCAGGCAGTGTCATGGCTGAATCATCCATGCAGGGGTATAACAAACAAAAATATCACCCTACATGGAGTTGTTATGAAGCATTTAGCGACACAAGCTGAACACGTGATTGGTCTGGACTTCGGTTCGGATTCGGTGCGTGCATTATTGGTCAACGCTGTTAGTGGTGAGGAGGTGGCATCTGGTGTCACTTACTACCCACGTTGGATGGAAGGCCAGTTTAACGAGCCTGAACAATCTCAGTTTCGTCACCACCCGAAAGACTACATCGAAGCTATGACTCAAGCGATACGTGAAGCGCTTGAACAAGTTCCTGCGGACATCGCTCAGTCTGTAGTGGGTATTGGCGTAGATACAACGGGTTCGACACCTGCACCGGTTGATGCACAAGGTAATGTTTTAGCGTTGTTACCTGAATTTACCGAAAACCCGAACGCGATGTTCATCTTGTGGAAAGACCACACATCGGTATCTAAAGCCGATTTAATTAATGAATTGGCCCACGGCGGCGAATTCATCGACTACACCAAATACATTGGTGGCATTTACTCTTCAGAATGGTTCTGGGCAAAAGCGGCTTGGGTCAGTGAGCAAGATGAGCAAGTGGCGAAAGCGGCACATAGCTGGGTGGAGTTGTGTGACTGGATTCCGGCGATCCTGTCCGGCAACGAACACCCAAGCAAATTCCGTCACGGTATCTGTGCGGCTGGTCATAAAGCAATGTGGCATGACAGCTGGGGCGGTTTACCTGATCAAAAATTTCTCTCTGCAATTTCGCCAACACTCGATGGCATTCGTGAGCGCATGTTTGATGTGGTTTATACCTCAGAAGACGTTTCGGGTTATTTGACTCAAGAGTGGGCTGATAAACTGGGCTTACCTGCGGGTTTAGCGATTGCGGTCGGCGAGTTCGACTGTCATATGGGCGCTGTCGGCGCAGGTGCCGGTAAACATGACTTGGTCAAAGTGATTGGTACTTCTACTTGTGACATTTTAATGGTTGATGCAGACCAAGTCGGCGACCGTACCATTCACGGAATTTGTGGTCAGGTCAAAGGCAGTGCCTTGCCAAGTTTGATGGCTCTGGAAGCCGGTCAATCTGCGTTTGGCGATGTTTACGCTTGGTATAAACGCGTGCTGATGTGGCCAATTCAAGCATTAGCAAAAACCAATCCAGAAGCAGCCAAAGTGATGGAGCAATTGGATAAAGCGATTATTCCAATGCTTGCGGACTCTGCGCAGCAATATGGATTCAATGACAACTCGCCACTGGCAATGGACTGGCATAACGGTCGTCGTACTCCTTACGCAAACCAACGTCTCAAAGGCGCGGTTACCGATTTGAACCTGGGTTCGACCGCACCAGCAATGTTTGCAGCGCTTGTGGAGTCAACAGCGCACGGCGCAAAAGCGATTGTCGACTGTTTTGTTGACCAAGGTATGGATGTTGAACGTGTTATCGCCATCGGCGGTATCTCGCAAAAATCCCCATACGTGATGCAGATGTGTGCTGATGTTATTGGTCGTGACATTGCAGTGGCAAGCTCTGAACAATGTTGTGCTCTGGGTGCTGCTATCTTCGCCGCTGTTGCAGCAGGTATTTACGATGATGCTCAGCAAGCACAGAAAGCGATGGCTAGCCCAATCAGCCAAGTTTACAAGCCGAATGCGGCTGCAAAAGCACTGCGTGAACAACGTTACTCTGCTTACCGTGAACTGGGTCAACACCTAGAGCAAATCTCTGAAGCAAAACATGCTCAGGAGCGTAATCATGGGTGATTTGTTGAACCAACAAGAGCGCCTGAAAAAGCTACGCCACGAAGTATGGCAAGCTAACTTGGATCTTGAACGTCACAAGTTAGTGACGTTCACTTGGGGCAACGTGTCGGCTATCGACCGAGAGTCTGGCTTGGTAGTGATTAAGCCAAGTGGTGTCGCTTACGAAGATTTAAGCGCCGAAAACATGGTGGTGGTCGATCTGCAAGGCAATGTGGTCGAAGGCGAATTGAATCCGTCTTCTGACACCGCGACGCACCTCGTACTCTACCGTACCTACGCCAAAATCGGTGGTGTGGTTCATACTCATTCACCTCAAGCAACCGCTTGGGCTCAGGCTGGTAAAGCGATTCCTGCTTTAGGTACCACTCATGCGGACTACTTCTACGGCAGCATTCCATGTACTCGTGCGCTAACCAATCAAGAGATCGATTCCGATTATGAATTGAATACTGGTCTGGTGATCGCAGAAACCATCGGCGACAACGACCCAATTGCGATTCCGGGAATTCTCGTCAAAGAACACGCGCCGTTTTGTTGGGGTAAAGATGCCCATCAAGCGGTGCACAACGCAGTGGTGACAGAGGTTGTTGCCGGTATGGCCATGCAAACTCTGCAGATCAATCCTGCGGTGGAATACATCAATCAAGCATTGCTCGATAAGCACTACCTACGTAAACACGGAGCGAATGCTTATTACGGTCAGTCAGCTAAGAATAAAGGGTAAGTCATGAAAGTATTTAATGAAAAACAAGTTTGGTTTGTCACTGGTTCACAAACGCTATACGGACCGAAAGTGTTAGAAAACGTCGCGCAAGACAGCGCGCAGATCGTTGCCAGCTTCAATCAAAGCAACGCTATCTCAGTACCTATGCTAGATAAAGGTACGGTGAAGTCTCCTGATGAAATCTTAAATGTGTGCCGTGCGGCGAACAACGATCCTGACTGTGTTGGTTTAGTACTTTGGATGCACACCTTCTCTCCAGCGAAAATGTGGATTGCGGGTCTATCTCAACTGAACAAACCATTCCTTCATCTGCATACTCAGTTCAATGCCGCACTTCCTTGGGACGACATAGACATGAACTACATGAACACTCACCAAAGTGCACATGGTTGTCGTGAGTTTGGCTTTATCGGCACTCGTATGGGGATTGACCGTAAAGTGGTAGTTGGTCACTGGCAGAATCCAAATGTTCACGCGGAAATTGATGATTGGTGCCGCGCTGCTATCGGTATCAATGCTGGTCAGAATCTAAAAGTGGCGCGTTTTGGTGACAACATGCGTCAAGTTGCGGTAACCGAAGGCAACAAAGTTTCAGCTCAAATCCAGTTCGGCTACGAAGTGAACGCTTACGGCTTGGGTGAACTGACTGAAGCGGTTCAATCGGTTTCGGATGCGGATGTCTCTCGTCTGCTTGATGAATACGCTTCAACCTACGAAATGAAGCCAGAGCTGCTGACAGATTCTGCTCTGCTTAAACTGATGCAACACGAAGCTCGCTTAGAAATGGGTATGGAGCGTTTCTTAACTGACGTAGGCGCAAGTGCATTTACTAACACCTTCGAAAACTTAACCGGTTTGGGTTCTCTGCCAGGTCTTGCAACACAACGTCTAATGGCGAAAGGCTTTGGTTACGGCGGTGAAGGCGACTGGAAGACCTCTGCAATGGTTCACATCATGAAGCAGATGGGTAAAGGTCGCCAAGGTGGTACTTCATTTATGGAAGACTACACCTATAACTTCGGTGCCACTGACCAAGCTCTTGGCGCGCACATGCTAGAAGTGTGTCCGTCGATTGCGGCAGCAAAACCACGCCTAGAAATCCACCGTCATACCATTGGTTTGAAGTGTGATGTACCTCGTCTGTTGTTCAGCGGCAAAGAAGGCAATGCGCTAAACGTGTCTGTGATTGACCTAGGTAATCGCTTCCGCATGGTAGTGAACACGTTGAAAACAGTCGCTCCACCGCAAAGCATGCCTCATCTTCCCGTAGCACACGCGTTATGGGAACCAATGCCAAACCTACAAGTGGCTGCGGCGACTTGGATTCACGCGGGTGGCGCGCACCACAGTGCGTACAGCCAACAGGTGAGTGTGGATATGTTGGCGGATTATGCGGACATTCTGGGAATGGAAATGGTTGTGATCGACGAAAGCACTGAGACTCGTAAGTTCAAGCAAGAGCTAAAAACGAACAGCTTGTACTACCGTCTAGCTTCAGGTGTTTAATCGATAAATCCTCCCTCACAGTGACATGGCTGTGAGGGAGAGGTTGTAGAGGTATTTATGGCGGTTGACGAATCTAAAACAGAGCCGGGCTTCGATGTTCACAGTCCGCTTGATATTAATTACCACCAATGGACACTGCGAGTCGCAGGTCAGAATCCGGAGAAGTTTGAGCTTCTATATGAGGATAAGGTGTTGTATCAAGGCAAGCTGGAACTGATTAACAATGGTGAGCAGTTGGATGTTTCTGAGGCTCAGTGGAAGTTTCGTCATCGCCACGATCGAATAGAGCAGTGGTGTCAGTTGCATCATGTCGACAAGCTATCCGTCAACATGAACTACTACTTTCACGATAAAGCAGTGGTGATTGAGTATTTGGCGCGTAATAGTATTCCGACCCGTTTAGACATTAGACATGAGATAGTGCCGCTGGATAGCGTGGAGAATGATCAACCTCCACAATCAGAACAACCGGATTGGCAACGCTGTCGTCATGGTCTTCCTAGTGAATCTATTCGTCACTCCATTAAACCCGATCTGTTTCGCGAAGCTTTTTCAGCGACTCAGTGGATCGTATTAGATAAAATGTGATGTCGAAAATCGCAATACTTCCGGGCTCAACATACACTAGAAAAAATTCTAATGATTGTTGGTCTATGCAAAACACAGATCCACTCAAGCCGGGGTATGACTTTGATGCGCATTTAGTCGCGGGGCTCACTCCCATTATCGAAGGTGATGAGCTCGACTACACCATTGATCGTCCAAACGGCATGAAAGGGTACATCATCAATATCACCAGCAAAGGTGAAGGCACCATTTTTTCCGGTGAACATGAGTTCCATGTTAAAGCTGGAGACATACTCTTGTTTCCTCCTAGCGCCGCTCACTATTACCGCCGAAAAGAAGACAACGCTTCATGGTTTCACCGTTGGATATATTTCCGTCCACGAGCCTTCTGGAATGACTGGTTAAATTGGCAGTTAGAACGTAATGGGGTTTATGTTACCAGCGGTTTATCTGCGCAGGACATCGAACACATTGAAAGCTTGTTTGTTGATATCGAATATACCGCTAAATCAGACCTCCCATATCGGGATGATTTGGCAATCAACTTGCTTGAGCAGTTACTGATCCGTTGTAAATCAGTGCAACCAGATGTGGTCAGCAAACCGCTTGATCCGCGAATCATTCAAGCGATCAACTACATGACGCAAAACCTCAATCAGGATTTCACTCTTGAGGAAATTGCAGCGCATACCTGCTTGTCGCCTTCTCGTTTAGGACACTTGTTCCGCGACGAAATGAAGATGACCATTACCCAATGGCGCGATGACCAACGTATTAGCCGCGCGAAGCAATTGTTAGTGACTACTCACTATTCGGTTAACCACATAGGTCGAATAGTAGGCTATTCCGATCCCCTTTATTTTTCTCGCGTATTCAAGCGCAAAGCGGGTGTCAGCCCGAAGCTGTATCGCGAGAAAATCACCTGACAAATTATCTTAAACAAAGCCAGAGACTTTCTCCGGCGTTGTTTTGTTACTAGCTAAATAACAATGATGAGAGCAAGTATCTTGAGCTAGATTCCAGCTTTAGCTGTAAAGCGCATGGCATTTTCAACAATGATTATTTCTAAACTATAGTTGATTTGTTGGTTGGCAAAAGGAGTAGCCAGAATGAATCAAGAAGCCTTGCTCTCTCGTTTTAATGAATTACCTCGTATTGAAAGTATCCAGCAAGAGCTACTGAACATGGTCAACAGTGAGAACCTCAACTTCAGTGAGCTTTCGCGTAAGATGTCGATGGACCAAGTGCTTAGTGCTCGTGTGTTGCGAATGGCAAATTCAGCTCAGTTTGGTGGCGCGCATGGTGTTTCAACGATTAACGAAGCGATCATTCGTGTCGGCAGCGGTGCGGTACGAACGCTGGTCTCTTCATCGGTTGTGTCTGGTGTCTTCCCTAAACTCGAAACTCTTAATATCAAAGACTATTGGGCCAATACTTTTGAAATTGCCATGATTGCCAGCAAACTGGCACGAGCCGCACGCTTAGACCCCAATGAAGCCTTTACTACAGGGGTGCTACACAATATCGGTGAACTTATGATTCATGCGTTAGAGCCTGATATAGCGTCACAAATTAAATACCGCGTTGATCATGGTGAGGAGTTGATTGCGGTGCAAAAAGAGCTGCTCGATACCGATGCTCAGGAGCTTGGGGCAAGGCTAGCTCGCGAGTGGCAGTTCCCTTCAGACATGGCGGATGCGATAGAAAATGTGAATCATCCGGGCAAGGCTACAGAAGCCAAACGTCTGGCCTGTGTGCTGTTTTTAGCGCGCGAAATTCACAAGCGATGGGACTCATTGTTTGATGAACGAGAAAAGCGTGCATTTCTTACTCGTCACCCAGCGGCGAAGGCCTTGGCGTTATCATCGGATGTTTATATTGAAATTGACCGAGTTCGGGGGCATGGGGTGGAGCTTGCCCATCAATTGTTTTAAGTCGGAAGCAGAACTCAGTTCGCCCACGCAGAAACGTGGGCTTTGATGTCAGCGTTTAAGTGGACGGTGCGAGCTTGTTTGAAAACTTCAGTTGTTGCACAACAAGACCAATAATGATCATCACTAAGCCGATTAACGTTGAAGGATGAATCTCCTCGCCAATAATTGTTGCCAGCAGTATTAGTGAGATAAACGGAGAGGCAAAAATCAAGTTACTGATGCGCGCTGTGTTGTTGGTGCTTTTCAACGCGCCGAGCCAGAGCACAAAGGTAATGCCCATTTCAAATAAACCTACATAAGTGACCGCAGCCCAGCCGTTAAAGGTTATTTGGCTCCAGGGAGCGCTTTCATAAAGGTTTAAACCGATAGTAAACGGAATGGCCACAAGGAACCCAAGTAGTACACCGACGACAGGTTCTGCTTGGTTTTTGGTGTTGAGAATCCAGTAACCAGCCCAAAGCAGTGTGGAAAGTAGCGCTAAACCGACACCAAGTGGGCTGTCGAATTTCAAACCCAACACATCACCTTTAGTCGCTATCACAATAACGCCTAAGTAACTGAGAACACAGGCGAGCCAATCTTGCTTTCTGATAGTTTGACCCAAGAAAACCGCCGCCATCAACGTTAAAGTGATTGCCCAGCTATAATTAATTGACTGAGCTTGCGAAGCTGGAAGTAAAGCATACGCTTTAAATAGAATTAAATAGTAAGCCAGAGGGTTAATCAGCCCTAGAAGTAAGTAGTACCAAGGGTTAGCAAAAAAGGTGCTGGCGATCAGATTTAGATGACCTCTAAGGGCGCAAATAATGAATAAAGCCAGTGCAGAGACAATACTTGCGATAGTGAGCATTTGAATTGGCGTGAATTCGGCCAGAGTGAGTTTGAAAGCTGTGGCAACGGTTGACCAAAGTAGGACTGCGGATAGCCCTAGCCCTAATGCACGACGCTCATTCATTGGTTTTCCCTAACTTTATTTGACGTTATTTGGCTAGTCTAACGGTGGAATAAATTCGCCACAAACTGGACATTTATCCAGTATGGAAATACCATTTTTGTCAACAGACTTAAGTCACGACTAGACGAAGTAAATCTTTATGATGCAATGGATTATCAACAATATACTGCTTTGGGCGCCTGCTCTCGCGAGTGCGATTATTTCTGGGAGCGTGATTGGGCTTTGGGTTAAGCAGAAAATGCAGGTGAGAACCCAACTGCTTGATCAGCAAATTATTAATGATGCTCGTTGGTATCAACAGCAAATCGAGCAACTGAAGGTAAGCTTGAACAACAGTTTGGGTGAGCTGGAAGAGCTGGATCAAGAGCGAGACAAAGCAGAGTTTGAGCTAAAGCAGCTGCACGGCAAACTGATGGCTGCTATGGAAAAACTGCGTTATTTCGATGCCGTGAAGCTGGAACGAGATCAGTACAACGATGAGTTGAACCATTTACGTGAGCTTAAAGCGCAGCTTGATGTTCAGTTGCGTGAGCAAGAAGCGCGTCATCAACAGCAGATAGAGTCGAATGCAGAAAAGTTACGTTTACTGGAAACCGCAGAAGAGCGCTTGAAACAGCAATTTGAACACCTTGCTAACCAAGTGTTTGAAGAGAAATCAGCCAAAGTGGATCAACAGAACAAACAGAGCCTTGATAGCTTATTGAGCCCACTGAAAGAGCAGTTAGAAGGTTTCCGTAAACAGGTGAATGACAACTTCAATAGCGAAGCCAAAGAACGTCACACCTTGGTACACGAGCTGCGTAATTTGCAAAATCTTAATGAACAGATGGCAAAAGAGGCGTTGAACCTTACTCAGGCACTAAAAGGCGACAACAAGCAGCAGGGCAACTGGGGTGAAGTGGTTCTTGCGCGTGTGCTGGCTGAATCAGGCTTGCGTGAAGGCCATGAGTACGAAACTCAGGTTAGTTTGCAAAATGATATGGGCAAGCGTTATCAGCCGGATGTAATTGTTCATCTACCACAAGATAAACAAGTGGTGGTGGATTCTAAAATGGCGCTGGTGGCTTATGAACGTTATTTCCATGCAGAAACCGACGAAGAGCGCGATGCTGCTTTGCGCGATCACTTGCTTGCACTTCGTAATCACATCAAGGGATTAAGCCAGAAAGACTATCATCAGCTTCGCGGCATTGAGAGCCTCGATTATGTGCTGATGTTTATTCCGGTGGAACCTGCATTCCAAGTCGCGATTCAGGCTGACCCAAGCTTGGTGAAAGATGCGATGGAGCAAAACATTATCCTTGTCAGCCCAACCACATTGCTGGTGGCGCTGCGTACCATTGATAACCTATGGCGCAATGATCGTCAGAACCAAAATGCCCGTCTTATTGCCGAGCGTGCCAGCAAGCTCTACGACAAGCTGCGTCTGTTCGTTGATGATATGGAAGGGTTGGGGTCTGCGTTAGACAGAGCCAACCAAAATTATCAGGGTGCGATGAACAAGCTTGTCACTGGACGCGGAAATGCCATCAGCCAGGCAGAAAGCTTTAAGCAACTTGGGGTTGAAGTGAAACGTTCGATCCATTCTCAGTGGGCGGAAAAGGCACAAATTGGCGAAGATTATGAAAATGCCCCTTTAGTAGAAAGACATCAAGGAGAGGATAAAGTAAACTGATTGCCCGCGGCAGTTTAGTCACTTTTTTGAACGCTTTTTTCAACAGGAAAGTTCTCATAACAAGAGTGCGCTGCATAGCAACCAAATTGAAAAGCAACGAATGATGGCGGGCGCAATAGCGACCACGATGACGGATAGAAACGATGACGGACAGTAGTAGCGTGCAAACGAATACAGCAATGACAGATCAAGACACAACGCATTTCGGTTTCGAAACCGTTCGTAAAGAAGAAAAAGCAACCAAAGTCGCTCAGGTGTTTCACTCAGTAGCAGCGAAATACGACATCATGAATGACTTAATGTCAGGTGGTGTTCATCGACTATGGAAGCGTTTTACGATTGATTGCTCAGGCGCACGTCCGGGACAAAAAATTCTCGATCTTGGTGGCGGTACTGGTGACCTAGCCGCCAAGTTTTCTCGTATCGTTGGCGATAAAGGCCACGTTATTCTGGCGGACATCAATAACTCAATGCTAAACGTAGGTCGCGACAAACTGCGTGATCGTGGCATTGTCGGCAACGTTGATTTCGTACAAGCGAACGCAGAAGAGCTGCCGTTCCCTGATAACCATTTTGACTGCATCACTATCAGCTTCTGTCTGCGTAACGTAACAGACAAAGACAAAGCACTGCGCTCTATGTACCGTGTTCTGAAACCGGGTGGTCGTCTGTTAGTGCTTGAGTTTTCTAAACCTGTCTTAGATCCGCTTTCTAAAATTTATGATGCCTATTCGTTCCATATCTTGCCAAAAATGGGTGAACTGATTGCTAACGATGCAGACAGCTACCGCTATTTAGCAGAATCGATTCGTATGCATCCAGACCAAGAAACGCTGAAAGGTATGATGGTTGAAGCTGGTTTTGAGCAAGCAAACTACTACAACCTAACAGGTGGTATCGTCGCACTGCACCGCGGTTACAAATTCTAAGGACCGCTTATGCCGTTTGAACCTCTCGTCACCGCGGTGATTGAAACTACTCTAAATACCCTGATTAAAGACGATCCTAACTTGGGTCGTCGTCTCGCACGCCTTAAAGGGCAAGTCATTCAAGTGCATCTCAAAGAGCTGAACAAGACACTAACGTTTGTGTTTAGCCAACAGATCGATGTACTGGCAAATTATGAAGGCAAACCCGACTGTTACTTGTCACTGCATCTTTCTGTACTGCCTGAACTGCGTGAACAAGCCAATATCACTAAACTCATCAAACAAGATAAGTTGGTGTTGGAAGGTGATATCCAACTGGCTCAGAAATTTTCTCAATTGATGACAGATTGCAAACCTGACATTGAAGAGTGGCTGTCACGAGTCACTGGTGATGTGGTTGCTCACACTGTGGTTCAGGGGGCGAAAAACGTTGGCTCTTTGCTGACTTCTCAGTTTAACAAGCATCAGAACCATCTGGCTCAAGTGCTGACTGAAGAGTGGCGCATTGCACCCGCTCCGTTAGAGATTGCCTATTTCTGCGACCAAGTGGATGAGGTGAAAAGTCAGGCTGCACGTTTAGATGCAAAGCTAACTACGCTGCTAGAGAAAATAAGCAAGGAAAACGCTGAGGTTGCCAAATAACTTATGACGCCTTCAGAACTAAAGCGCCTATATAGAATTATTAAAGTACAGCTTGAATATGGTCTGGATGAATTCCTTCCTGATCATCAGTTAGCAAAAGCTCCACGCTTGCTGCGTAAATCGCTGTTTTGGATTCGTAATCAGCACAGTGATAAGCCGTTAGGTGAACGTCTGCGTCTTGCTCTGCAAGAGTTAGGGCCAGTGTGGATTAAGTTTGGTCAGATGATGTCAACTCGTCGTGATCTGTTCCCGCCACATATCGCTGATCAGCTTGCGCTACTGCAAGACAAGGTTGCGCCATTTGACGGTAAACTCGCCAAACAGCAGATGGAAAAAGCGCTCGGCGGCAGTTTAGAAACTTGGTTTGACGATTTTGATATCGAACCTCTGGCGTCAGCTTCGATTGCTCAGGTACACACCGCGAAACTAAAAGAGAACGGTCGCGAGATCGTTTTAAAAGTGATTCGCCCTGATATTCGTCCGGTGATTGATGCCGATATTAAGCTGATGTATCGCATGGCGCGTATTGTTGCCAAAGCGACTCCGGAGACGAAGCGTCTCAAGCCCGTCGAAGTGGTACGAGAGTACGAAAAAACGCTGATCGATGAGCTGGATTTACGCAGAGAAGCGGCCAACGCGATTCGCTTGCGTCGTAACTTCGAAGATAGTGAAGAACTTTACGTTCCTGAAATAATTAGCGATTTGAGTAATGAAACTGTCATGGTTTCTGAGCGAATATACGGCATTCAGGTTTCCGACGTAGAACGTTTGCAAGCAAACGGCACCAATATGAAGCTGTTAGCTGAACGCGGAGTGAGCGTGTTTTTCACTCAGGTGTTCCGCGATAGTTTCTTCCATGCCGACATGCATCCGGGCAATGTGTTTGTGAACCCTGAACATCCAGAAAATCCGCAGTGGATTGGCTTGGACTGTGGCATCGTAGGCACACTCAACAGCGAAGATAAACGTTACTTGGCCGAAAACTTCTTGGCGTTTTTTAACCGAGATTACCGCAAAGTCGCTGAGCTGCACGTTGATTCTGGCTGGGTACCTCACGATACCAATATTGATGAGTTTGAAGTCGCAATTCGTATCGTCTGTGAACCTATTTTTGCAAAACCTCTTTGTGAAATTTCCTTTGGCCATGTGTTGTTGAACCTGTTCAATACCGCGCGCCGATTCAATATGGAAGTTCAACCACAATTGGTATTGCTGCAGAAAACTCTGCTTTATGTTGAAGGGCTTGGTCGCCAGCTTTATCCGCAACTCGATTTGTGGCAAACGGCGAAACCTTTCCTAGAAAAATGGATGATGAACCAAGTGGGGCCGCAAGCTGTCATCAATGCAGTAAAAGAGCGTGCGCCATTCTGGGCAGAAAAATTACCTGAGTTACCAGAGCTGCTATACGACAGTTTACGCCAAGGTAAAGTGATGAATCAGCGTATTGATCAGCTTTACCAAGGCTATCGAGAGACAAAGCGTCAGCAGGCTACAGGCAAGTTTTTATTTGGTATTGGCGCCACATTAGTCGTATGCTCGGCAATACTGGTCGCCAGTCACTTTGAGCAGTTAGCTGTGGGCAGTGCGGTTGCAGGCTTCACATTTTGGCTGTTTAGTTGGCGGGCTTATCGTCGTTAGGCGATAAACTTCAGAAATCATTATGAGTAAATAACCCCGAGGTAGAAATAATGGGTGGTATCAGTATTTGGCAACTTCTTATCATTGCTGTGATCGTAGTTCTATTGTTTGGTACAAAGAAATTACGTGGCATCGGCGGTGATCTTGGTGGTGCAGTAAAAGGTTTCAAAAAGGCAATGGCTGAAGAAGAAAAGCCAGAAGAAAAAGACGCTGACTTTGAACCAAAGAATTTGGAGCAACAAAAAACAGCTGCTTCAACAGAAACTAAAAAAGACAAAGAGCAGGCTTAAAGAGTGTTCGATATCGGTTTTTGGGAGCTGGTATTAATCTCTGTTGTTGCTTTAGTTGTATTAGGTCCTGAACGTTTGCCACATGCTATTCGCAGCGTAACCAAGTTTATTGGCGCGGCGAAAAGTATGGCGAACAGTGTGAAAGATGAGCTGGCTCATGAGCTGAAAGTGCAAGAGTTACAAGACAACTTGCGCAAGGCTGAGCAAATGGGCATGAAGAATCTTTCACCTGAACTTCAAGAATCGGTCGATAAACTAAAGCAAGCGGCGCAAGATGTTCAGCGTCCTTATGCTGCATCGAACAATACGCAAACAGCGGATAATTCAGCCGCAACGAGCGCAGAAACTATGGATGTTTCAGAATCAATCAAGGGTTCAGAAACGATAAATGTTACTGCGCAAGCTCAAACTCAGCCAACTGAGGAAGAGTCTAAATCGGCAGAAAAGAAAGCCGAATAAGCCATCAAATGAAGAGCACAAGTTGCTCTTCATTTTCTGTTTTATGATCTCAGTTATATGAGCTGTCACATGAGGTTCCAATGTCTTCTGTAGAACAGACGCAGCCTTTAATTAGTCACCTTCTTGAGCTACGCAACCGCTTATTGCACAGTATCGCGGGCGTGCTGGTTGTGTTTCTCGCTTTGATCTATTTCTCCGGTGACATTTACGAATTTGTCTCCAAGCCTCTGGTGGAACGTCTGCCGGAAGGCGCGACAATGATTGCAACCGATGTTGCTTCACCGTTTTTTACACCACTTAAGCTGACCCTGATTGTGGCTGTGTTTCTCTCTGTGCCTTATATCCTTTATCAGGTATGGGCATTTGTTGCTCCGGGTTTGTATAAACATGAGCGTCGCTTAATCTTCCCTCTGCTGTTTTCCAGCTCGCTATTGTTTTACTGTGGTGTCGCTTTCGCTTACTTCGTGGTGTTCCCGCTGGTGTTTGGTTTCTTTACCGCTATTGCATTGGGTGGTGTGGAAATCGCAACCGACATTGCCAGTTATCTTGATTTCGTCTTAGCGCTTTTCTTGGCGTTTGGTATCGCTTTTGAAGTACCCGTTGCTATCTGCTTGCTTTGCTGGACAGGGGCAACTACACCGAAGTCTTTGGCAACTAAGCGCCCGTACATCATAGTGGCAGCGTTTATTGTTGGTATGCTGCTTACGCCGCCGGATATGATTTCACAGACCTTATTGGCAATTCCAATGTGCTTGCTGTTTGAAGTCGGACTTATCTTTGCTCGTTTCTACACTAATAAAGAAGCGGATGAAGAGGAAGTGGAAGAATAGGCCGATAAGCGGTAGTGAACATCGAGATGAAAAGGAGCTTTGGCTCCTTTTTTTGTGCCCACTGGCTGAGCAAATTCTATAGCCATCACAATTTTACGATTTGATGTGTTGTTGATGGTTTTTTGCACAATAGTTTGATTTAAAACAATTGTGCTGCGATCTGCTTTCGCATTTGAAATTCTTTTGTCTAATTATATAAGCGAATTCTAATTTACCAGGAAGGTATGTTCGGAATGAAAACTATAACGATTAGACCCTACTTAACTTCGCTGCTGCTGTTATTAGCAACAGCGGCTTCACTTGTTCATGCGTCAACGGCTGATCACCAAACCTTTGAACAACTGAACGGGCCTTTTAACAAAGCGCAGGAAGTGACGAAAGCGTGTTTGGAATGCCACACCAAAGCGGGCGAGCAGATTCAGGCTTCAACCCATTGGACGTGGGAGCATGAACAGCTCAGTTCAGATGAGATTTACGGCAAGAAAAACGTCGTCAATAACTTCTGCATTTCTACTGCTTCTAATGAGCCTCGCTGTACAAGCTGCCATACAGGCTATGGCTGGAAAGACGACCAATTTGATTTCACCAAGCAAGAAAGTATCGACTGTTTGGTCTGCCATGATCAATCCGGTCAATACCGAAAATTCCCTACCGCAGCGGGCCATCCCAATTATGTCGATACTGAATGGCCTGTTGGCTCAGGGAAAATTCTCCCTGCAGTTGATTTAGCACAATCCGCCAAAAGTGTTGCGACACCAGAAGTGAAGAACTGCGGCAATTGTCATTTCTTTGGTGGGGGTGGTGATGCCGTCAAACACGGCGATATGGATTCAAGTCTTAATACAGCTTCGTCTGAACTCGATGTGCATCTTGCCAAAGAGGGCGCTAATTTGAAGTGTCAGGACTGCCATACCACCAGTGCGCACATCACTCAGGGTTCTCGCTACTCAATGAATTCAAAAGATACCTCTGGTATCGACATTCCCGGACACACTGACATGAGTCGTGCGACTTGTGAGTCTTGCCATAGTGCCTCGCCACATCAAGGTTCACGTGAAGCGATTCGCCTTAATCAGCATGCAGAAAATGTCGCCTGCCAAACTTGCCATATTCCCGAGTTTGCCCGAGAAAAAGCGACGAAAACGTTCTGGGATTGGTCAACGGCGGGCGACAAGAAACGGCCAATGACCAAAGATGAGTGGGGTAATCCACTCTACGACCCGAAAAAAGGCGATTTCGTCTGGGAGAAAAATGTGGTTCCTGAATATGCCTGTTTTAATGGCGAGATTGATTACACCACAGTGGGTGAGAAGGTTAAACCTAATGCAGATGGCGTGATTGAACTGACTAAAGTTCAGGGAACTTGTGGTGAAGAAGGAACACGCATTTGGCCGTTTAAAGTGATGAAAGGAAAACAGCCTTATGATTTGAAAAATCAACTGATGATAACGCCACATCTGTTCGGTAAAGATAGTTCTGCTTATTGGAAATCTTATGATTGGGCTGCGGCTGTAACAGCAGGTATGGCGGCGAGTGGGTTAGAGTTTGGCGGTGAGATGACGTTCGTTAACACTGACTATCACTTCCCGATCACCCATATGGTGGCTCCAGCAGAGAAAGCACTGGAATGCCAAGATTGTCATAGCAAAGATGGGCGAATGGCAAAAATTGCCGGTTTCTATATTCCCGGTCGTGATGATGCCCTCGGAGGTAATAGTCAGTATTTGTGGTGGCTGGTTGCTCTGACTGTTTTGGCAGCCGCAATACATGGCTTGTTAAGGTTACTCTCGCGTCATCCGCAAGGTAAGGAGTAGGTTATGCGTCATATGGTTTATAAACGCTTTGAACGCTTCTGGCACTGGGCACAGAGCTTACTGATTATCGCGATGATAGCGACCGGATTTGAAATTCATGGCTCTTACCAGTGGTTAGGTTTCGAAGATGCTTTGTTCTGGCATGAGTTGTGTGCCGTCACATTGATTGTGCTTTGGTTGTTTGCCATTTTCTGGCATTTCACGACAGGGGAATGGCGGCAATATATGCCAACGACCGACAAACTTTCTGATGTGGTGCGTTTCTATGTACGAGGTATTTTTCTAGGGCAGCCACATCCGTATCAGGCGACACCAGAGAGAAAGCACAATCCATTGCAGCGCTTTTTCTATCTGGGTTTTAAGCTGATATTAGCGCCATTGATTTGGGTTTCTGGTGCTCTGTTATTGCTTCACCCTATCGGTATTGAAGTCATTCCTTTGGGCACATTATCGGGGATGCATTTGTTGGTGGCGTTTTTATTTGTGGTGTTCTTGATTGGGCATATTTACATGACCACCACAGGACCTACGCCCACCAGTCATATCAAAACTATGATTACCGGCTACGAGGAGGAACATTAATCTAAGGTGAAAGGAATAAAACTCTAACTCTGGCTCAATATGAGAAAGCCCCCTTAAAAGATGAGGGGGCTTTGTTTTTACTAAAGGTTGAATAGTTTTTTGGCATTCAACGTGGTGAGAGTGTCGACTTCTTCAATGGTCATCTCACGCAGTTCTGCAACTCGTTTCGCGACGAGTTGGGTGTAAGCTGGTTCATTGCGTTTTCCACGATGAGGAACCGGCGCAAGGTAAGGACAGTCGGTTTCTAAAATCACGTAGTTAAGGTCGAGATGAGGAATCACCTGATCCATGCCACCATTTTTAAAAGTAGAAACACCACCTAAACCAAGATGAAATCCCAAATCGTTGATCGCTTTGGCTTCTTCTACACTGCCACCAAAACAGTGAAACACGCCACGCAGTGAACCATCTTGCTCTTTACGCAGTAAGGCTAAGGTCTCCTCAATGGAGTCTCGGGTGTGTATCACCACTGGAAGGTCCATCTCTTTCGCCCAGTTAAGCTGAGTGACAAATGCCATTTCTTGTTCTGCGCGATAGGTTTTATCCCAGTAGAGGTCGATACCAATTTCACCCACAGCGATGAAGTTGTGTTTATCAAACCATGCACGAATCGTTTCCAGAGTCTGATTTACGTTAGCGTCCACATAACAAGGGTGAAGCCCCATCATAGAACGGCAAACCTCAGGGTAAGCTGCTTCTGTTGCCAGCATAGGTTCGATGGATTCTAAATCGATATTTGGCAACAAAATTTGCTTGATACCTTGTTCTAAAGCGCGTTGAACAACGGCATCTCTGTCTTGGTCAAATTCGCTGGCATAGATATGGGCATGGGTATCAATCATGGCGTTGTCTCACTAAATTCTGTTAGCGGGCAGTATACGTGAGTGTGAGCATCGGGTCATTTTTTGTATTTTTCCGCAAAGGCTCTAGCACCAGAGTTTGAGAGTGATATGATTTCGCCTGAACCTGTTCCACCTGAAGTGCTTTTCTATGAGTGCTTTCTATCTGAATGGGAATCTACATATCAAATAAAGTCTGAACTTTGAATCAGACAGACCAAGAAGGAGAGTAGAGTGTCAGTATCCATCCAAGGCCAGTTCCCAGGTCGTCGTCTACGCCGTATACGTAAACACGACTTTTCTCGTCGCCTAGTGGCCGAAAACAAGCTTTCGGTAAATGACCTGATTTACCCGATGTTTGTTTTGATGGGCAAAGATCGCCGTGAAGCGATTGAATCTATGCCGGGAATCGAACGTCTGTCTATCGATCTATTGTTGGAAGAAGCGTTGTATCTAGCAAACCTTGGTGTTCCTGCTATCGCTCTGTTCCCTGTGGTTAATCAAGATGCAAAAAGTTTAGACGCTGCGGAAGCCTACAACCCTGATGGTTTGGTTCAGCGCGCCGTTCGTTTGTTGAAAGAACACGTTCCGCAAATGGGCGTGATCACTGATGTAGCCTTAGACCCTTATACTACTCACGGGCAAGACGGCATTATCGATGAAACCGGCTATGTAATGAATGATGAGACGACAGAGGTGCTGATCAAACAAGCGCTTTCTCATGCTGAAGCGGGTGCCGATGTGGTTGCACCATCAGACATGATGGACGGTCGTATTGGCAAAATCCGTGAAGCGCTAGAAGAAGCGGGTCACATTCATACTCAAATCATGGCTTACTCAGCAAAATACGCATCTTGTTATTATGGCCCGTTCCGTGATGCAGTCGGCTCTGCGAGCAATCTGAAAGGTGGTAACAAGAAGAACTACCAGATGGACCCTGCGAACAGCGATGAAGCGATTCATGAAGTGGCGATGGATGTGAATGAAGGCGCGGATATGGTGATGGTAAAACCGGGTATGCCATATCTGGATGTGGTTCGCCGTGTTAAGACGGAACTGCAAGTTCCAACCTTCGCTTACCAAGTTTCTGGCGAATACGCGATGCACAAAGCTGCGATTCTCAACGGCTGGTTGTCAGAGAAAGAGACAGTGATGGAATCTCTACTGTGCTTCAAACGCGCGGGCGCGGATGGCATTTTGACTTACTTTGCTAAAGATGTGGCACAGTGGCTGGCTGAAGAAAATGCTCAAGCGGCTCAGTTTCTAAAGTAAACCCCCTAAAATAAACCAGAAAACGAACAAGTCACTAAAGGCTGGCCATTGACCAGCCTTTTCTTTTTGAACTCAATTTAGGAAACAATAATGAAGATACGTGAAGGCAGTTTGTCTGAAGTTGTAACCGTGG
Organism: Vibrio sp. C8; assembly: GCF_054051265.1. Classification (NCBI taxonomy): domain Bacteria; kingdom Pseudomonadati; phylum Pseudomonadota; class Gammaproteobacteria; order Vibrionales; family Vibrionaceae; genus Vibrio; species Vibrio sp. C8. The sequence goes on from NZ_JBPAOE010000050.1 coordinate 58,578, forward strand.
TGACTGAAATTGATGAGTTCATTGTTAAAGAAAAAGAACAAAGCTTAGCTCAGCGATTAGAAGGTAAGCGCCATTTGATTCTGGTTGCGGAGCAACAAGGCCAAATATTAGGTTTCAAAATCGGTTATGAGCTCGATTCAGATACTTTCTACAGTTGGTTTGGTGGTGTTTCGCCTAAAGCTCGCAATTTGGGGTTGGCACAAAAGCTATTAGATGTGCAGGAATCTTGGGTTATTGAACAAGGATATCAACAGCTTAAAGTTAAATCACGCAATCAGTTTCCCGCTATGCTCAGACTGCTGTTAAGGAATAACTACCTGATTGAGAACTTTGAGACGTATGAACCGTTATCGGAAAGCCGTATTCACTTTGTGAAGCAGTTAAAAAATAAATGAGATTTTTTCTCATTTAGTGTTGACAGTTAAATGAGAATCATTATTATTAACTTTGTCTTAGGGAATGAGTGAATTTCATAAGGATGTGAGTGACTTGCTTTTTAAACTTGTTTAATTGCAAAGAATGAACAGCTGAATGAACGAACCTATTCTTTTTGACACGACATTGCTCACATTGCTTCCAGTGTAATTTTAAGCTTTTCGGTAGTGCTGAACGTTTTATTTCAGGCTGACCTTATATTGCTAGGCGACATCAAACGATGTCGCTTTTTTTATGCCACTTATCCACCGCACCTCTCTGGCGAGGCTACGCTCTTATATTTTTCTGTTTGGTACGGGATGTATAGTGACAAGTTTTTATTTTCAGTGATTAACCAGATTTCTCACCGTCAGAAAAATCCTCTTTTGTAAGAATTCTGTGTCAGAGTATGAAATTTCATCATTCATTTTGGATCCAGATCTCAAGGTGACTAAAAGGACACCGAGTGTCTTTTCCACAATTGATGATCGGTCGATGATCGTATTTTAAAACTTAGATCTTTTATTTTTATTTTAAAAAACAATGAATTAAATAATGTTTCGTTGCTGTTTTTTACACTTTAATAACCAGTGGATAAAATCTATGAACAGAGTTATCCACAGAACTGTTTGTGTGTTGGTGAGTAATTAGACGAAAGCGTGAACTTGAGTCTGCAAGGTAACATAGAATCCTGAACACAGTCGTGGCATCCTAGTCGCCAATTGTTTCTCATTGGACTAGCAACACTATGGCTCGCATTCCTGATAATCCGTTAATTTTGATCGACGGTTCTTCTTATTTATATCGCGCATTCCACGCTTATCCAGGCACCATGAGTAATGGGGATATTCCAACTAACGCTGTTTACGGTGTAGTGAATATGGTCCGTTCTATGATGCGCCAATTTGCTTCGGATCGTATTGCCGTTATTTTTGATGCCAAAGGCAAAACGTTCCGTGATGACATGTTTCCAGAATATAAGGCTCATCGTCCACCAATGCCGGATGATCTGCGTTGTCAGATTGAGCCGCTACACAACATTATTCGCGCAATGGGTTTGCCACTGCTTTCTATTGAAGGTGTGGAAGCGGACGATGTGATCGGTACCTTGGCTTCTCAGGCGTCACAAGCGGGCATGCCGGTACTTATCAGTACGGGTGATAAAGATATGGCCCAGTTGGTGGACGATAACGTCACTCTTATCAATACTATGACCAATGTGGTTATGGATAGAGAAGGCGTGATTGAAAAGTTTGGTATTCCGCCTGAGCTGATTATCGATTATCTCGCGTTAATGGGTGATAAGGTCGACAACATTCCGGGTGTACCGGGTGTGGGTGATAAAACCGCAACGGCGCTGCTACAGGGTATTGGTGGTCTCGATGTGCTCTATGAGAACCTAGATAAGATTGCTGACTTAGGTTTCCGTGGTTCTAAAACCATGGCGAAGAAACTCGAAGATAATCGTGACAACGCGTACATGTCTTACAAGTTGGCAACCATTAAGCTCGATGTTGAGCTAGAAAACACTCCTGAATCTCTGCACAAACAAACGCCGGATCGTGATGCTCTGATTGAGCTTTACGGAAAAATGGCATTCAAATCTTGGTTATCTGAACTGCTAGAGGGCGGTACCGGTGTTGTTGAAGCTGTTGAGAAGAGTGGCGATAGCGCATCCACAGCGTCTGCTGCGAGTGTCGCACTTCAAGCTGATACCTCTGCAGTGAAAATTGACCGCAGTCAGTATCAAACCATTCTCGATCAAGAAACGTTTAAAGCGTGGTTGGAGAAACTACAATCAGCAGAGCTGTTTGCATTTGATACTGAAACGGACAGTTTAGACTACATGGTCGCTAACTTAGTCGGCGTGTCGTTTGCTGTGGCAGAAGGCGAGGCTGCATATGTTCCGGTTGCTCATGACTATCTTGATGCACCAGAGCAGCTCAGTCGTGAATGGGTACTTGAGCAGCTAAAACCGATTTTAGAAGATGAGTCAAAACATAAAGTTGGCCAGAACCTTAAATACGATGCGAGCGTACTTGCTCGTTATGGTATTGAGATGCGCGGCATTGCGCACGACACTATGCTGGCCTCTTACGTCTACAACAGTGTGGGCGGTAAGCACGATATGGACAGCTTGGCGCTGCGCTTTATGCAGCACAGCTGCATTTCGTTTGAGCAAGTTGCGGGCAAAGGTAAAAACCAGCTGACTTTCAACCAAATCGATTTAGAGCAAGCGGCGCCATACGCAGCAGAAGATGCGGATGTGACTCTTTGTCTCCACAATCGCTTGTGGCCGTTAATTGAGCAAGATGAAAAACTGCTTTCTATCTACCGTGATATTGAAATGCCACTTGTTCCTGTGATTTCGCGTATTGAGCGTACGGGGGTGTTGATTAATGACATGCTGCTTGGTACTCAATCACAAGAAATTGCTCTGCGTCTTGATGAGCTAGAGAAGAAAGCGTTTGAAATTGCTGGGCAAGAGTTCAACTTAAGCTCGCCAAAACAGCTGCAAACCATTCTGTTCGATCAGATGAAGCTTCCGGTTGTGAAGAAAACGCCTTCAGGCACACCATCAACCAACGAGGAAGTGCTGCAAGAGTTGGCATTGGATTACCCGCTACCGGCTGTGATCTTGGAATATCGAGGTTTGGCGAAGCTGAAATCGACTTACACCGACAAGCTTCCTAAGATGATTAACCCAACAACTGGGCGCGTACATACTTCTTATCATCAAGCGGTAACGGCAACAGGTCGTTTATCTTCAACCGATCCAAACTTACAGAACATTCCAATTCGTAACGAGGAAGGTCGCCGTATTCGCCAAGCGTTTATTGCTCCGCATGGCTGGAAAATTATGGCTGTCGACTACTCGCAGATCGAACTGCGCATTATGGCGCACCTGTCAGGTGACAAAGCACTGTTGGAAGCGTTCCAGCAAGGTAAAGATATCCATGCGGCAACGGCTGCTGAGATCTTGGGCGTCAGTATTGATCAGGTTAGCAGTGAACAGCGTCGCCGAGCGAAAGCGGTTAACTTCGGCTTGATCTACGGTATGAGTGCATTTGGTCTGGCTAAACAACTGGGCATTCCACGTGGTGAAGCACAAACCTATATGGACAGATACTTCGAACGCTACCCTGGCGTGATGCAGTATATGGAAGATACACGTAGTGCGGCTTCTGAGCTGGGCTATGTTGAAACCATCTTTGGTCGTCGTCTTCACTTACCGGAAATCAAGTCTCGCAACGGTATGCGTCGCAAAGCTGCGGAACGTGCAGCGATCAACGCGCCAATGCAAGGAACCGCTGCGGACATCATCAAGAAAGCGATGTTGTTAGTTGATGAATGGATTCGCGAAGAGGGTGATGGTCGTGTGAAGCTACTCATGCAAGTACACGATGAATTGGTGTTTGAGGTTAAAGAGTCAGCTTTATTCGAAATTGAAAGTAAAGTACGAGATTTAATGGAATCTGCCGCTTCCCTTAAAGTGCCACTGGTTGCCGAAGTCGGGCATGGTGACAACTGGGATCAGGCACACTAATCACACAGAACCGCTTAAAAAACGAGATAAACATGAGCCAGCGCACAATTGCTGGCTTTATTTTTACCTATAAAAAAATAAACGCATTTCAAATGGTTATGTAGCTTAATAAAAACTTAATGAAAAAAAATTACAAAAGTGGTTTTCATTTCTGACCAATTGTTGTACATTAACTTTCGTAGGGTACAGAGGTAAGATGTTCTATCTTTCAGACCTTTTGTTTCACGTTATTGGATTAGGCTGATTCAGCCGCCCCAGTCTCCTTTTGACTGGGGCGTTTTTTCTTGTGCGCTACAAAACTTTTCCTATAGGTAAATTGCCTTTCTTTAGCCAAAAATCTTCTGAGCTTTTCTTCTTTTACTACCGATCTCTACACAGTGTTTTCGTGAATTCTAAAGTCAGTTTCGTAATTTTATATCAGCACAATTGATGACTCTTTTTAGAGTAATGATTCTATAAGTGGTTTTGTAACCATCTGATATTTAATAAAAATAAAGTGAAGCTAATATGGGAGGGATTTTTCGTGATCAAGCCATATTGTTTTTACAAGGCGTTTGGGGAATGCTAAACCGCATAACAATAACGATTAGCTTTTATTCTCTCCATTCCCCCACTTAGGTGGGGATTTTTGTATCTGCCACTTTTAAATAGCAAAAAGCCCCGCCAGTTGGTAGGGCTCTGTTTCTGAGAAGGTAAAATCTTTCTATTTATTCTTCTTTAGCTTGTTCTTCTTCAGCATCTTGCTGTTGGTCTTCAAGTACTTCTTCAACCAATTGCTCAGCAAGTGCCGGTGCAAACCAAGCATCAAGCTTAGCGCGCAGAATATCAACGCCAATACCGCTCAATGAAGAGAAGCCGTCAACACTTACGTCGCCACCAAATTCTTTCGCATCATTACGGATTTTCAGAATCTGCGCTTTACGAGCACCGCTCTTTAGCTTGTCCGCTTTAGTTAGTAGTACCTGAACAGGGATACCACACTCAACCGCCCATACAATAAGTTGTTGGTCGAGATCTTTCATCGGGTGACGAATATCCATCAAAACAACCAAACCTTTCAGGCATTGGCGTTTTTGTAAGTACTCACCTAACGATTGTTGCCACTTCTTCTTCATTTCTAGTGGAACTTGAGCAAAACCATAGCCCGGTAAGTCAACAATGTGGCAACCTTCGGTCACTTTAAACAAGTTAATTAACTGAGTTCGTCCTGGGGTTTTACTGGTTTTTGCTAGGCTCTTCTGATTGGTTAATCGATTGAGAGAACTAGATTTGCCAGCATTTGAGCGTCCTGCAAACGCAATTTCGATACCTTCGTCAACTGGAAGATGGCGAATGTCTGGTGCACTGGTAATGAAATGCGTGTTTTGATAATGAATTTTTACGCTCACTGTTAACTCCATCTCGACTTTGTGTAGTCGATTGATTACTTTTTTGTGAAATTGTGTAAAATAACCGTGCTCGGCATAAGGTCGCCAATTGTACCACAGTGGTACTGGAAGCTTGATTATTATAAATGGAATGTCATGAATAAATTAGCGCTAATATTGAGTCTTTTAGCCAGCTGCTCCGTATGGGCCCAAGGCAGCATAGAAGCTGGCAAAGCAAAATCCGAAACGTGTGTTGCCTGTCACGGTGCTGATGGCAACAGTCTAATTACAACTTACCCTAAACTTGCTGGCCAACACGCTAAGTATATTGAGAAGCAGCTAAAAGATCTCAAACTTGGTGCGACGAGTGCTGGTAAACAAGGCCGTTACGACCCTGTAATGAGTGCTATGGCGATGCCACTTAGCGAAGAAGACATGTCTGACTTGGCCGCTTACTTCTCTTCACTCCCTATCTCTTCTAACTCTACACCTGAAGATGTCGTAAGCACGGGTAAAGCACTATATACAGCGGGTGACGCATCTCGTGGTCTAACAGCATGTATCGCATGTCATGGTCCACGTGGTAATGGTACAGAACTTTCAGGGTTCCCTAAAATTTCTGGTCAGCATGCTGATTATGTTAAAGCTCAGCTGATGAAATTCCGCGATGATTCTCGTGGTAATGACATGAACGCTATGATGCGTGATGTTGCTAAGAAGTTAACTGATGCTGACATCGAAATTTTGTCTAAATATGTTGGTGGTCTGCACTAACGAAGCCTAGCCAAGTTCGAGCAATGTTGTAAACAACCCTGAAGTCCGCTTCGGGGTTGTTGCGTTTTAGGGCCAAACTTTCTTCTCTAATCATGGTTCCATAAAGGCTCATTATCAGAAATGGCTGATGACCTTGTGAGACATTTGCCATGCTGACTGCTTATCTTATTGTTAACTTATTCTTAACTGATTGATTTGTATGGTTCTTGATTGAGGTTGATAAAATTGGCTTAAAAATTAGAGCTAGATCCATTGTTTAAATGCTTTATCGGCGTAAAGTTCTCGTGTCGGCAAGATGCTGACAGAGGAACTCAGACCATGAAGGTCTCCAAGGAGCAGGTAGGGATAGCTTGCATTCCGGAAAGGGACAGACAATAAGTAGGATGCTTATTGGGATAAGGATGGTCACCTCGTCTAAAGGTAAGACAGTGTAAAGGATCGAGCAAAGGACCGCTTTGCTACAGGAAGTAACATTTGCTATAAAAAGTAGCGACATATGCTATATAAAGGTAGCAATCAGAAGGAAGGCCAAAATTCATCAGGATGATGACAAAACACACTTTTTGGCAGGGAAAGCACTAAAAACAAATGGAATATTGGTGTACCGAATCGGTACGACCCACTTTTTGTCACATACGTGACGACTTAGAAAGCGATAGTTAACTCTATCGCTTTTTTTATTTTTAACTAAATTGTTGAAAAAATGTTCGTCTACTCTCCACTCTGGCGTCAGTTTCTGGTATGTTTCGCATCCCCCGTTAAAGGATGCCGAAATGCACAACTGCCCTCTATGTCACAGTGATAAAACCGCTGCGTATTTTGAAGATAAATATCGAGAGTATCTTCAATGTCAGACATGTCAGTTGGTATTTGTAAACCCGCAGCACCGTCTAAGTGCTGAGCGTGAAAAAGCGTTTTATGACTTACATGAAAATGATCCAAACGACGCAGGCTATCGTCGCTTTTTATCTCGTGTATGTGATCCTATGCTTGAAAGACTGGCTCCAGATTCGAAAGGGTTAGATTTTGGCTGTGGTCCCGGACCAACACTCTCTTTGATGCTAGAAGAAGCGGGTCACGACGTGGCTTTGTACGATATCTTCTTTCATCCAAATGAACAGGCGCTACGGACAGAATACGATTTTATGACTGCTACAGAGGTGATTGAACATTTACATCACCCAGATACTGTGTGGCAGCAATGGTTGAATTTGGTTAAACCCGGAGGCTGGATTGGTCTAATGACCAAAATGGTAAAAGACAGAGATGCTTTTGCTAGTTGGCACTACAAGAATGACCTCACACATGTGATCTTCTTTAGTCGCGCCACATTCCAGTTTTTGGCTGAGCGAGATAAGCTCGAACTTGAATTTATAGGCAACGATGTAATTTTGCTGAGGAAACCCCAGTAATGTCTAGAGAAAAGAAAACTAAAACCGGTATTAACGGCGATCTCATTTTCGCACGTAAACACAACCGTAAGAGCGACGAAGTGGAAGGTCGTGAACGGAAGAAAGTGAAGAAACACAAAGGATTGAAAAGCGGTAATCGCCACTCTGAAGGTAAGCAACAATCTGAAAGAGCGGCAGCGCAAGCTCGTGACCCTCGTTTAGGTAGTAAGAAAAAGATTCCTTTGATTGTTGATACTAAGAAACCAACAAAACAAGAGCGTCGTATTTCGGCTGAGAAAGAGCTGGAAATGCTAGAGAATGATGCTCAGCTAAACGTATTGTTGGACCGTATCGACAATGGCGAGAAGCTGGGTGCTGGTCTGCAAAAATACGTGGATGAGAAATTAGACCGTATTGAAATGTTGATGAAGCAGTTGGGCATCTACGAAGAAGAGCTTGATGTTGAAGACGATCAAGACGAAGAAGATCAACTTTCTGCTAGTAAACAACCAGCGCCGAAAGCGACTAAACGTCAGCCAAAATCAGATGATGATTACCTGTCTGATTTCGAAAACCTCGATCTAAACGATTATAAAGGCTAAGGATTTTCAATGAACGTAACCCTATTAGCAATAGTTGGCGCTGCGATCATTGTTGGTCTGGCATCTTATGCTGGCTACCTTCTGCTGCAACTGAAAAAGCAAAAAGTGTTGCAGCAGCAACATCAGTCTCTGGCTATTGAAAAGCGCAATGCAAACATTTTCGAAAGTGTAAACGTGTTGTGCATGGCAGGTATTCAGGGACAATGTGACCTTTCTGAGATCAGTATTCGCGTTTACTGCATCATGGATTATGTGCAAGGCGAAGACCGCGTTGATTTTGAAGCTGAATACCCTGCGATTTCTGAGCTGTATCATATTGTCAAAGATATGCCTCGTGGTGAAGCTCGTCAGGGATTAGCGAAGCAAGAACGCATGAAACAAAATCTCACTCGTCAGAAGGCTGAAGGCCGCTTGAATGACGCCATCATTGAAGAACTGAACGCGTTGAAAAAACGTGTTCAGCCACTGAGTAATCAAATCGCTATTCAAATGGTGTGATAAATCGTTCATCTGCTAGTAAGTGATCGCGCTAGCAGATTCGAACATTTTGTCGCTAAATTTAATTTTGCTGCCCGCCGCTTTTCATGTCGTGTGGCAAAATACATCTATTGATACTAGGTCAAAAGACCCTAAATAACGGAAAGAGTCACTATGTCGTCGCAAGTCGTACCGAGCCAGCAGATCGTTTGGGATCAGGCTGTTTTAGACAAGTACAACTACTCTGGGCCTCGCTACACGTCTTATCCTACTGCAGTAGAGTTTCATGAAGCTTTTACTATCGCAGATTATGATAGGGCATGTGCACAATACCCAGAGCGACCGCTGTCACTTTACGTTCATATCCCATTTTGTCACAAGCTTTGCTACTACTGTGGCTGTAACAAAGTAATTACTCGTCATTCGCACAAAGCGGATGAGTATCTGGATATTCTGACTCACGAAATTCAGCAACGCGCTTCATTGCTGCAAGGGCGTCGTGTTACTCAGTTGCACTTTGGTGGCGGTACTCCGACTTTCTTGAACAATAAACAAATTACACGCCTGATGACGTTGCTGCGTAGCGAATTCTTCTTTGACGATGATGCGGAAATCAGCATTGAAGTCGATCCGCGTGAAATTGAACTGAGTGTTCTTGATCACTTGAGAAGCGAAGGTTTTAACCGTGTGAGTATCGGTGTTCAAGATTTCAATAAAGAAGTTCAAGCTCTCGTTAACCGTGAGCAAGACGAAGAGTTCATTGTGCAGCTTGTGGAACGCGCTAAGCAGTTAGGTTTCCGTTCTACCAATCTAGATTTGATTTACGGCTTGCCTAAGCAAACGTTAGAGACGTTTAGTCAAACTCTCGAAAAAGTTCTGGAGATGAAACCGGGCCGTTTATCGGTGTTTAACTATGCACACATGCCACAGCTATTTGCTGCTCAGCGTAAAATCAAAGATGCCGATTTGCCGTCAGCTGATGAAAAGATGGCAATTTTGCAGCACTCGATTTCAACCTTAACTGATGCTGGTTACCAATTCATCGGTATGGACCATTTCGCATTGCCGGATGATGAACTGGCGATTGCCCAGCGTAATGGTGTTTTGCATCGTAACTTCCAGGGTTATACCACTCAAGGTGAATGTGATTTGGTTGGTTTTGGTGTGTCTGCTATCTCAATGATTGGCGACGCGTACGCGCAGAACCAAAAAGAGCTGAAAAAGTACTACGAGCAAGTGAATGAGATGCGCCATGCCTTATGGAAAGGTGTGAGTTTAGATAGTGATGACTTGCTACGTCGTGAAGTGATTAAGCAGCTTATTTGTAACTTTAAGCTGGATAAGCGAACTATTGAGCAGCAGTTTGGCGTTCGATTCCACCAATACTTTAAGCATGATTTAGCGTTGCTTCAGACCTTCATTGATGATCAACTGGTTGTGGTGGATGACCAGTATATTGAAGTTACTCTTCGTGGTCGTTTGCTGATTCGTAATATCTGTATGTGTTTTGACAAGTATCTGCGTCAACGTGCTCGTCAGCAGCAATTCTCACGCGTGATTTAACGTATAGATAAATCGACGGACAGAGAACAAAATAAAAGCCAGCTTAGTTGCTGGCTTTTGGCTTTCTGGAACACGTTTTAGTTTGTTTCTAACAGGCTTAGCGCCTTACGAGTAACATCGTGAGCAGCATGAGTCATGTTCTGATGTTGCAAAGCATCAGCTAAATAAGCGTAATCGGAAACACTAGAGCGGAGCGATAAGGCTTTTTCAAGATGTCCCTGTGCCAGCTTCCATTCCTGTTCGCGGAAATAGAGTTGTCCGAGAGCACTGTGTGCTTCTGCGTTGCTGTCGTTTTTCTTCACTGCATCTTTCAGCATGACAATTGCAGGATAGCGGTCACTAATATTGAGTTCAGGGATCAAAGCATAAAGTTCAGGCGTTGCCTGCTTCTTCAGATTCTCTTTGATTAAGGTGAAAGCTTCATTGTCAGCTTTGCGTTTGATCAGTTGTTGAATCAAGGCATTAACTAATGCTGGTTCTGCTTTTAGTTTTCGCGCTAAACCGTTCCAGTGTGCAAGCAGGCCTTCTGTACCTTTTTGGCTAGCAATCGATTCTAGAGCGCCGCACTGAGCCGTTAATGTGAGTTTTTCTGCTTCTTGTTCTGTTAGGCGTTTCGCTTTCACTAGTTTAGGCAGAAGTTCGAGCAGAGGAGCCCACTCTTTTTGCTGCAAGTAAGCTTGCTTTAACAAGTTCAAGATGATGGTGTTATTAGGATGCTGACGCTGCAAAGTTGTCAGTGTTTGCGTTGCTTTGTCGTAATCACCATCGCTGATTTGTTGCTTCGCTCTGGTTAGCTCAACGGCTAAGGTCGCATTTTCTTGTTTTGCAGCCATCTCTAGGTAGCGGTCGCGTTTTTCACGGTCACCCATGCCATTTGCGGCTTCGGAAGCCACAAGATAGCAGAGCAGAGGCATATCGTGGTGGCTTGCCCAACGTGTTACTTTTTTCTCTGCCTGCTTCCAGTCACCTTCGAGTAACTTGATGATACCTTGGTTGGTATAACGACGAGAGCGGCGCTGTTTACGGATACTGAACCAATTCCAGGTTGTGAAGCTCATGTAGAAGAATTTCTTCACAATAAACTCAAGCGCGAACAGCGCAGCCAAAGCGCCGATAACAAAGATAACCAGAGTTGTAACGCTCATCTCAATGGTTTTATTAGCTATTGAGATGAGAACATAACCTTGCTGCCCAGCGTATTGAGTGCCTACGAACAGCCCCGCACCAAGGACAACGAAAAGAAAGATTAAACGAATCATTCTTTGTCCTCCTTAATCACCGAAGTCACTTCGCGTCGTAAGCGCTCACTAATCACATCAGACAACTGTTTTTGCGTTTCCAGTTTTACTGGGTAATCAACCTGAACCTTTTGTTCAGCCAGTTTAGCCAGTGTAGATTGGAAGGTTTGTACTGTGTTGTCATTTTGATTAAAGAATGACGTTGACCACTCTTGAGCTGTTTTTAGCGAGGTGGTGTAGATCTCTTGCTGTTCAACATAAACAGACTTAATTGCGGTTTCCAGCTTCGCCTTCACGTTTTCTTTCAGGTAGAAATGTTGCTCAGGAGAGAGTAATGGAATCACATTGCCATCACGGGTGCGGAAAGTGATGAAGTTTTCTGCGAAGTCCTTCAGTGAGGTCATCAAGTTGTCTTGCCAGTTATTGATGTCATCTGAGACGACTTGTTGTGTCTCTTGGGGTGCGTCAGGCAAGATCGCGTTTGCCAGAGGTAAGGTATCGACTTGTTGTTGCAGGCTAATCAGACGAAGAACCAGACCATCACGGTCAATCAGAGGAACGGATTTTAGTTTGGTAATGTCATTCGCCATTGCTTTACGCAGTGGAGTTAAACTTGGGTCATTCAGTGAAGCAATACGCTGATCGGCACTTTCCATCAACTGGGTTGCACTTTCTACATCGTGTTCAAGGAACAGCTTGCGTCCGGCCAGTTTCACTAAGTAGTCGGCTTCTGCTAGTAGCCAGTCATTAGGGCGACGGCCTTTGACGTCAGCCATGGCTAGCTGCAAGCTTTGGATACTTTTTTGCTGCTGTTCAAGCACGGTTTCTGCGCGATGAGTAATTTCAGTCGCTTTGGCTGCTGCTTGTTGGGTCACTTCTGCAAGCTGAGAATCAACGGCGCTGCGAGTTTGATTTAACTCGGAACGCAGTGCTGCAATTTGTGCTTCGTACTGCGTTTGTTGTTGCTGCATCTGAATTGCAAGACCACCGCCTAGCAGCGCGGCAAGAACAATGGCAACGGTTGCCAGTTTTGTTCCTTTCTTGCTTTGCTTGTCTAACTTATTCATTTGCTCAGCATTGGATTTTACGTTGTCTTTTTCTGGCTTAGGCTCTGTTGGTTTGATCTCCGGAGAAGCTTCTTGAGTTGGTGCGGTTTCCGCTTTTGATTGTGCTTCTTTTGAGTCCGTATTTGACGAAGTAGAGTCTGACGAAATTGAGTCAGACGAAGTCTCAGTTGGAGCAGCAGTAGAAAGTGTTTCTTGGTTTTTTTCCGGTTCTGATTGCGGATTATCTTTTTTACTTGTCATTGCTGAGAGTCCTGTTTGTTATGGCTGGAGAGCGGCCACTAAATCTTGGTTCGCTGCACTGCGAGTAACAACGATGTGTTCAAATCCCATTGTTCTTGCATCATTGGCGATACGTTCGCTTGGTACCAATAGCTTCAACTGATGAGCCCACGACGCTATTGCAGGGTTATCTAGTTGAGACATAAAAAAAGCCAGTTGATGACCGCTGGTAATAATTAGGGTATCAACGTTTTGCTGTTGCCATTGCTTGCAATAAGCACTGGCGTCAAAAGGCAAATCTTTACGTTGATACACTTCTTTGTAGGCCACCAAAGCGCCTCGTTCACTCAGTGTTTCATGTATCAGTTCACGTCCGCCGTTTCCGCGCAAAATAATAATTTTCTGCCCAGAGACTGATTGTAGTTCTGCCAGTTCAAGCAGGTGCTCACTATCACTGACGTGAGGGTAGTTTACTGATTGTCCGGTGACTTTGCTTAAAAGGTGTGCTGTTTTTTGACCAACGGCAAGGTATCTTGTTGATGTTGCCCAATTTGATTGCTGTTGTCTCAAATGTTGGTCACTAAAATCAACAGCGTGCTGACTGACCGCAATGATGGTATCACATTGCTTTATATCGGGAAGAAGGTGAGGCAGGTCGGTACCTGCCTCGATAGTCATTAGAGGATGGTGTAGGGCGGTGAGACCCACATTTTCGAGTTGTTGGCACAACTCTATGCCTTGCGCCTCGGGACGCGTTACCAATACCGCCATCAGTTACTTAGCCACCATCTATTATTCTGCTGTCAGAGTTTATTCGTGTTCAGCGTAAAGCTTAGTGAGGATCTCTTTGGCACCTTGATCGAGAAGTTGGTGAGCAAGTTCGATACCTAAACTTTCGGCATCTTGGCGAGCGCCTCGGATTTCACCGCGAACAATGGTTGTGCCATCCGGCTCACCGACTAAAGCGCGCAGCCAAAGTTCATCACCCTCAAGAAGAGCATAGCTGCCGATAGGTACCTGACAGCCACCTTCCAATGTCAGGTTCATTGCGCGCTCACACTTCACACGGTCAGCTGTATCAAGGTGGTTAAGCGGTGCCAGCAGTTTTAGCAGACGCTCATCATTCAGACGACATTCAATACCAACTGCACCTTGTCCAACCGCTGGAAGTGATTGTTCTGGTTCAATGAAGCTACGAATTCTCTCTTCTAACTCAAGGCGTTTTAAACCTGCGGCTGCAAGAATGATCGCATCGTATTCACCAGCATCTAATTTACCTAAGCGCGTTCCGACGTTGCCACGAAGCTCTTTGATGATTAAATCTGGGCGAGCTTCTTTTAGCTGGCATTGACGACGTAAGCTACAAGTACCAACCACCGCACCTTGTGGTAATTCATCGATAGAAGCGTAAGTGTTTGACACAAAAGCGTCGCGAGGGTCTTCTCGTTCGCAAATAGTCACTAAGCCAAGGCCTTCAGGAAACTCGACAGGCACATCTTTCATTGAATGCACCGCTAAATCTGCGCGATCTTCCAACATGGCAACTTCCAATTCTTTTACGAATAGACCTTTGCCGCCTACTTTTGCTAGTGGTGTGTCTAGAATGATGTCGCCTTTCGTTACCATGGTTACCAATTCAACTTCGAGACCCGGATGGGCAGCTTGTAGAGCATCTTTTACATAGTGAGCCTGCCATAAAGCCAGTGGGCTTTGACGAGTCGCGATTCGAATAGGTGTTGTCTGTGTCATGGTAATCCTGATAAAAATATAAGTTTGAAGGCAATTGACCTAGAAGATTTACAGGTTCCTAGTCTACCACTGGAAAAAATAAAGTTTCACTACTAGTTCTTTGTCTTGTGCTTGTGGTGTTTTATTACGAAAAAAGGAGGAGTAAGTGTGACGAGTGACACTCTATATTGACGGTTCTATTATTTACTTACGGTGGATAGTTACAACGCTTATTTGACGGGCTTTCAAGCCATCTTATTCAATAATACTTTAGTGTGACATAGTACCAAGAACGCTTTACCAGTGCTGATTAAAGTGTTAAATTGATCACGTTTTAATGGCGCTTTAGTGTGAAATGCAACCAAAGTGCGCATTTTTGTTTCAACCAAGGACCATACCTTGCAGGCTTACACACATACGTTAATCCAGAGATTAGACAAGTTAAACCGGCAACGCATTCAGCGTGCGCTGGCTCTTATGGATTTGCAAAGTCAGCGAGTATTCCACCTGATCCCCGCTTTATTTCACTACAATCATCCGCTTATTCCAGGTTATTTCAGTAACGAAGTTCCATATGGCATTCAATGTTTTGAACTTAATGATGTTCAGCAACAGTTTGTTAGTGACGCGGAATTAACGCTAAACCAACCTTTGAAAACAACAGAACACCCAGAAATTTTGGGTCTGTATACCATGGGCAGTACATCGTCTATTGGTCAAAGCACGTCTAGTGATTTGGATATTTGGGTATGTGTTAGCTCTTTGATGGGTTGTGAAGCGCGTGAACGTTTAACCAATAAGTGTTTATTGATCACGGATTGGGCTAAGAGCCAAGGTGTAGAAGCAAACTTCTTCTTGATGGATGAGCAACGATTCCGCTCTAAACAATCAGACGCGATGACGGGCGAAAACTGTGGCTCGTCACAACACATGCTGTTACTGGATGAGTTTTATCGCTCGGCAGTACGTTTAGCTGGTAAGCGTCTTTTGTGGCAAATTGTGCCGCCAGAGATGGAAGAGTGCTACGACGAATATGTCACTCAGCTGTGTTCAAAATCCTATATCGACTGCTCAGAATGGATCGACTTCGGTCAGCTTAACCATATCCCTGCAGAAGAGTACTTTGGTGCGAACTTATGGCAGCTGTATAAGAGTATCGACTCACCGTACAAATCGGTAATGAAGGCGATACTGCTAGAGGCATATTCGTGGGAGTACCCACAAACTCAGTTATTGAGTGTCGACAGCAAGCGTCGTTTCTTTGCTCATGATCCTGACCTCTATAGTATGGACTCATACTATCTGATGCTGGAAAAAGTGACGCGTTATCTGGAGCGTATCGGTGACGATACTCGCTTAGACTTGGTGCGCCGCTGTTTCTATCTCAAAACTCATGAAAAGCTGTCTCGTGAGCCGGGTGTCGGTTCTGTTGAGTGGCGTCGTGAGGCTCTTGGTGAATTGACTCAACAATGGGGATGGTCTCGCTCTGTGATTGAAGAGCTGGATAACCGCCGCCATTGGAAGGTTGAGCAAGTGAAAGTGGTTCACCACTCACTACTTGACGCATTGATGCTTAGCTATCGTAACCTGATTCAGTTTGCGCGCCGTAATGACATTACATCGGCAATTAGCCCACAAGATATTTCGATTCTGGCGCGTAAGTTATACGCGGCTTTTGAAGTTCTGCCGGGCAAAGTTACCTTGCTAAACCCACAGATTTCTCCTGACCTGCATGAGCCAGACTTAACCTTCATCGAGGTGAGTAAAGGCCGAACTAACAAAGCAGGCTGGTATCTTTATAAGCAACCAATCGAAGCGCACCGCATCATTGGTCAGCCTTACCTAGAGCACAACGAATACCTCAGTAAGCTCGTCGCTTGGTCATTCTTTAACGGCATGATCACCGAATCGACGCGTTTGCACTCTGTGGTTCGCGGCGCTCATCTGGATATTGATAAGTTCTACCAGATGGTGAGTGATTTGCGGAATACCTTCTCGCTGCGTAAACGTCGCCCAACGATGCAAGCATTGGCGAGCCCGTGTGAAATTAGCCAGTTGGCGATGTTCATCAACTTTGAAAATGACCCTACTGCGGATTTAAGCGGTAAGTCTTTGAAAGTTGACTTGAAGAACGCGGATATTTTCAGCTTTGGTGCAGAACAGAAATGTTTAGTCGGCAGTGTCGATCTGGTGTACCGAAATTCATGGCAAGAAGTGCGTACCCTACACTTTAAGGGTGAAACCGCTATGATGGATGCCCTGAAAACGGTACTCGGTAAAATGCACCAAGACGCTTTGCCACCAGAATCGGTGGATGTGTTCTGCTACAGCAAGAACTTACGTGGCGTGATGCGTAATCTGGTCTATCAGCTACTGGCTGAATGTATCGATTTACGTTTGAAACCAGTTGAGCAAGAGAAGCGTCGTCGCTTCAAAGCGTTGCGTATTGGCGACCAGATGTACGGTCTGTTCTTTGAACGTCGAGGTGTGTCGGTACAAAAACTTGAGAACTCGGTGGATTTCTACCGCAGCATTTCATCCAACAAGCTGAAAGGCTCACCGTTGTTGATGCTTGACCGTGATGAAGATTATCAACTGCCTGATGTGGTTGATGGATTTGCCAGCGAAGGTTTGGTGCAGTTCTTTTTTGAAGATACAGAGAAGGGCTTCAATATTTACGTATTAGATGAAAACAACCGCGTAGAAGTTTATCACCAATTTAACGGTGAGAAAGATGAGATGATCGCCAGCGTGAACTCATTCTACACATCAGTTCGTGATGATAATGAACTGGCTTCTCAGCTGATCAACTTCAATTTGCCTCAGTATTACCAGATTGTTCATCCAGTAGAAGGCGAAACATACGTTGTGCCTTATCGTAACGATTCATCGCTTTATTCCCGACCATCGAAAGCGGTCAACGGGTAACGGTTGTCATCGTCAGATGAACATAATCCGAATCAAAGTAAAAAAGAGCACCTAGGTGCTCTTTTTTCTCATTGCCCTTTGAAGAGGGAACATTTCACGCAAGGCGTTGGGTTTTATTCCCAGTCAATCTCTTCGCCAGCGTGTTTTTCACACTCTTGCTTAACCATGCTGATAAGCTCAACACCCGTTTTAGAGCAGATCCATTGTTCGTCTTGCCACTGGAAGTGGAAACCGCCTGATTTAGACGCCAACCAGATCTCTTTCATCGGCTCTTGGCGGTTGATTATGATTTGGCTGCGGTCGTCAAACTCTAACGTCATCACGTTACCAGTCGTTTCATAATCGATATCGGCACCCGAATCATCAATGGCTTGTTCGATGATTTGCATCTGGCTATCGACCAGTTGATGAAATTCAGTCTCGTTCATCCTATCTGTCCTATTGCTTTTCCTGATTGTGGTGCGATTATAGGGGGCATTGAATCAATAATCACGATATGCAAAATGAAAAAGTCCATTACAGCACTATTTCTTTTGTCTGCACTTGCATTAGCAGGGTGTGGGCAAACAGGGCCACTCTATATGCCAGACGACGCTCAAAACAGTGAGCAGAGCGAATAACGCTCTAATAAATAACGAATGAAAAAATAAGGGAAAGAATTTTGGATTACTTCAATTATCAGGATGATGGCCAGCTTTGGGCGGAAAACGTCGCTTTAACGCAACTTGCAGAGCAGTTTGGCACTCCTTTATACGTGTATTCTCGCGCAACATTAGAACGTCACTGGCATGCGTTTGATAAATCTGTGGCAGATCATCCGCACCTTGTTTGTTATGCGGTAAAAGCAAACTCAAACATCGGCGTATTAAATACATTAGCTCGTTTGGGTTCTGGCTTTGATATCGTTTCGGGCGGTGAGCTTGAACGTGTTATCGCTGCTGGTGGTGATCCGGCTAAAGTCGTGTTCTCGGGTGTGGGTAAAACCGAAGCTGAGATGAAACGCGCTTTGGAGCTGAAGATTAAATGCTTCAACGTAGAGTCAGAGCCAGAGCTAGAGCGCTTGAACAAAGTGGCGGGTGAGCTTGGTGTGAAAGCGCCGATTTCACTGCGTATTAACCCTGATGTGGATGCCAAAACTCACCCTTACATTTCGACAGGTTTACGCGATAACAAATTTGGTATCGCTTTTGACCGCGCACCACACGCTTACCGTCTGGCTCAAAGCTTAGAGAATCTAGCGGTATGCGGTATTGACTGTCACATCGGTTCTCAGCTTACTGCGATTGAACCTTTCATTGATGCAACGGATCGCCTGCTAGCGTTGATCGATGAATTAACCGCTTCTGGCATTAAGATTAAGCACCTTGATGTGGGTGGTGGCTTAGGTGTTATCTATCGCGATGAACTACCTCCGCAGCCTTCTGACTATGCGAAAGCACTGCTTGCTCGTTTGCAGAACCATCAAGACCTTGAGCTGATCTTTGAGCCAGGACGTGCGATTGCGGCTAACGCGGGTGTGTTGTTAACCAAAGTCGAATTCTTGAAACACACTGAGCACAAGAACTTCGCCATTATTGATGCCGCAATGAACGATTTGATTCGTCCTGCGCTTTACCAAGCTTGGCAAGACATCATTCCGTTGGTTCCTCGTGAAGGTGAGCCTACGACTTATGACTTGGTTGGTCCTGTCTGTGAAACTGGCGACTTCCTAGGTAAAGACCGTTCTTTGGTATTGGAAGCGGGTGATTTTCTGGCAGTGCGTTCTGCGGGTGCTTATGGTTTTACTATGTCATCAAACTACAACACTCGTGCCCGAGCGGCGGAAGTGATGGTTGATGGCGATAAGGTTCACCTTGTGCGTAAGCGTGAAGAATTAAGTAGCCTATGGGCTCTAGAAAATATTTTGCCGGAGTAAAGTGACCTATTATGCACTTCCACTTTTCTAAAATGCATGGTTTGGGTAATGACTTCATGGTTGTGGATTGCATTACTCAGAACACCTATTTTTCTCCAGACTTGATCCGCCGTTTGGCGGATCGTCATACTGGTGTGGGGTTTGACCAACTGTTAGTGGTTGAAGCTCCTTATGATCCGGAAACGGATTTTCACTACCGCATTTTTAATGCTGATGGCAGTGAAGTAGAACAGTGTGGGAACGGTGCCCGTTGCTTCGCTCGCTTTGTGCGCATGAAAGGTTTAACCAATAAGTACAGCATTAGCGTCAGCACCAAAAAGGGCAAGATGATCCTCAATGTTGGTGAAGGCGACGATATCACTGTAAATATGGGTGTACCTGAGTTCGAACCAAGCAAAATTCCTTTCCGCGCCAAGCAGATGGAAAAAACTTACATCATGCGCGTTGAAGACCAAACACTGTTTTGTGGTGCGGTCAGCATGGGTAACCCACATGTGGTTACCGTTGTTGATGATATTGACACAGCGGCGGTGGAAACATTGGGTCCATTACTGGAGTCTCATGAGCGTTTCCCTGAGCGAGTCAATGCCGGTTTCATGCAAGTGGTTAGCCGTGATGAAGTGAAACTTCGTGTTTATGAGCGTGGCGCAGGCGAAACTCAAGCGTGCGGAAGTGGCGCGTGTGCGGCAGTCGCTGTGGGTATTCTGCAAGGTTTGCTGGATGATGAAGTCGTTGTTCATCTACCTGGCGGCCGTTTGGAAATCGAGTGGAAAGGCCTAGGCTATCCGTTATACATGACAGGTCCTGCGACTCACGTCTATGACGGACAGGTTTCCTGCTAATCTCATTATCCCTTGTAGCTGCCTTAACGAAGCTACTGAGTAAAGGGATGCATTGTTGTTAAGGAATACATCGTTTTGTCACAACTGGAAGCAGATGCTCTGACAGCAGAAGTGGTTGCTGAGTATCTAAAAGACAACCCAGACTTTTTTAAGCACCGCCCAGAGTTGGTGGACCGCTTATCTTTACCGAGCCAGCAGTCTGGCTCGGTTTCTTTAGTTCACGTTCAAATGGCTCGTCAGCGTCAGCGAATTGAAGATTTAGAAGAAGAAATTACTTCTTTGATGTCTTTAGCAGCGAGCAATGACCGTACTTTTCATGAATTCATGGATCTGCAAGAGCAGATATTAAAATGTGAGTGCGTTGCCGATGTCTGTGCCATGATTGAAGAGAAGGCGCGCACATTGAAGCTGATTGGTTATGTGCGTTTGCTGAACAATCAAGATACCAAGTACAGCTTATCTAAAGAGCAGTGGAGCCGTTTTTCGACCAATCATTTTAATGGCAAAAGCGCTTATCTTGGCCGATTGAGAAAGGCTGACCGCCACTTACTTTTTGGCGAGCAGCTGTTTGGTGAGCAGGTCTTTAGCGGAAAACGGGTGGGTGAAGAACGATATGCGCCGGAAATGGGCTCTTACGTAATTCTGCCGTTAGTTAAACGTAATCCGCTAGGGATATTGGCGTTTGCCAGTGAAGACGGCGGTCATTTTCAACCGTCTATGGATACCCTGTTCTTGCGCCATCTCGCTTTGGTCGTTTCTCATTTAATCGAAACCTTACCTTGGCAGCAGGAGTCCCATGAGCGAATCAACACCTCTGTTGTCAACTAACTTTGCTGAGCCTCTAGAGCGCTTTTACGAGTACTTACGCAGTGAGAAAGGGCTAAGTCTTTATACCCAGCGAAACTATAAGCAGCAATTAGAGAGCATGGGTTTGTATCTCATGTCTGTAGGCGTCGACGGTTGGATAAATGTCGATGCCGGTTGGGTTCGCCAGCTTGCCAGTAAAGGTATGCGTTCGGGAATGAAAGAGAGCAGCATTGCCACTCGTCTTTCTTCACTGCGTAGCTTCTTTGATTTTCTGATATTACGTGGCGAAATGAATGCAAATCCAGCTAAAGGGGTGTCTGCGCCAAGGAAAAAACGTCCTTTGCCAAAGAACCTAGATGTCGATGAAATGGCGCAATTGCTTGAGGTGAACGACGATGACCCTCTGTCGATTCGTGATCGCGCCATTATGGAGCTGATGTATGGTTCTGGCTTGCGTTTGGCTGAGCTGGTTTCGATTAATGTCAAAGACGTTAACTTCAGCGCTGGCGAAATTCGTGTTGTTGGTAAAGGCAATAAAGAACGCGTCGCCCCTTTTTCTGGAATGGCGAAAGAGTGGTTGAATAACTGGTTGAAAATTCGTGGACAACTAGCAAACGCAGATGAAGACGGGTTGTTTGTCTCTAAGCTGGGTAGCCGAATCTCTCACAGAAGTGTGCAAAAGCGTATGGCAGAGTG
The DNA here is from genome assembly GCF_054051265.1 of Vibrio sp. C8. Classification (NCBI taxonomy): domain Bacteria; kingdom Pseudomonadati; phylum Pseudomonadota; class Gammaproteobacteria; order Vibrionales; family Vibrionaceae; genus Vibrio; species Vibrio sp. C8. The sequence goes on from NZ_JBPAOE010000050.1 coordinate 80,153, forward strand.
GGGACAAAAACAAGCCGTGCCTAGTCATATTAGCCCTCATAAGCTGCGTCACTCGTTTGCCACGCACGTGCTTGAATCAAGCAATAATCTTAGAGCTGTGCAAGAGTTGCTGGGGCATGAAAATATCTCAACGACCCAAATCTACACTCACTTGGATTTTCAACACTTAGCTCACGTTTACGATCAAGCCCATCCAAGGGCTCATAAGCGCAAGCAAAACAAAGATAAGGAGTGAGTGATGCAAATTTATCGCAGTCTTTCACCCATTCAGGCAATGACATTTGATTTGGATGACACTCTCTATGACAACCGTCCAGTCATTCATCATGTTGAAGAGCAAGTGGCTCTTTGGTTGTTTCAGCATCACCCAGTGACAGCGAGCAAACCATTAGCATGGTGGAAAGCATTAAAAGCCAAATTAGCTAAGGATGATCCTTGGCTGCCGCATGATGTGAGCTTGTGGCGTTTTGAGCAAATTCGTCAAGGTTTGATGCTGTTGGGTTATTCGGAAACTGATGCGCGTATCGCGGCTACCGATGCGATGTTGGAAGTGCATCGGTTGCGAAACTTAGTGGATGTGCCAGATGATACACACAGAGTCCTTGCCGAACTTGCTGCCAGAATTCCGTTGGTGGCGATTACTAATGGCAACGTTGACCCAGAGAAAATCGGCTTAGCCCAGTATTTCCAACTGATACTAAGAGCCGGCCCTGACGGACATGCAAAACCGTATCCGGATATGTTTTTACGTGCGCAGGAATTTTTAGACTTGCCAGCACAATCCATCTTACATGTCGGCGATCATCCAGTAAAAGATGTGATGGGGGCTAAGAAGCACGGTTTTCAAGCGTGTTGGTATAATGATCGAGGTCTCACATTACTTGCAACACGTAAGGCTAAAATCCTTCCAGATCTCGAAATTAGTCAAATAGAGCAATTATCACAACTCATAAGGTGACATATCTATGCGCTCATGCGGTATAATTATTAACATTAATAACAAAAGATTCATAACGCATTGATATGAACCTTCCACCTTTAGTCGGGCAAACCAACGTTCATGTTCACGTCATCGCTACTAATCACTGCTGAGCAATCTTTAAAGAGTGTTATTGATGAAAATGCTGTTAGCAATGATGGCATAACACTTATTCAGTTATTTTCAAATCAGCCAGCGAGTGAAGTTGTTGAAATTGCTAACCAGCTTATGAGTGTATATCCAAACGCTCATATTATTGGTTTGAGCTCATCATATGTGATTCACCAAGGTTCGATTCATCAAAATGCCACTTTGCTTGTTTTTACTCAGTTTCAGAATGTGGCACTGAGTTCGACCGTAGTGAACTATACCGAGCAGTTGCTTGTGGACTGCAGTAAGCTTGCGCAAAGACTCAAGCTAAAGGCTGATACCAAAGCGATCATTTGTTTCACTGACCGAATGGAGTTCACTCAACGAGAGAGAATTACCCAGTTCAGCCAGTTTTCAACCGTGCCTATTTTTGGTGGTGCGTCTTGCCCAACAGAAAATGGACGTTGGGTGCTGCTCGGTAATAAGTGTTATGAAAACTCGTTGGTTGCTGTTGCACTTCACGGTGAATCTCTGCATATCACGGGTGATAGTTATACCGAATGGAACCCAATTGGACGGCCGTTTAGGGTAACTCAATCCTCAAAGCGGAACTTGCAGTGTTTAGATGGTGAACCCGTCCATACGATTTATGACCGTTATTTGGGAGATTCTAAATCTGTTCCAGCCGAGTTGCTGCAACATTTTCCACTGATTAAAGGTGACAGTAAACAGCAAGATGTTTACGTGCCGTTAAGCCTGACTGAAGATGGCATACTACTTAATCGTGAATTGCAAATCGGCGATGAAGTCCGATTTTGCTTCGACCATCCTTCATTGACTCTTGGTCAGGTTCAGCTTGGAGCTGAACGTTTACAGAAGTTTCAGCCAGACCAAATTTTTGTCTATAACTGTTTGTCTCGCCTACAATTTATGGAAGAAAACACAGAGTTGCTTCCACTGCAACGAATAGCTAATTCTTACGGGACTTATTGTGCGGGTGAACTGATTCGTACTGGTGAACATCAGCAAGTACTGCATCACAGCATGACTTATCTGGCGTTACGGGAAGGAGAATCTGAGAGTATCGAAGACAACTCTTCAGAAGGAGCCCAAGACCACAATGTTATTGCTCCGTTATTTTGCTTAATACGTAATGCTCTGGCTGATGTCGACAGAATGAATCAGAACCTTGAGCAGAAGATTCAAATTCAGGCTTCAATGCTTACCGCTAGTTATCGTGTCGATAGGCGAACTGGTTTACCTAATCGAGAAGCGCTACGTGAACGTTTGACATTAATGGGCAAGGACGATCATTTAATCGCATTAAAATTAACCAACTTCAGCCGTATTAATGAAAAATATGGTTACCTAGTGGGTGATCAACTGCTACAAGATCTGAGCGACCATTTTCAGCAATACATGAATCAAATGTTGACGGGTCGCAGTACATTATACGCTATTGGTGTCGGTGAGTGGGCGAGTGTGTTTCGCAGTGATTATGGTAGCGAATATATCCACCAGCAATTTTCGTTGTTTGTTGAGCAGCTAGAAAATTTCAACTTTGAACCTTATGGCTTGCCCGAGGTGGATTACCTATCTGTCTCTCTCTCTGCTGGCTTTGTAAGTCGAAGAGATTTCCCTGATGCAAGCAAAGATGACTTATTACTGCGTGCTATTGAAGCGCGCCGCTTTGCGCAAAATCAGAACCGACATTTTTATTGTGCCAGTGATTTACGTTCTCGTGATCAGGTTAGGCAGGAGCAATTAAGCTGGCTTTCCTGTGTAAGTCGAGCTGTGCTTGGCAATAATGTGCAGGTTTTCGCTCAGCCGATTGTGAAAGCGAATACCCATGAACTCTCTTCTTACGAATGTCTGGTTCGTATCGAAGATGACGGTGAAATCATACTACCGGGGCGCTTCCTTCCTATTGTGGAAGGGACACATCTATACTCGCGCTTAAGTCGTCAGATGATATCTCATACTTTTGAGCTCATGCATTCTCGCAGCGAGTCATTTTCTATCAACTTGTCACCACAAGATTTTATGAGTGATAAAACGCTTCGCCATTTAGAAGACGCAATTCAGAAACTGGCTGACCCAACCCGTGTCGGGTTGGAAGTGTTAGAAACAGAGCAAATCAAAGATTACGGGCATATGATTGAAGTGTGTAATCATTTCCGTTCTCTGGGAGCTTCTATCATTGTCGATGACTTTGGATGCGGCTATTCCAATATTGATGAGATTGTGAAGTTAGAGCCTCAGATTATTAAGCTCGACGGTAGCCTAATTCGCAATATCGATAAAGACGTCAAGCAACGCAAAATTGCCCAGCAGCTTGTCAGGCTATGTCAGGTACTGGATGCAAAAACGGTTGCCGAATTCGTCCACAATGAAGAGATTTGCCGCATCAGTGAGGATATGGGCATTGATTACCTGCAAGGCTTCTATCTAGGTCAGCCAAGCCGTCTAACCTAGTTTTCTTGCCTTATAAGCAGACATTACTTACAAGCAGATATTAATAAACATGTCCGCTTTTATCCGCCTGATAAACCTTACTGAAATGGGCTAGGAAATTGTTGAGTTTTTCTGCATCACTAAGGTTTCCGCTTAATGCAAGAATCTCGCTGGCAACCTCTAGTGTGCATAGGTGTCCGTCGCTTTGATTACGCCTCAACTGATAGTTTGATAACTGACTTGGTGTAAGGTGAACTCTTGGAACATCATCCAGCCATGGGCTTTTGCGTTCCATTTTCTTCGCTTCCTGCCAGGTTCCGTCAAGAACAATAAAATGCGCATTCTTACCGTGTTGTTTGGCGGTTTCTAACGCCACATCTAAAGGAATGCTCTCTTCACTGGGGTACACCAGAAAAGAGAGATATTCACTGTTGTTGATTCTTGCAACAAGCAATGCGTTTTTTTCCACTCGGCTCCATTTGAACTCTCGGCATAAAGGCAGAGCTTCAAGCAACCATTTCCCTGTGTTGGTTTTCCGCAGATACTCATTTTCATGCATCAGAAGCGACAACGGCATGTCGCTGTCCAACATCGGGATGTTTTGGCAAACGCACTGCAAACGCAATCCGCATTTGGGGCACGCACAGTTTGAATCTTGAGACACTGAATCTAACGACATACTTTGAATTACTCGGTTGTGTCTTTGGCAGAAAACAGAACTAAGCCGCCGTTCGCAATTGGATAGACGATGTTGCCCACACGTTCTTTCTCGGCAATAAGCTGTTTATCTTGCTTGGTAAAAATTCGCTCAGATACCAAGTATTGCTGCTGATGGTGAGTCATCACCACTTGTACTTGTGTTTGATTCAGTTGTTGCCAATAGCCTTTTTCAACGATAGCGGGATCGCCATTGCTATAAGTGTATTCAGTGGTTGCTGTGTGGTCGTTGCTCAGCGTGAGGGTGACACTAAAGTCGGTGTTTTGCGTCGAGCTGGCGAAGTACTCTCCTGTCCACGATTGTGTCGGATCACTGTTGCCTAAGGTCGCACAGCCTTTGTAGCTGCGATCGGCTAATGTGAGGTTTGAAGACCAACCGTACAAACTGTCGCTCATGCCATCAGAACAGGTTTGACGTACAAGAGTAAGTTCACCTCCCTTAAACTGGTAATGACGTGTGGCTGGTAAAATCTCACTGCCTTTTAACGTGGTGATCTGTGGTTCTTCACCCATCGGTTGGAAAGTTAATTTGTCTTTACCCAGCTTAATGTTCCAGTTTGGTTCAGTACCGAACGCGGTAGTTGGAGAACTTGGTCGTTGGCAGCGCTTAGGGTTTTCTGCACTGATGATATTGATGTTCTCTACCACAAATTTCGCACTGTAGTCGCCTTTGTAGCTGGTTTTGCTCGGTGGTGTTAAATGACCAATCAGTTCACCGTACATCGCCTGATAAGGTGAATGAGAAAGCTTCATGGTTTGCTGCACTAAAGAGGCCGGCATATCGATCAGGAATTGCTGGTTGCTGCCACAAGGTGTGAACGTTCGTGTGTCACTGCCAACCACAACTTCTCCGCGCACGATGAAAGTCTGAGGCTTGATGCTGGAAGGCTGATCTAAACTGGCTTTTACGTTATCTGGCATAGACTCCGGCGCAGATGATGTTGAACAAGCTTGTAAAAGACAAGCCGTTAGAATGGCAATAGGGGCAATCAGCACCTTCATGGAGCTTTTCCTCATGGCAAAAACGAACGGATTTCATTATGGCATATCGATTGTTGAAAGCCGAACCACGGGTAAAAAAACAGGCAGCGTGTGCTGCCTGATTAAAGAGTAGGGGGACTCTTTAAAAAACGGTTTGTACTCTTTCAGGATGGCCTGTCAGTTAAAACAGGTTCTCGTGAAGGTAATGCGCGACAGCATCATCCGCATGGCTACCAATTACTTCGATTTCTGGCAGAGCTTTGATGACTTTCTCATGAGCGGTACCCATCACCAGACCTTTTCCAGCCATTGATAGCATCTCTACATCGTTCATGCCGTCGCCAAATGCGATGCAGTTATCCAGCGTCAGATTGAGAGATTCAGCCACCGCTTTAAGCGCATCACCTTTAGACACGCCAGCGCCCATCACTTCCAAGCAATAAGGAGTAGAGAAGGCTACGTTCACTTGACCTGCGAATTTTTCGTTAATCAGCTTTTCATAAACAACCAGCATTTCATGGTCATGATCTTCATTGGTGAAGAAGACTTTTGCGATACCGTCATTAGGAGCGTTATTGATATCAAACAGCTGATAATGGAAGCCAGATTCGTTGTGATAAGCGTGTAAAGCTTCATCTTCACGGCTCATTAACCAAGAATCGTTGCGGTAGATATGAGTAATAATTCGCTTATCTTCTTTGACTAAATCAATGATCGCTTGTACTAAATTCTGAGGTACGTTTTTACTGTACATCTCTGTATCGTTTTGGTCGTGAACGCGAGCACCGTTAGAGGTAATCATATAAGCTGGGATACCTGCGATTTCGCGAATACCCGCGACATCAACATGGTGACGTCCTGTTGCAAAAATAAAAGTGAAGCCTTTTGCATGCAGCTCTTTTAGCGTTTTCTTCGAGAAAGCACTGAGCTTGTGATCCGGCGCCAATAGGGTGCCATCCAGATCAGAAGCCACGATTTTGATTGGGTTTTCGTTACTTACTACGCTCATGTCGCTCTCTTAACTACGTTAGATATGATATTAATTGCCGTTCATTGGGCTTAAGTGTATGCCAAAAAAAGTCGAAAAAAGAGGGAAAACCTTTTTATCCGTCATTTCCCTATTTGTTCTCAGACAAGATTGCTGCTTACAGCCAACTTAATTAGCGGTTTTTTCTGCGTTGGTGAAATGCTTCAGTACCGCGTCCAATGCCTCATTACGGAATTCATCTTTCTCAAAAAGAATTTCGTGTTTTGCATCAAGAATCATCAACAGTTCGCTGTTCGGGTTGGTCTTGGCCAATCGGGCGATAAACTTTATCTGTGCGGCATTACTGACGATGGTATCTTTGCCACCTTGCAGCACTAATGTCGGAATGGTGATCTGTCTTGTGAGCTGTATGCACTGCTTAGTTGCCATTAAGCTTTGCCATACCCAGCGAGTGCTTGGCCCTCCCAGTTTCAGTTCAGGCTTCTGCTCATATAATTCACGGAACCAGCGATAGCGGACTTCACACTGAGTCAGAGGGTTATCCTCAAAAGGTTTTGGATAGTAGTCTGTATAACCGGGTGCATAGGTTGGCTTGCTGGCCGTTGCGGTTAACACCTGAGTCAGGGTGATGGCTATTGGACGAATCTGCCATGGAACGTTAATACCGAACATCGGAGCACTAAAAGCGACGGCATCAAAAGGATGCTGCGGATGTGTTTGTAGATATCGTGCGCTCACTGCGCCGCCCATCGAGTGAGCAAGCAAAAAACGCTGTTGATAATGGTTGAGGTTAAAGTGCTCAACCAGTTGGTTCATATCTGTAAGATAATGCTCAAATTCATCCACATATCCCATTTGCTTGTTGTCAATTAAACGAGCAGATAAGCCTTGGCCGCGATGGTCAAAAGAATAAATGTCATAGCCTTGCTGGAAGAGGTCGAAAAACAGTTCTTGGTATTTCCAGCAAGATTCAATTCTGCCATTTACAACTACAATCGCTTTGGTGTGCTCTTGGGAAGTGAGTTTGCACCAGTAAAGTGGCTTTTTATCAAATGATTGCAGAAACCCTTCTTGTCGCTGTTCCCACAATGCTTTGATTTCATTTTCGATGCGTTGGGTAAAATTTGACTCTTGCGTATAAGAGTGACAGGTTGTATTTTCTTGGCTCATAATTTACGTGCTAGAAAGCCCGTTATCGCTAAAATTGAATGTTAAGAATAAGGGAGTTAGGCGGAAATGCAATTGATCTGCCTACTTGCTTTTAGACCGATTGGTGTTATTTTTATTGTCCTTGTGGAGAGTAAAGTTTAAGCAGTTGAAATGAGTTGCTGACTGATCGCATAGAGTTGAATTGATTGAGCAGTTTACTTCTATAGTTATGAGTATTATTGCAATACTGAGCACTCAATAGCGCTTAACTTAACTGTATTCGTTGAAGGTAATATGTACACCACTTATGTAGCACGACAGCCGATATTGAATTCGAAACGACATACTCTAGGGTATGAGTTGTTGTTTCGTGACGGCGAGCAAAATAGTTTCCCTCAGCATGTGGATGCTGATCGTGCTACTTATCGTCTGATTGTTGAAAACTTCCTTTCAATTGGGACCAATCCTGCCATTGATAACTCTCGTTGCTTTATCAACTTCCCCTATAACAGCCTGATACGTAGGTTACCACTGACTCTTCCTAAGCAAAAAATAGTGATTGAAGTGCTGGAAACCTGCCGTCCAACAGATGAACTTCTGGAAGCGATTATTGAATTGCATAACGAAGGTTATTTGCTCGCACTGGATGACTTTGTCTATTCACCCGAGTGGGAACGATTTCTGCCCTATGTGCACATTATAAAGCTCGATATCATGGCGATGGGGATTGATGCTGCTTGCTCGATGGTGAAAAAGCAGCTCGCCCGAGGTAGCAGAAAACGCTATCTAGCGGAAAGAGTAGAGACGGAAGAGGAATTCCGCGCAGCCAGAGACGCGGGCTTTCGGTTATACCAAGGCTATTTTTTCAGTAAGCCGGAAATCACTAAACAACGTTATGTAAGCCCCAAACATATTGTGGCTATGCAGCTTTTCCAAGAAGTGTGTAAACCGCATGTTGACTTCGTCCGTGTGGAACAGCTGGTGGCTAAAGATGTCGCGCTTTCTTATAAGCTACTCTGTTTTGTCAACAGCATAACGGAACGCATTGAGGTACCCATTTCTTCGTTTCGTCAGGCCTTGGTTTATCTTGGGCAGGACAGATTGAAAATCTTCGTATCGCTGGCGGTTGCTTCTTATATTTCCAATCATAAGCCCAAAGAGCTGTATAACTTGTCGTTGCAGCGAGCGCAGTTCTGTCAACTCACCGCCACCCGCCGCAAGTATAACGAACACAAAGATCAAGCTTTTCTAATCGGCTTATTTTCGGTGCTGGATGCGATGTTAGATATCTCTCTTGACGTTATTGTTGAACAATTGCCACTGACCGAGTCCGTTAAAGAAGCGTTGAATAAGCGATTAGGACCATTTGGAGAGTTGCTAAATCTCGAAGAATGCTTTGAAAAAGCAGACTGGCAAGGTGTGCAGAACTACTGCGAGTTACTCGGTCTTCCATACGAAGATGTGGCACGAGACCTCAACGAAGCACAGCGCTGGAGCCAAGAGACAAGCAATTTAATATAAGCCACGTCGTTTAATGTTTCTCTCTTTTGAGTGCTTACTCTACTTCTAATTGGTTTCACGATTAGATGAATTTTTGATGACAGTAACAGCACGCGCATTGACGCGTGCTTTTTTATATCTAATATATTCACATATCCGTATATATGAGAGATGGCTATGTTACCTCATCAGTTTTTTAAACTTCTTGCAGATGAAACTCGAATGAGATGTTTACTGCTAATCGCAAGAGAACAAAGGTTGTGCGTGTGTGAATTAACGCATGCGCTTGATGAAAGCCAGCCTAAAATTTCTCGTCATCTTGCCCAACTGCGTCAGTCGGGTGTCTTGATTGACGAACGTCAAGGGCAGTGGGTGTACTACAAGGTTTCTGATCAGTTACCAGGGTGGCTGAACAAGATTATCGATGGTCTGAAGCATTCAAACTGTCTACAGCAGCAATACAGTGTCGATACGCAGCGTTTGAGAGATATGACGGACAGACCGTCTTGCTGCTAACGAATTGTTCCATACGCGCTTCTTATTAAAAGAACCGCTTGCTGCAAAAGCTTTTCAATTTCAAATATTAGGGAAACGAAGAATGACAATTAAAGTGGGTATTAACGGCTTTGGTCGTATTGGTCGATTAGCGATGCGTGCTGCGTACGATTGGCCTGAGTTGGAGTTTGTGCAAATTAACGATGTGGCTGGTGATGCCGCCACACTGGCGCATCTGTTGGAATTCGATTCTATTCAAGGTCGCTGGCACCATGAAGTTGCCGCTGAAGGCAATGAAATCGTCATCGCTGGCAAGCGTATCAAAACGACTCAGGAGCGGGATATCGCTGCGATTGACTGGTCTGGTTGTGATGTAGTGATTGAATCAACAGGTGTTCACCGTAAGACTTCATTCCTCAACAAGTATCTTGAGCAGGGTGTAAAACGTGTCGTTGTCTCGGCACCTGTGAAAGAAGACGGTATCGCGAATATTGTTGTGGGTGTCAATGACCACATTTTTGACCCAGCACAGCATCGTATTGTGACTGCGGCTTCTTGTACCACAAACTGTATTGCACCAGTGGTAAAAGTGATTCATGAGAAATTAGGTATCGAGCAATCTTCTTTCACCACCATTCACGATTTAACCAATACTCAAACCATCCTTGATGCGCCACATAAAGATCTACGTCGTGCACGCGCATGTGGCATGAGTTTGATTCCAACCACAACAGGCAGTGCAACCGCTATCGTGGAAATTTTCCCTGAACTGGCTGGCAAAATTAACGGTCATGCAGTACGTGTTCCACTAGCTAACGCTTCGCTGACGGACATCATTTTCGACGTGAAACGTGATACCACGGCGGAAGAAGTGAATGCTCTGCTAAAAGAAGCCTCTGAAGGTGAGTTAAAAGGCATTCTAGGCTTTGAAGAGAAGCCGTTAGTGTCTATCGACTATCGTGGTGACCAGCGTTCAACCATCGTTGATGCTCTATCAACGATGGTTATCGGGACGCGCATGGTGAAAATCTATGCTTGGTATGACAATGAAATGGGCTACGCAACCCGCACAGCTGAGCTCGTTCGTAAAGTAGGGGAGGCACAATAATGGTTAATTCATCAAACGTTCACCCTACTTGGGAACTCACTGTTGACTCATCAGCATTAGTATTGATGCCTTGTCCGGGCACCAAAGATCTGGGTTTAACGGAAAGTATTCAGCAGCTAAAAGAAAGCGGTGTGAAGGCGATTGTCACTGCTATTACCCGTGAAGAGATGAATGAAAAGCACGTTGAAGAGCTGGGCGCAATCGCGCAAGCCAACGGTATCTCTTGGATTCACCTGCCGATTGAAGACGACGCTGTGCCAGATGAGAGATTTGCTGAGCATTGGCCAACCGTAAGTCCACAGCTTCGTAATCTGCTCAAAAAAGGCGATAAGGTTGCGCTGCATTGTATGGGTGGTTCTGGCCGAACAGGATTATTAGCGGCGCATTTGTTGCTGGATATGAACTGGGAACTGGAAACCATTATTTCTCAAGTTCAAGCACTACGTCCGGGTGCGTTCACCAAGCCCGAGCAACGTGAATATATTGAAAACGTAGCGGCAGTGATCAGCTAATTAAGCTTTGGGATCATTATGATCCCAAAGCTCTCTTTGGATCAGTATTATGTTGAAAGTGATTTCAAATTTGGATTCATCGATCCGCCAATACATGTTAGTGACGTTCAACTACTGGAACTTTACTCTCACGGATGGCGCATTGAGGATGCTGGTGGTGTTGTATTTCCATCAGTTGGGCTATGGAACTTTAGCCATAGCTTCTTTGTTCTTGTTTTATGAGTTCTTTGGCGTTGTGACCAATCTGATTGGTGGCTGGTTAGGTGCTAGGCTCGGTCTGAACAGAACGATGAATATTGGCCTAGCGATGCAAATCATTGCGCTGGTTATGCTGGCTGTTCCTCCTGCTTGGTTGACGATTCCATGGGTAATGGCTGCTCAGGCGATGTCTGGTATCGCAAAAGACCTCAACAAAATGAGCGCGAAAAGTGCGATTAAGACTCTGGTGCCTGATGAGCAACAGGGGGCTCTGTATCGTTGGATTGCAGTATTAACCGGGTCAAAAAATGCGTTAAAAGGGCTAGGCTTTTTCCTTGGCGGCTTGTTGTTAACAGCGGTTGGCTTTAAAGGAGCTGTATTGCTGATGGCTGCGGTTTTGACACTCGTGTTGATTGGTAGTTTGTCAGGGCTTAAACAGGAGCTGGGTAAAGCGAAGAACAAACCCAAGTTCTCTGAGATTTTTTCTAAGTCTCCGGCGGTGAATATTCTTTCTGCGGCTCGAATGTTTCTTTTTGGTGCCCGTGACGTTTGGTTTGTGGTTGCTCTGCCGGTCTATTTGGGAACGGTGTTCGAGTGGGATCACCTTTGGGTGGGCGGTTTCCTAGCCTTGTGGGTGATTGGTTACGGTATTGTACAAAGCCAAGCACCAAGAATGACAGGAAAGGCGCAGGGGCGAGTCCCTGATGGGCATGCTGCGTTTCGTTGGGCGTTAGGGTTAAGTATCGTAACGGCGGCTGTGGCGTTGGGTATCAGCCAAAACTGGCATCCCCAATGGGTGATCGTGATTGGTTTAATGCTGTTTGGTGCTGTATTTGCGGTGAACTCATCCCTTCACTCTTATTTAATTGTCAGCTACGCGAAAGGTGATGGTGTCTCTCTTGATGTCGGCTTCTACTACATGGCTAATGCGATGGGACGACTGATTGGAACCATATTGTCTGGTTATCTCTTTCAGGTGAGTGGTTTAGCCGCCTGTTTATGGGTGTCATTAGCGTTCTTGGTTCTGACTACCATTATCTCTTTACGACTGCCGAGACTCGCTAATTAGTATTTCAGCATGCTTTCGGTCGACCATCTCACTGCAAAAGCCCTCAATCGAGGGCTTTTATATGTCTGTTTTTTGTTATTCAGAGTGTGATATTCAACAAGAGTGCTATTCAATAAATGTAATGTTGACTAACGTTTACCACTGACTGACGTATTATTTTAATTGTGCTTTATAGTTGTAAATGAAAAATGGTTTCGAGTGCAGATTGACTAGAGAGAATCGTTGAATGACAAAACGAGTAATATTTTTTGATTTAATGCGCTGTGTGGCTGCGGTGGCGGTAATTGCGATTCATGTCCTAGCCCCTTATCGGGAGCTGCAAAACTCAATTCCTTATAGTGAATGGCTGACGGCCGTTACGGTTAATGGCATGACTCGCTGGGCTGTGCCCGTATTTATTTTGATCTCTGGTGCCTTGATGCTGAGTGATACGCGTCCTTTTGATTTTGGCTATTACGTAAAAAGACGTCTCGGTAAGGTACTTATTCCTTTTATTGCTTGGTCTGTCTTCTATGCCTACCTTTCTGGCTGGAGTTCTGCTGGCTTCGATTCTGCGTTAGCTGTGGAAGTGCTGCAAAATAGCCCTCACCATGAGACGTATTACCATCTGGGCTTTTTCTACTATTTCATCCCGCTTTATTTCGTTATTCCTCTACTGCAATGGTTGATGAAACGAACGGATGACACGGCTTGGTATGTCTACCTTGGTATGTGGTTAATCACTACCACGTTATTTTTATTCCATATTGATGGCCCTTGGAGCTACGAGATTTGGCTCTATACAGGCTACTTACCGCTTGGATATCTGCTTTATAAGAAGCTGCCGATTAATCCATTAACGGTGGGTTTAGCGGTTGTTTTCGGTGGTGTTTCTTTCTACTTTACGGTGAGTTCGGTAGTTGAGCTCAGTCTCGCAAATGGTGAGTACAGTGTCGGTCGCTGGTTCTCATACAAAACGCTTAATGTAGTGGTGGCGGCTAGTATGGTTTTCGTGTTGTGCCGTGCTGTTGGAGAATCATTATCAGAAGGTGCGAAGAAAGTAGTAAGCGTAATCAGCCAGCATAGTTTGGGAATTTATCTGCTTCATCCAATTTTCCTTTGGCCAATGAAAGCGTTTGGTTGGTATCAGGGCCATCCTGCATGGGTAATACCATTATGGATAATCATTAGCGGCTCAGGTGCGCTGGCGGTGAGTTGGTTATTGTCACAGTCGTCAAAGACTCGTTGGTTGCTGCCTTAGTGAAGACTACTTAGCTTACTGGATAGCGATGATTCTTCGTTAACGTAGTAGTGAAAAGTGAATGAACTGAGTTCCTCTATAGGTGAGTATGCCTTTGTCACCAGGATTTAGAGCGTGAAAATAGTGCGCCCCCACTTGGAACTCTCGTTTGGGACCTAAACGTCCCTTTTGCACGTAGAGCCAAAATTCTTGGTCATCTTCTCCGATGAAAGGATTTTCTACAGCAATGAACTGCTTATCTAGAATGGTGACTTGCGCTTGTTTCTCTGGTGCGTTTTCACCTTGCATATGGCGTCGGTAGAAGCGAGAAAAAAGTAAGAGCGCCACTACAAGCAGCATGATGAGTGTTGCAAGTAAAGTAATCTGCATAGTGACTCCTAAAGCAAAATGATGGTTTCATTTTACGTATTAGTTTGATTTTTCGTGTTACGTAACGTTATAAAAGGGATATAGCGCGTTGATTGGTCTTATTTTTTCGGCGCACTTCACACTTTGTTGCTTGGCTTTGCCAATACTTAAAGTGAGATACGTATAAATAGAAAAACCCATCAGCGGAAGTCGAAGAATCAGTATATTGATGGCAATTTAAAAGGAGAACTTCGATGTCGGACATAGAACAAGTTGTTCTTCGTACTCGAAAGTTAGAAAGATTGTTGCGCGAGCAGTACCATGCACGAGGCAAAGGACTGCATCAGTTGATCAGCAGTTGTGAAGAGCGGTTACCCCATGATGTCATCGCGAAACTGCGTTTTATAGCGACAATTCGCAACAAGGTGGTGCATGAGGATCGCTATAAGCTTGAGGACCGCAGAGCGTTTTTATCTGTGTGTAAAGAGTGTGAAAAAGAACTCACACCTCGCAGCAATCGCTTTGTATGGGGAATTGTAATTTCATTAGTCATGTTCATGACTGTTACGGCTCTTGTTTTCTACTACATACACTGGGAAGAATTGAGCAAACACATTCAGTAGCAGCAAAACGTTTAAACAATTTGAAAATAAAAAAGGACGCAATAGCGTCCTTTTTTATTTTGATAACATTGGGTTAGTACATCATTGGCAGTGTCATCAAGCCAACGATAACTGCGATCATTACCAAACCTTGTTTTTGAGATGAAGAAATCATAACACTGCTCCTTTTCTGCCTATTCACCTGTGGGATTAGATTAACACTGTTTTAATGACTTGATCAACTAATTCTTTATAAATGGCTCAAAATAGTAACTTTAACTGGTTCTATCTGCCCATTTTTGGTGATGTTTATGTGTGTTTTTGGTGCGTTCATTTAATCGCCCTTGTGGCTTTATATTGTTCAATTTTACTTTAATGTCATGAAAAATAAGTATTTAAATGTGTTTTAATAGTGTTCTATTTCAATTTTTTGATTGTGGTGTAGGTTTGGCTTGCTTTGGTGTCATTAACTTTAATTTATTGTTGTTTGTCCTTAATATTTTTTCATTGTTGATATTAGTTCTCATTAATGATCTTGCCCACAAGAGATTTCGTTCATTACTGGCTGCTAATTTTGATTTTTGTCATTAGATTGTTTGTGTTTTGTTTTTTGATGGTCATTTGTTGGTAAGTTTTTGTAATTTATGCTTTTATTATTTTTGTTTTTTTTATTTTTTGCAAAAAGCAAACGTTTGGCTTTTGATTTTGTTGTTATTGGTGTTGTATGGGTGTGACTAGCCTTTGTTATTGGTTTAACTTTAGTGTTTAATGCATTTTAAGTGATATGTTGAGACGTTTTTATTAGGTAGCTGAGGAATAGTGAAGACAATGAATCATAATCAAGATCCAATTTTTGTCTTTCATTTCTGGACATCCGATCTAACCTCTCTACACTGGCGGCAGATTGTTAATGAGGTATAGGCATGTTGGGCTGGATTGCGGCTGTAATATCTGGATTTATCAGCATATCTGCGTTTGAGAGCAATAAAACGAAGCTGGCTGTGGTGTTCAATTCACTGTGTCTAGGTCTGCTATCGTTGATGCTGTTGTTGTCGATAATAGGTAATCAGCAAAATGGTTGGTCGGTAGCATCCTTATGGGTTCTTGCCGGTTTGGCCGTTTCTGTGATTGCAGATGTTTATCGAATTCAGCATAAGCAGGCTAAAGCTTGTTTTAGCGCTTTTCTCGTTGTACAGCTCTTTTATAGCAAAGCGTTTTGGATACAGCTGACCGGGCCGATGATCTGGTGGTTACCCGCTCTGCTTATCGCAGCAAGCATAGTTGCGTTTTTCCTTTTGCTACCTCAAATCGATACTCTTATTTTTCCTGTAACCATCATGGGAATGACTTTGCTACAGATGACATGGGCATCAGGCGAGGTTTGGATCAACACCCCAACACATGCTGCTTTGTTCGGTTTTATTGGTAGCTTAAGCTTTATTGTTTCGGCAATTATTCTTGCTATCCATGATTATCGACAGCCTCTACGTTATGGCAAAGCCTTAATCGGTGGGAGTTATCTACTCGCTCAAGCGCTAATCGTTGCCTCCGTTGTCATTTAAGGCTGTTTTAAATCAACGTCACGATCGAATAACAACGATAAGCTAAGACTCCTTTTGTTCCAATTCTCGATAGGGAGTCAAAGTGGAAAAACACATTCATGCTCATAAAATTTTGAATCAGTTGAAGGTGCAGCCTATGACTGAAGAGCAACTGCGTCTGTTTATTGCTGCTGAATTTGGTCCCCAAGTGCTTTTCCGTACCTGCAAACTTTCCGGTATGGATACCGATACTGTGCTTGAGTTCTTTCAAGCCAAGCAGAAAGTAATCATTAAAGATGGTGTATGGCACTTAAATCTGGCAGAGATTTGTCAGCATTAATTTGTGCCTATAGTGCTGGTCGTGTCTATTAGTTGTGCTTGATTTTTTCGTGCTTCAGGCTGCGATTGTTCTTAATCGTAAAATCTGAAGTACGTTGATATACTGCGCCATTATGCTTATTGACACTGAGACACTATGGACATCTTATCTGCCGCAACATTGTTATTTCTCATCATGGATCCATTGGGCAATTTGCCTATTTTCTTATCGATCCTGAAACACATTGATGCCAAACGCAGACGTGTTGTTCTGATTCGGGAAATGTTGTTCGCTCTCGCGATTTTGATGCTGTTCTTGTTCGCTGGTCAGTCAATTATGGACTTCCTGCACGTTCAGCCTGAAACGTTGAGTATTTCTGGCGGCATTATTCTTTTCATCATCGCGATTAAGATGATTTTCCCTAGTGCAGGCAGTATTACGGGGTTAGCTGCAGGCGAAGAACCTTTTATTGTGCCTTTAGCTATTCCTTTAATTGCAGGGCCAACCGTGATCGCGACTCTGCTGTTACTCTCTAGTCAAAACCCGACGCAGTTGTTAGAGCTGTCAGCAGCAGTGATGATTGCCTGGACGGGAACCTCCGTCATTCTGATGTTTAATGGATTTTTCCATAAAATTCTGGGAGAGCGTGGTTTGAAAGCGGTTGAGAGGTTGATGGGTTTGTTGCTGGTGATGATTTCTACGCAGATGTTCCTCGACGGTATCAAAAGCTACGTTGGCTTCCAAAATTGATCTAACTTAATAGTCAAAAAAATCAGAAAGATAATCGGTGATGAAAAGTACGGTCTATCGGCTTCTTTAGCTATTCCAGGTTTAGCTATGGGCTGTATTTTCAGTTTCAGGTTTTCTTTTCTGTTTGATGTATTGGCGTGGGCTTAAGGCGAATTTCTTCTTAAAGCATTTGGAAAAATAGTTGCTATCGCTAAAACCGGATTGCTCAGCTACTTGTTGAATAGGCATAGGATTATCATTAGTCAGTAAGGCATGTGCGTACTTTAGCTGCATCTCTCTTAAATACAGATTCGGTGAAGTGTTGAGAAACTGCTTGAACAGCCTTTCGAGTTGTCGCTGGCTAATAAATGCGGCTTGGGCAATATCGCGACTATGTATATTGCTGTCGGTAAATTTTTGTTCAATAAATATCAGCGCTCTGCCTAAAGCCATTGTGGTTTGTGGCAGTTCTTGCTTCTGTTGTTGGTACATTCGCGCTAAGGTAACCGCCAGTTGCTGCATTAAACTGGTCAACATCGTTTCAAAACCGTTCTCAGCTTGGTCATATTCTTGCCCTATGGTCTGAATCAAGTGTTCAACGATAGAAAACTGTTCGCCGTTTAAGGTGAGCTGTGAGCGGTACTTACTGGTTTGACGCGCAATCGGCTCAACTTTGAACATCGCTTGATAACCAGAGAGCCTTCTTAATGACGGTGTCTCAAAAAATGGGGCATCGGCTTCAAACATCAAGTTAATGATTCTTAGCTTATCGACATCCTGAAAAGCGTGTTCAATATCCCCGTTTATTACGAATATATCTCCGGGATTGAGTGGGTAAATGTGCGACGAAACTAAGTGGTTGCCTTTGCCACTGATCACTAAAAACAGTTCAGAGTAATCATGACGGTGTAAGCCAAAATCATGGTAGTGATGGCAATCCAGATAAGCAAACTTCAGGTGTGGGTAACGCTGATGACGTTTTAAGTGATAAGTGGTCTCCATGTCGTTATTTTCCTTTTATTGGTCGCGTTTTTGGTAGAAGTTGCCTGTTGCCTATCATAGACTTAAGCGCCAAAAAATATCAAACCCATACTTGCATATCCCGTTCGGGCAAAAATATAGAATTAACCACTCTTTTATCTAGCCAGTGATGACACCCTGTCAGCCCACTCTGGGACAGCGTTACTATCCCTTTTAAGGTCAAAATAATGCCCAAAAATGAAAAATTTCATCAACGTATGTCTATTGTTGCTTTAACGTGGCCAATATTGGTGGAAATTTTGCTAAGGACTGCACTCGGTACCAGTGATGTATTTATGCTTTCTGGTTATTCAGATAAAGCGGTTTCAGCCGTTGGGGTTATCACTCAGCTAACATTTTTCCTTATCATTGTTTCTACATTTGTCAGCAGTGGCACCGGTATTCTTATTGCTCAATACAATGGAGCGGAACGAACCCAGGATGCGACTAATGTAGGCATTGCGAGTATTGCGCTCTCCGTGGTCGTAGGTTTGTTGCTCAGCGTCGTTGCAGTTCTGGGTGCGGTGCATTTTATTTCTTTTTATGGTCTCGAACCTCAAGTCGAACTTTATGCCCAAGAATATCTCGTCATCAGTGGGGCAATGACGTTTAACGTGACGATTGGTATTGTTTTTACCACTATTCTGCGCAGTTATGGCTATTCTCGCTCACCTATGGTGGTGAACATGGTTAGTGGCTTGTTGAATGTGGTTGGTAACTATATTGCGCTTTATCAGCCGTTTGGGTTGCCTGTTTATGGGGTTGAAGGCGTGGCGATAGCGACGGTTGTGAGTCAGGTTGTTGGAACGGTAACTCTTGGCTTTATATTGAAATACAGTCCTATTTCATTGCCGATGGGTTCATTAAAGAACGTTCCTGCTGGGGTATACAAAAAAATTCTTAAAATAGGCGGAATGAATGCTGGTGAAGTGTTGTCCTATAACATGGCACAGATTGCAATTGTCTACTTTGTTGTGCAAATGGGAACTGCTTCGCTTGCTGCTTTTACCTATGCTCAAAATATCGCGCGTTTCTCGTTTGCCTTCGCTTTAGCTATAGGTCAAGCAACCCAGATTCAGACGGGTTACTACATAGGTAAAGGCTGGATAGAGAGTATTCTTAAGCGGGTGCAGATCTATTTCTTGGTGAGTTTTGTTGTCTCTATTTCTGCGGCCAGTGCTATTTATTTGCTTCGAGATTCGATATTGCCTCTGTTTACTCATCAACCGGAGATCTTGTATCTCACAGGGACATTAGTGATGGGGTCGATCATTCTTGAAGCAGGACGTGTGTTTAACCTTGTTTTTATCTCTGCTTTGAAAGGGGCGGGGGACGTTCGTTTCCCTGTACAAATAGGCATACTGTGTATGTGGGGTGTTGGCGTGTGTTTCTCTTATCTTTTAGGTATTCATTGGGGCTTTGGGGTCATTGGTGCTTGGATGGCGATAGCTTTAGATGAATGGGTGCGTGGCATCATTATGTTGGTGAGATGGCGTTCATCATCTTGGGTTAGGTTCAAACTTCTGTAACATAAAGCTGTTTTTATATACCGATGAGAGACAATTGCCCGTGAAATTTTTCATGATATTGAAAGTTTTCATGGGCGGTTTGCTTTTTAACCATTATTTGTCCAAAGTTTTCGTGACAAAATTCGCTAAATCTCATGAAATGAAAGCGATTTCATTGTTGGTAAATTAGGAAGTTCATTCTTAACTAATTGAATTCAATTTAATATCCCTATCTAAAACTCTTCACGCTTGTTTCATGTTAATTATTTCGATACACGGGTGTGAAGTCGGCAAATATTTTCAATCCTTTCATTACTTATTATTTTCCTGAATTAGAACAAACCTAAATTTAATAGGGAAATAACATGAAGAACTTTAAAGTTTTACCAATAACTTTTGCTGTGGCATCTATTTTATCCTCTGCCTCTGTGTTCGCGGCAGATACCGATATTTCAGCTTTAGAAAAGCGTATTCAAGAGCTGGAATCTAAGGTTGTTGAAATTGATTATGTAAATGATCAACAACAAGCTGTATTGACGCCAGATACAAAAGTGCCTCAAGGAATTGTCTTCTCTGGCTATGCTCGCTACGGCGCACATTATTCAGATAGCGATAACCGTTATGTCCTCGTTGGTAGCTCAGGTAAGTCTCTGGGTCGTCTTGGCAACGAAGCTAACGGCGGTGAGTTCCAGTTTGGCAAAATATTCCAAGCAGACAACGGCGCTAAGTGGGACCTAGTTTTGATGATTGATGAGTGGTCTCATCGTGACTGGATTCCTGCTGGTGGTTCTGCTGGCGGTGTAAGTTTGAAAAAAATGTACGCAGGTGTAACCAACATATTTGAAAGCCAACCTGAGTTGTATATGTGGGCAGGTCGTGATTTCCACGGTCGTCTACAACAAGGTTTGAACGATTACTTCGTATTCACTCACGATGGTCAGGGTGCGGGTTTCAACAACTTAAATCTTGGTGGCGCTAAGCTAGATATGGGCTTTGTCGGTAAAGTCGACTCTTCTGCTGGCAGCTTAAACAATGATACTGGTGTTTACGCGATTACTTCGAAACTGCACAGCATCAATGCGGGTATCGGTAATCTAGACCTATACGCAAACTACGGTTTCGCTTCAGACCAAGCCGGCGCAGACAAAACCAATGAAGATTCATGGCAAGTCGGTGCAGTATTAGGCCTTGGCAGCTCAAACAAACTGGTTACGAAGTACACTGATGGTGCGGATGATTCTGCATTTGACTTAAAAGGCGATGACTTTAACGTTCTGTATACCAGCTTAGAAGGTAACTACAAAGTATCTGATCAGTTCATTATCGATTATCTCGTTTCATACAAAAATCTATCAGGTAAAGATGTTGTAAATGATGCGGGTGATAATCTTGAGAGAAACGAATACGCTGGTATCGTTCGTCCTCAATACCAATGGGATGAAGTGCATTCAACTTGGCTAGAAGCGGGTTATGCAATGGAAGATCATGACAGTGGTAAAGAAGTGAATGGCTGGAAAGTAACACTATCTCAAAACGTTTCACTTGGTGGCCTACCTTGGAGCCGTCCAATGCTTCGCTTCTACACAACTGTGGGTGATGTTGAAACGACTGAAGCTGGTTCTTCTACTTCAACAAATGTCGATACAGTTGCAGTAGGTGCAATGTTCGAAGCATGGTGGTAATCCACTCATAGTTTACTGTCTATCTATGTTTTAGCCCCAAAGGCAGATTATTGGGGCTTGGTTTACCAACCAATTTAACTCCAAACTTTGGGCACCTATGTGCCCATTTTTTATCTTGCAAACAACAGCATGTAGTGGGTGGTTTATGCCCTTTCAATCGTTAGTTTCTCGTCTCTATCTTGGTTGTGTGTGTGTCATTGCAATTATGATCGGGTCTGCATGGCTTTCTGTCAGCAGTAACCAGAGCGTTACAGCCAAGATGGAATCCATTACGCAAGATGCTACGCCGCTGATGCTCCGTTCAGCGCAGCTTACCATCGACTTTCTTAACATTAACCGCAGCTTAACGCCGTACTTATCGGCACAATATCTGGATGAACTGCCGCCCTTTGTTGAGTCAATCCAAACCAATATCGAGACTTATAATACTCAGCTTCGTTGGTTTGTTGCTCAAACACAACAACGACCAGACTTGCATGATTACGTAGAGCCAATCACAGTGCAGGGAGAGCAGGTATTAATAGTTTTGAATGCTGTTATTGACGCACATGCCAGTTACTTAGATCAGTTAGACCAGAGCTATCTGTTGCAGTCCCAGTTCCAATCACTCGTTACTCAGCTGGGTAATGCGCTTCAACGTGCGCGCAGCAGCGCAGATTCGGCAGAGGCGCTAAAAGCCCTGGATGGACTTACTAGCCAAGTTGGTTTGTTGAACAACGAAGCTAACGAAGTGTTCAAACTGCAGGATATGACGGAGCTTCGCTCAGTAGCTCGTCGTCTGAACAATCGCAAGCGGTATCTTGAAGAGAGTGTACAACTGCTGCTCAAAGATCACTCAAAGCTCTATTCTTCGCTTGAAACACCACTATCCGTACTTAAACAACTCACTTTCCAACCAACAGGTGCAGTAAAGATGCATGTTGATGTGGTTGAACAAGCTGAGAATCTCGCAGAATTACGTTCCCAACTGGAACAAAAAATTGATGCTCAGTTGGCGAATGTCGACAACCTTTCTAGTTATGCAAACCAAATCGCCAACCAACTTTATGATGAAGCAAGACAAGCGTCGAGCGAGACTCGTTCGCTGTTTATTGCTATCTCGCTGGCCTCCATTTTGATTACCACATGTCTGGTGCTGAGTTTTACCAATATGGTGCGTAAAGCGACCGGACTTTTGCTTAATGCTTTGAATCGAATCGCGGCAAAAGATTTGACTCAGGAAGTGGAGTATTCGGCAAGTAATGAGTTTGGACAAGTGGCAGAGAAGGTCAATCTAGTCGTTCGTCACCTATCGCTGATTATTGAACGTATACGTCAATCGAGTGCCCAGCTCAACAGCACATCCCTGACGAATCAGGGCATCAGTACCGAGCTCAATAGCGCTATCTATGAGCAAACCTCGCAGACGGTATCAGTGGCTTCCGCGATGGAAGAAATTGAATGTTCAGTGACGGATATTGCCCAATCGACGGAACACTCACTTACTTTAGTGACAGAAGCCGTGGAACACTCCAATAAAGCGCAGATAGATATGACTGAGAATGTGGCTATGTTGGAGCGACTTTCTCAAGAGCTAAATCAAGTGACTGCAACGAATCAAGCTCTGGAACAAGAGAGCATCAGCATTGAATCTATCTTGGATACCATTTCTGGTATCTCAGAACAGACCAATTTGCTCGCGTTAAACGCTGCAATTGAAGCGGCTCGCGCGGGTGAATATGGGCGAGGATTTTCTGTGGTTGCTGATGAGGTCAGGATTCTTGCGGCTCAAACTACGCATAGTGCGAAGGAAATTCAAAATAAAATTGAGCGTTTGCAGCGTCAAACGGATATTGCTGGCAAACAGATTTCCAACTGCCTCTCTGGCATGACGCAAAGTATGCAGCAAGCCAAGCAGGTTAATGGTCGTTTTGTGAAGTTGCATGAACTGCTTAATCAAGTGTCTCATCGCAGTCAGCAAATCGCTTCAGCGACTATTGTTCATCAATCTGTTGCCAGTGAAGTGACGAAAAATGTCAGTCATATTCATTCGTTATCCGAGCAAAATTTGCAGCGTTCAACTCAAGTGGCAGAGCATGGTGAAAAATTAGAACGTTTGGCTGAAATTCAATTTGAATTGACGGAAAGTTTTATTTTGCAAGCGGAAGAAAGAAATAAATAAGTTGTATAAATAAGTATTAAATATTGGTGTTTTAAATGCTTTTGGTTTTTTACCAAGAATATTTTTAATTACCGATGAATTTGGGGAAATATTGGTTTCATGAAACTGTTTCATGAGCGGTCGGGAAATTGTAAGAACTCTCTACTTTTATGAAAGCTCTATTTTTTCCAAAAAATTAGTGTGACCATACTCACTCATTATTCACACTATCTGCGGAATACTAGCCTTGTAAGCGTTTTCAACAGAAGTAGTATTGAGGTATCGGTGGCAACAATTAAACACGTCTCTGAGCATGCGGGGGTATCTCAGGCGACAGTATCCAGAGTCATAAATGGTACTAGTCGTGTGAGTCACGATAAAAAGTTAAAAGTCGAAAAGGCGATTAAAGAGCTGGGCTACCGTCCTAACTCCATCGCACAGGCTTTAGCATCGAGTCGTACTGGCAGTGTGGGAATTGTTGTTCCGGAACTTGGTGGGCCTTTTTATTCGGGCATTCTTCATTGCTTGGAAGAGAACCTACGTCGCTTTGGCTACCATGCCATCGTGACCGCGGGTTCAAATACTGAACAGGGACAACGCGAGTCTGTGGAGTTTCTGCTGGGGCGCAGAGTCGATGCTTTGATTCTTCATGTTCAGCACCTGAGTGATGATTACTTAATTTCTTTGGAAGAGCAGGGCATTCCAGTGGTTTTGGTGAACCGCTTTATTCCAGAGATGTACCGAAGCTGTATTGATATTGATAACGAGCTGGGGGGAAAACTCGCTACCGAATATCTGTTACAGAAAGGCCATACCGAGATCGCTTGTATTACCGGTCCTTTAGACAAATCTGATGCTCGAGGACGTTTACAAGGCTATCGAAGAGCCTTGGAAGATGCAGGGTTGGAGTATGACGAAGCGCTGGTTTCTGAAGCAGGTTTTACTGAAGAAACCGGTGTTATCGCGATGAAAAAATTGCTGAAGAGAGATTGTCGGTTCACCGCGATTTTTGCGTCAAATGATCATATGGCGTTTGGAGCATTTGAGGTGCTACGGGAAGCCGGTTATTCGATTCCTGATGATGTTTCACTAGTGGGGTTTGATGACAATATTTTTGCTCGTTATCTCACACCTTCTTTAACCACGATTAATTTTCCGATTGAGCAGATGAGCATTGAGGCAGTACAGCTCACTTTGCAAAAGCTTAACAAGAATAAACAAGATGTGAATTTCAAACTCAACCCTGCGTTAGTAGTGCGAGATTCAGTCAAGGATATAACGAGTACCCTATAACTACATTAAGGATAAAGCATGAAATTTAAGACCTTAGCACTTTCGAGTGCGATTGCGCTGGGACTTGCTACAACGGCAACCGCAGCTGATAGCCAGATCCGTTTTGATGGTTTCCCTGATTTTGATAGCAGCTTGAAAGTTCTGCTACCTGACTTCGAGAAAGAAACGGGCATTAAAGTTGATTACCTGATGAACAACCATGGTGACCACCACACTAAGTTAACGACTAACCTTGCAACCGGTTCAGGCGCTGGTGATGTGATTGTTGTGGATGTAGAGAAAATCGGTCCGTTTGTAGCGTCTGGTGGCTTAGTTAACTTGTCTGAAAAATACGGTGCTGATAAATATGCTGATAGTTTTGCTCCTTATGCTTGGGCACAAGGTAAAGGCGCTGATGGTTCAGTTTATGGTATGCCTGTCGATCTTGGTCCAGGTGTTATGTACTACCGTACCGATATCTTTAAAAACGCGGGTATTGACGTTAATGCAGCGATCAAAGACTGGGACTCTTACATTGATGCCGGCGAAAAATTAAAAGCAAAAAACATTCAGTTGATTGCGTCAGCAGCAGACGTAGCGCAAGCCATTATCTTTACCACCGTACCTGAAGGCGAAGGTCTATATTTCGACAAAGAAGGTAACCCAGTGGTCACTTCTGAGCGCTTTGTACACGCATTTGAAGTTGCGAAAAAAATTCGTGACAAAGGCTTAGATGGCCAAATTCTAGCTTGGTCAAACGAGTGGTATGAAGGTTTCCGTAACGGTACGTTTGCAACTCAGCTATCTGGTGCTTGGCTACTTGGCCACTTAAACAACTGGATTGCTCCGGGAACTGCGGGCAAATGGGGTGTATCTCATCTACCTGATGGTATCTACGGTAGCTGGGGTGGCTCTTTCCTTTCTATCCCTACTCAATCAACCAAACAAGATGAAGCGTGGAAGTTGATTGAATACATGACAACTCGTCGTGATGTACAGCTTAAACACTTTGAAACTATTGCAGCTTTCCCTGCAAACGTAACGACTTACGATGACCCTCTGTTTGAACAAGAAATGCCTTTCTTAGGTGGTCAGAAAGCTCGTTTGTTGTTTGCTGAAGTAGCGAAAAACATCAAGCCAGTTGCACCAGCGAAAGGTGACCACGTGGCGCGTTCTATCGTTCTAGAAAATGCACTGATGGAAGTGTTGGACGAAGGCAAAGATATCAAGACTGCACTTGAAGAAGCAGAGCGCTTGATTAAACGTCGCACGCGCAATATGTAAGCCAGAGTTGTTTTAATTTTGGGAGGCGTTACTTACGCCTCCCTAGGTAAGAGGTTGTTACTATGAACCAATCTACAGGTAACTCAGTGAAAACATCAGGCGGAGAAAGCCTTTTTTCTCGCCTGAATTTGAAAGCGCTTACACCGTATTCGTTTCTGTTGCCGTTTTTAGTTATTTTTTCTGTATTTGGAATTTTTCCGTTACTTTTTTCTGTGTTTTTGTCGTTTCATTCATGGAACCCAGTGGAAGGGTTGGGAGCGATGAAATATGTGGGAGTTGAAAACTACCAAATTGCTCTGACTGACCCTTGGCTATGGCGTTCTCTACAAAATACTTTCTGGTTAGCGATCACATCAGGCGTAGCTCAGCATTTAATTGCCATTCCAGTTGCATACATTCTTGTGTCAATGGGGGATAAAATCCGTCATTGGTTAACATCAGCTTATTTTCTTCCGTATATCACTTCTACGGTTGCAGCATCACTGATCTTCTTCAACATGTATTCGCCAAATTCCGGCATCATCAACCAAACCTTGATCGCACTGGCTGACAGTTCCCTGTTTGGCTGGGCTTTTGCTTGGGTTAACGATTTCCAGCCAATTCGCTGGTTGGATGATGCAACTTTGATTAAGCCATCTATCGCCATCATGGTGTTCTGGAAGTACACAGGTTTCAACATCGTACTGTACACCACAGGCTTAATGACGATTCCGAAAGACATTCTTGAAGCAGCACGTATGGACGGTGCCAACGCACTTCGTCGCTTCTGGAACATTTCACTACCTATGATTCGCCCGTTTGTTTTCTTCGCTGTCACGATGACCATCATCGGTAACCTGCAGTTGTTTGAAGAACCGTTCGTATTGACGCGCGGAGGCGGTGGTACTGGTCAGGCTGGTCTTACTATCTCTATGTACTTGTACAAGGTGGGTTGGGAATGGCTTGAAATGGGTACGGCGTCAGCTATTTCTTGGTTGCTGTTTGCTCTGATTGCCGCTTGTACCATGGTTCAATTCTTCTTCTTCGGTAAAAAAGGTTTGGGGGAGCAATAACATGACGACTCAATCTGTTACATCAAACTCGTCGTTATGGGCTTCGATTAAGCCTAGCGACAGAGTGATTGAAAGTTTCATCAAGATCTTGATGTTTGTGCTGGCAATTGTGCTGATTGTGTCAGCCATTGTGACTGTTTTCCCATTTATTTGGTCCGCTCTGCTTTCGACACGCGACCGTTCGGAGATCTTTGGCACGGGAATCAGTTTTGCCATTGGTGACAGCCTAGCTATCAACTACGCCAAACTGCAACAAATCATGCCGTTTTGGCAGGCGATGTTTAACTCTATCTACGTTGCGTTTCTAGGCACAACCATCTCACTGCTGTTCTGTAGTATGGGCGGCTATGCGTTTGCGGTGTTTAAGTTCCGTGGCAAAAACATCCTGTTTGGCATGCTGGTTGGCTCGATGATGATTCCACCAGTGTTAAGCCTGATCCCGTATTTCATGATTGTGAAATTCCTAGGCTTGTTGGATAACCATGTGGCGGTATGGCTTCCGTTTACTACCACTCCATTTGGTATTTTCCTGATGCGTCAGCACGTGGTTGCTTCGATTCCAAAAGAGCTTCTTGAAGCGGCGAAGCTGGATGGTGCGGGCGAGTTTAGAACGTATTGGAGTGTGGTATTACCGTTGATGAAACCAGCACTTGCTACTCTGGCTATCGTTCAATTCGTCTTCTTCTGGAACATGTTTATGCAACCTCTAGTGGTACTAAACTCACCAGAAAACTACGTGATTACGCAAGCACTACGAAGTGTACAAGGTATTCCTAATACTCCTTGGGGAGCAGTAATGTTGGGCACCACTATCTCGATTCTTCCTCTGGTTGTGACTTATCTATTTGCGTCTAAACAGATGATTAGTGGCTTAACTTCCGGTGCAGTAAAAGGTTAAAAAAATGACAATAAATAAATATCAACTGCCGAAAGATTCGGCACTACTTACTCAAGATTTTGTTTTCGGTGTCGCGACGTCTTCTTATCAGATTGAAGGTGGTGTTAATGAAGGCGGTCGTACGTCTTCTATCTGGGATACTTTTTGCAAGGTGCCTGGCAAAGTAGATAAAGGTGACAACGGGGATGTTGCTTGTGACCACTACCACTTGTGGAAGCAAGATATCGAAATGATTGCAGACCTAGGTGTGGATGCGTACCGTTTATCGATTGCATGGCCAAGAATCTTGCCTCAAGACGGCGTGGTTAATCCTGAAGGTCTTAAGTTCTATGAGCAGATCATCGATGAGTGTCATGCACGCGGTTTGAAAGTTTATGTGACGCTTTACCATTGGGATCTTCCACAATATTTGGAAGACAAAGGTGGTTGGCTGAACCGTGAAACTGCGTACAAATTTGCTGAGTATGCGGACGTAGTCAGTGCGCACTTTGGTAACAAGATCGATGTTTACACCACACTTAACGAACCATTTGTTGCCGCTTTCTTAGGCTACCGTTGGGGTGAACATGCACCTGGTATTCAAGGTGATAAAGAAGGTTACCTCGCGTCTCATCACCTGATGTTAGGCCATGGTTTAGCCATGCCAGTACTAAGAAAGAATGCTCCTGAGTCTAAGCACGGCATTGTATTTAATGCTAGCCCGAGCTATCCGGAGAGCGAAAAAGATCAAGCGGCGGCTGACTATTGTGAAGCCGAGAACTTCCATTGGTTTATTGACCCTGTACTCAAGGGGCAATATCCGAGCGCGGTGGTTGAAAAACAAAAAGCCAATATGCCAATGATCTTAGCGGGCGACTTGGAAATAATGTCGGCACCAGTGGATTACATTGGTATCAACTATTACAGCCGAAGTGTTGCTCGTTTCAATGAGCATAATGAGATTGAAACAATCAAACCAGAAGGTGCTGAATATACTCACATCGGTTGGGAAATCTATCCACAAGGTCTAACTGATCTTCTAGTCAGGCTTGATCAGCGTTACGACAATGTACCGCCTTTATATGTTACGGAAAATGGTGCGGCTGGTAACGATTCAATTATTGATGGTGTCGTCAATGATGAACAACGTGTTCGTTATTTCCAAACGCACCTAGAAGCGGTTGATAACGCTATCCGTGCTGGTGTTCGTGTCGATGGCTATTTTGCTTGGAGTTTAATGGACAACTTCGAATGGGCATTTGGCTATGAACAGCGTTTCGGCATCGTCCATGTTGACTATGCAACCCAGAAAAGAACATTGAAGCAGAGCGCTATTGCGTACCGCAATATGCTTCTAGAGCGCGCCGAGGAGAACAAGTAATGGCTAAAGTTGAATTTCGTAAAATTAAAAAGTCTTTTGGAAATGTGGACGTTGTTAAGCACTTTGATTTCACAGTAAATGATGGCGAATTCGTGGTTTTCCTTGGTCCTTCTGGCTGTGGTAAATCAACTACGCTACGTATGCTTGCGGGACTTGAAGACATCTCTTCTGGCGAAATCTATGTTGACGATAAGTTGATGAACAAGATTGACGCTAAAGATCGCGATTTGGCGATGGTGTTCCAAAGCTACGCTTTGTACCCACATATGACTGTGTATGAAAACATTGCCTTTGCTCTCAAGCTTAAAGGAATGAATAAAGCTGACATCGACGTGGAAGTTCGCAAAGCAGCCAAAATGCTGGAGCTAGAAGCGCTGCTGGACCGTAAACCGAAAGAGCTTTCTGGTGGTCAGCGTCAACGTGTTGCGATGGGTCGCGCGATGGTGCGTACACCGAAAGTGTTCTTATTTGATGAACCGCTATCTAACCTTGATGCCAAGCTACGTGGTGTGATGCGTGAAGAGATCAAACAGCTGCACCGTGAGCTGAAAACAACCACTATCTATGTAACTCATGACCAGATTGAAGCGATGACATTGGCAGATCGCATCGTAATTCTAAAAGACGGTTATGTGGCACAGGTTGGTACGCCAACGGAAGTGTTTAAACGTCCTGCAAACAAGTTTGTTGCACAGTTCATCGGTAACCCGTCAATGAACATGTTAGATGCGAAATTGATTAGTGAGCAGAATGAATACTTTATTCTTTTGGGTGATGTGAAAATTCCACTCCCTGAGCGTTTTAAAGCGCATGCTTCTAAGAATCTTGCTCTGCACTTTGGCATTCGACCAACCGATATCCACTTGCGTCCAGAGCAAGTCGATCATGACCGTGTGCTGCCGATTCCAGTCACTATCAAAGACAAAGAGCTGCTTGGTGCGAGCATCCTGCTGAGAACAGAAGTGAGCGGTCAACCTTTGACTGTAGAAACACAGGCCGCAGAAGTGGAGAGCAAAGAACAGACACTTTACGTTGACCTGGATGCTATTCACTTGTTTGACGCACTGAGTGAAAAATCACTGGCTCACTAGTAACCAGTCTCAATATAAGACCCAAGAATCAATTTAATAGTTAGCTCCCACACGTATGGGAGCTAAGGATAGTGATATGAAATTCGGATATTTTGACGATAACAATAAAGAATATATCGCCACCACTCCTTGTACACCGATTAAGTGGTGTAACTATGTAGGTACACTGGAGTTTGGTGGTCTGGTTGACAGTAACGGTGGTGTTGTTTTGTGTAAAGGTGACCCTGCGCTGAACCGCATCACCAAATACATTACCCAACTGCCTAACTCAGACTTTAAAGGCTCTACTGTCTATCTGAAAGTGACTAACCGTGAAGGTAAAGTTGAAGTATTTTCACCTTTTTACACGCCAACATTAAAGCCGTTGGAAAAGTTCGAAAACCACACCGGTCTTTCGTACACAAAAATCATTTCAGAAGGCTATGGCGTTCGATGTGAAGTCACTCTGTTTGTGCCTAAAGATGCTCCTGTGTTACTTGAAGACATCAAAGTTACTAACATAAGTGATGAAGAGCTGCATGTAGATGTTGTGCCTGTGTTTGAATTCACCCATTTTGACGCGTTAAAACAACTGGTTAACGCAGACTGGGTACCTCAAACCATGACTTTGAAAGCGCATCAACAAGCATCTGGACATACGGTTCTAGAGCAGTATGCCTTTATGAAACGCGACTACGCGGTAAACCTGATGACGGCAGATCGCCCAGCGACTTCATTTGATGGTGATCGCCAGAAGTTCCTCGGTAATATGGGTTATGGCAGCTGGGCTGCGCCTGAAAAACTGTTTACTGCTGAACTGGGTAATAGTGAATGTCTGCGTGGTGACAACATTGGCGCATTAAACTTGCGTTTAGGTTGGTTAGCACCACAGCAGAACGAACGTACCGTTGTACAGCTAACGCAAATGCCGAGCCTAGCACAAGCTGAACCTATGCTTGCGAAGTATCGTGATCATCAAGAAGTGGATAAGGCGTTTGACGCTCTGGCTACTCATTGGGACAACTATCTTGCGGCAGTTCAGGTTGAAACGCCTGATCCAGCAATGAACTCAATGCTGAATATTCACAACCCACGTCAGTGTCATACAACGAAAAACTGGTCACGCTATTTGTCTTTGTATCAGCTTGGCTACGGTGCTCGTGGGATTGGTTTCAGAGACTCTTCACAAGACACTCTGGGCGTTATCACTCATATGCCTGAAGAAGCGCGCGAGTTTATCGAGCGTCTGCTTTCGGTGCAAAACGTTGATGGTTCAGCGATGCACCAGTTCTTCCCATCTACGATGGAAGCGAACGCAGGTGACTCTCGTGAAGAAGAAGATCGCCCTGATTACTATGGCGATGACCACTT
Source organism: Vibrio sp. C8 (assembly GCF_054051265.1). Lineage (NCBI taxonomy): Bacteria > Pseudomonadati > Pseudomonadota > Gammaproteobacteria > Vibrionales > Vibrionaceae > Vibrio > Vibrio sp. C8. The sequence goes on from NZ_JBPAOE010000050.1 coordinate 111,829, forward strand.
GTGGATTGTTTATGCAGTAACGCAGTACGTCAAAGAAACAGGTAATGCAGAGTTTCTCGATAAGCTAATCCCGTTCTATCAAAAAGATAAGCAAGGCAAACCGCTAGAATCGGCGAGCGTGTGGGAACACTTATGTCGCGCGATTGAATTCACTCGTGGTAATACGGGTCAACATGGCTTGCCACTGCTTGGTTTTGCCGACTGGAACGATACAGTGAACTTGCCAACGGGTGCTGAGTCTCTAATGGTTGCCAGCATGTACGGTAAAGCGTTACTCGATATGCTCGATCTGTGCCGCTTGCGTGGTGAAGATGACCGTGCCGCGCAATATCAGGCACAGTATGAGCAGATGAAAGCTATCGTTAACCAATGTGGCTGGGATGGTGAGTGGTTTGTTCGTTACTTTGACGAGCAGGGACAACCTGTCGGTTCTCATACCAACGCGCAGGGCCAAATCTATACCAATGGTCAAAGCTGGCCAGTGATTGCAGGGTTTGCTGAGCAAGAACGCGCGACTCAGGCGCTTAACTCGGTATACACCAAACTCAATACGGCAAACGGCATTAAGCTTTCAACCCCTGGCTACAATGGCTTTAACCCGAACCTTGGTGGTGTTTCAACTTATCCACCGGGTGCGAAAGAAAATGGCGGTATTTTCCTCCACTCCAACCCTTGGGTGATGATTGCTGAAGCGAAAATGGGTAACGGTGATCGTGCTTACGAGTACTACCGCCAAATTAACCCAGCATCAAAGAATGATGTGATTGATATCTTTGAATCTGAACCTTACTGCTACCCGCAAAACATCCTTGGTGATGAGCATCCGCAGTTTGGTCTTGGCCGAAACGCTTGGTTATCGGGCACATCGTCTTGGACTTATGTTGCCGGAACGCAATGGATTTTGGGCGTGCGTCCTGACGTTGATGGCTTAATTGTTGATCCTTGTATTCCAGTTGATTGGAAAGAGTTTCGCGTTAAACGCCAGTTCCGTGGTGCGACCTACCATATTCACGTAACCAACCCAGACAAGGTAAGTAAAGGTGTGGCGGAGTTACGCGTGAATGGTGAAGTCCTAGCTGGGAACAAAGTGCCAGTGTTTACTGAAGGTGAACATCAAGTAGAGGTAAGACTCGGCTAGTGAATGAGGGGAGCATTGCGCTCCCCACTTTTTGAACTCGCCAATAGAACTAGACAAATATGGCTTGGCATTGCCACTCAAATTGAACGGTTTCCTCTGGAGCCAGCTCCAGTAGACCAATGTGATTATTGAATGCATCAGCAGGGCAAGTCATTGGCTCAATCGCAATACTAGGCTCCGAAGGAGGCGTGTAGAGTTGCACGAACGAGTAGCCCTTGCCTTGGTTGAACTGCAAAGAAGCGCTCTTGTCATCACGTATCAATGCAAGAGTTTGCTCTGATGAGTCACTGAACTGGTAGCAGTTATTGAGGTTAACGTCTTCTAACGAAGTTGGGGTAGAGAAGACGTTGCTAGAGAGATATTGCCCGGTAGGTAAATCGTCTTGGTGTTCGATCTCGGTATGAGCCGCCATAGTGAGTTGACAATGTTTGAGGTCACAGCCGAGAGAAAAGTAGGGGTGCCATGCATCTCCAAATGGGAAATGTTCGGTGCCTAAGTTGGTAATGGTCGTATTGCAGCTTAAGGTTCCTTGAAAATCAATCCGATAACGGACATCAAGGCTAAATGCGAAGGGATACCCATCCGCCAATTTAGTGGTTTCATAGCGAAATGTGGCTTCGGCGTATTCACTATTGGCTTCATGCGCGACCAGTTTAAAAGGTTGGTTATAGAGCAAACCGTGTACTGCATGCTCAGACCATGGAAAGTTGGCTGCCAGTGTGTAATCACGTTGTCTATAGCGGTATTGGCCTGCTTTTAGGCGATTTGGAAAGGGGAAGAGCTTTGCGCTACGCGAAAAGAAAGGATGAGATTGAATTAAATCATGACTGTCTTGGTATCCCACAATAAATGAAAATGGACTGTGGTTAACTCGATATTGATTAATGATAGCACCGAAGTCTTGAATAATATCGACTTGAATTCCAAGTTCAGAGTTTAATATGGTTGTGGAATTGAGTTCCCCAAAATTGTTTTTAATTAATTTAAACATAAATATTCTCCTTTTTTTAGATATTAAAGGATGAGTTTAAATATTCAATATTGGATTTGAAATTATGATAAATAAAATTCCATATACATCGTATTCAGGTCAAGCGGGTGCATTATGTAGTAAAGGGAATGCCGTTGAGTTTTTGCAACCTTGGTATACCCCGATCTCAACAACTCCTGCTAATACAGGGATGGCTGTGGGTGGTGTAGGGTCGACATTTACCTTAACCCCGCAAGGTAACACCCCAAACTTTAGCTTTATTCCAGGCATATTTGTTGATTGTGAGCATGAAAGCATTCACTTTAATGATTTTTATTTTTCTGTGATGGATGAACACTCTCTGGATAATTTGGATATACCAAATGTCGGTGAGTTTTTGCTGTTCTTAAAATATTATCCTGCGAATTTTTCTTTTGATATTTCTCATGCGAATAATAAAGGTTCTATTCTTTCTGGAATAAAGGATTGTTTGCGTTCAGGCTTGTTCTATCTAAATAATAAATCCAACTTTGAACGTTGGCAGATTGAATTTTCAGATAAAACCCAACAAGCGATCACCAACGATCCATCTAGCCTTGAAACTCAGTTGCTTGTTGTGATCGATTTCTTCAATGGTTTATTGGTAAACAACTCGGCACGAGCTCTGTCGCTGACGGCTAATAATGGTTCAAGCGTTGAATCTATTGACCCAAGCAACATAGAGTACCGCGCTCTTTATCCGATCGCAGAGTTTGAATATCAAGGGCTTGAGTCTGTTGCGCTAACGCGTCAGGTCATTTCACCTATTGTGAAAAACGACCAAATGCTTTGTAGCTTGCCGATGCACTGGAACCACTTCGAGATGAGTAACCGTAGTGACAAAACTCAGCTTGTCACCTTGGTTCAACCATTGCGCAATTTGATCGGCTCAACGTATAAAAAAGCACGTGAAGGTGTTCAAGATTCTTGTTGTCACTTAGTTCAAAATGCCATTAGCCAACAACATCAGCCAGTAACTATCTCTGGTGCTGGATTTGAGTTCCATGGCGTGAGTATGACATCGAACTCACCTTATGATGGCGATATCTCTGGTGAGGTTTTGTATGGCGTGCATACCCAATTTGAAGGGGTAACGGCTGAGCAAGTAACGGTGTCCGTCAAACCTCAGGTCTACTGCAGCAAAGCGGATCAACAAGTTGAGCGAGCATTAAAAACAGGCCGCACCAATGCGCATTTTGATCGTGGTATCTATAGTGGCCGAGAGCCATTAAGTGCTTTGGTCTGTGTGCAAGTGACTCTTAAACCTGGTGAGACGATTGCACTTCGATTTGCTCAAGTGATGGATCACAGCAAAATCCTATTGGATGGTTGGGAAAGTGAAAAAGCTTATGCCCGTTATTTTGAAGCTCAATCGCGAGCGCAATCTATTCTCAACCAGACTTTACCGAGACTGAGCGAGATCGAGCAAAACATTATCAGTCAACAGCGCGAGTTCCTTGATAATGCCAGCCAAACCTTTGTTGATAATGACAGTGCGCTTCGTTTCGCTACCATGGCGATGAACAGCTTGTCCTTCTTAGCGGAATCTACGGTATGGGATAAGGAAAATGTACTTCTGGTAAAAGAGTGTGTTGATTACCCATTTTTTAACTCACTAGATGTGTATTTCTACGGTTCATTTTCTCTGCTCTATCTACTTCCAGAGCTTGATGGCTGCGTAATGAAACATTTCGCAAAAGCCATCTTGAACAGCGACGAAAAGCTGAGACGCTACTGGGAATATGAAGATAAGCCTTATGCAGAACTGGTCGACGAGAAATATCAGGGCAGCAGAGCAGAACGTGGGGCAGTCATTCACGATCTGGGCAGTCCTTTTGATATTGAGCCAGATGCTTACAGCTGGCATAACGTCAAAGAGTGGAAAGACTTAGCGCCTAAATTCATTCTGATGGTGTATCGCCATTGGCAAAAAACGGGCGACCGCGAAGTGGTGGAAAGTTGCTGGTCATCCGTGAAAGAGAGTATCGATTATCTGACCAATCTTATTGAAGATGGAGACACTCTGCCGTTGACCCGCGGTACTGATGATACCTTTGATAATCTTGCTTCGCATGGTGTTTCAATTTACTGTGGTAGCTTATGGATAGCAGGGTTACGTGCCGCGAGTGAACTGGCTTTGTTAGTCGGTGAGAAAGAGTTGGCTCAGGGTTATACGCAACGTTCTAAGGATGCTCTTGAAACATTAGAGCGCGGACTTTGGGACGAGCAAAAAGGCTACTACCACTTCTTCATCACACCAGTACAGGCTAAGCATTTAACTGGAAACGGGTTCGAATCACTTGAAAAATTTGGCTTAACGCTGACGGGTAATACCGTACATGATGCTAGCTTGGTCAACGCTTATTTAGATGCTTACGAAGTAGACAGTAGTATCAGCAAGCGCGACCAACGTTTGGCAAAGAAACAACGACTGATCGAGCTAGCGCCGCAAGCATTCAGTGCTGAGTTTGCCAAGTTGGAAGCGGATTCCGACAACAGTTTTGGTGACGCACTATTGGCGGACAGCTATCTGAAACTGGTCGATTTACCGGGCTTGTTTGATTCTTCACGCATTGAACGCACTCTGGATTTTATCTATCAAACCAACTTTATTACCAACAGTCCTAAATTGGGTGTTGCGAATATGACGCTGGCAGATGGTAGACCTCACGATGCGTTTCAGGCGCAAGATGTTTGGATTGGTGTTCAGTTTAGTGTTGCCACTGCACTGCGTCTTGCGGGTAAGCAAGCCCAAGCAGAACGTTTGATGGATGCGGTTTATCAGGCACTTTACAGCATGGCAAAAATTCCTTTCGCTGCTCCGGAAGGGTTTAACTGCTCTGTTACTGTAAGCGACAACGACATTGCACAACGCTTTGACTTAACGTCAGAGGTGGCGAGTGAGTTGTTACTGCACTTACAGAAGGTTGGTCACTTGTTTGATGATGGTCGGGTGAATCCAGAGCTGACGCAGGACATTGAGGCGTTTGCGTTGAGTTTGTCCAACTTACCTTCAAACGTCGACTATCGTGAACTCCACACTTGGTTGTTGAGTACCGGTTTGAAATACACAGCCGGACGCTATTTCCGTCCTGGAATGATCTACGCCTATCTCTATAAATAGAGTCATTGGGTGGTTCAACGGTTGAATGTGTGGGATTGAGTGTAAAAGCCAATCCCACTTTATACTTCATATGCGTATAAAAATAGAACGAGGGGGTAAGTCTTATGACCAACAAGAAGAAAAAAGCTCCAACTGTTTATGATGTAGCAAAATTGGCTGGCGTATCACCCAGCACCGTTTCACGCTTTTTGAACCGGACTACCTATGTTGCGGAAGAGAAGAGTCATAAGATCGAACAAGCTATTACCACCCTTGGTTACAAGCCAAACTTCCAGATGCAGCAGGATAAAAGTCGTCGCTCTATGACGATTGGTGTCCTAGTTCAGCACCCTGACAGTCCATACACCAGTAGTATCCTCAATGATATGGAACGAGTTCTGTTGGCACAGGGCTATTCTTTAGTACTGGCGACCGGACATTGGCAGAATAAGCTGGAGATGCATGCGCTTGAATATTTAATGAAATGTGCTGTTGACGGTATGATCATCGTTAATGGTAGCCTAAGCGAACAAATGATTTTGAAAACGGCGGAATCAGTCCCTGTGGTAGCTGTGGGCTATAACATCGAGGGAGAAAATATCCGTTCACTCAATTTGGACAACGTGATGGGTGGCTATATTGCAACTTTGCACTTGTTGCAACTCGGTCATATGAACATCGCTCATATTAAAGGGCTAGAGAGTCAACCAGACTCAAGAGCACGTCTTAAAGGCTATAAAAAAGCTTTGCTTGAAGCCAATATCAAGCCTAACCCTAAGCTGATTAAGCAGGGCGATTTTAGATCTGAAACCGGCTATCAAATGACGGTGGAATTAATCGAATCAAAAGTTCACTTCTCAGCACTGTTTGCAGCCAATGACCAAACGGCTTATGGCGCGATCAAAGCGCTGACTGACCATGGTTATAAAGTACCAGAAGATGTCTCGGTGGTTGGCTTTGATGATTTACCCGTTTCACAATATTTCACACCGGCATTGACCACCTTGCGCCAGCCAATAGAAGAAATTGGTGCCTTATGTGCGAGATCTATGCTGAATTTGCTTTCCGGAGAGCGACACGAGGTCAGGTTACCTCCGATTGATCTTATCGTTCGTCAGTCTACCAAGTCGATTTATCGATGAGCTTTTCTTGAAACAGATTCATAAACTCTGAGGCAAGTGTTAGTAGTATCACGAAGGGAAAAATAGACATTTTTAGAGCGTTTTTTTTGTGCACCGACATCAAATTTTTAGATATGAAATCGCTTACATTCACCGTGTTGTAATTCATATGTCTAGGAGTAAATATGCACAAATTCAAACTCTCATTGGCAACCATACTAATGCTTTCATCCGGTTCGGTTTTAGCAAACGAACAGATAATTAACGGTAAATTTGACGGTAGTATGGATGGCTGGTGGAATGCTGGTGCAGACGTAAAAATCAATAATGGCGAAGCGTGCGTCGAAATTAGGAATCCGGGTGAAAACTCGTGGAATGTGATTTTAGGCCAAGGCGGTATTGGTTTAGCCAATAACGCAGACTATCAGGTTTCATTTGATGCGTACGCGACTGTCGACACTCAAATGAAAGCGCTGATCCAGCATGAAGGGCCTCCTTACACGCATTACTTTATTGATGAAACAAAGGTCTCGACTCAGAAGAAGAGCTATAAGTTTAACTTCAATCATGATGTTGAAAGTGATGCGAAGACAGAATTCCAGTTCCAAATGGGGGCACAGAAAGTTGGCACCATATGCGTCAGCAACGTATCGATTCTTGGCGAACGATATATTGAAGAGATAAAGACCAGTTCTGTTCGCGCTAACCAAGTCGGTTACCTGCCTCAAGCCGACAAGTTTGTCTTTGTCACCAATGAATCTAATGAGCCATTAAAGTGGGTGTTAACAAACAGCAACAATATCAACATTGATATGGGCAGAACCAAAGTCTTTGGTTTGAATAAAGCTTCCGGTGAATTCATTCACCAAATTGACCTATCGAACTACAAATCAGAGTTGAGTGGTTTGAAAGTTAAAGTCGACGAAGACGAGAGCTTCCCATTTAGCATCAACAAAGATACCTATAGCCAGTTGAAGTATGATGCGTTGTCATATTTCTACCAAAACCGCAGTGGTATTGATATCGATAAAGCCTTGGTACAGCGTGACGATTTAGCGCGCCCGGGCGGTCATATGAGCGATGTGGTTACCTGTTTTGATAAGACGGACAGCTGGGGCAATAAATGGCCTGGTTGTGATTTTACAGTCGATGTCACTGGCGGTTGGTATGACGCAGGTGACCATGGTAAGTACACAGTGAACAGTGGTATCTCAACCTGGACTCTATTGAACCTGTTTGAAAGAGGTAAATGGTTAGATAGCGCACCTATTCCTTTTGCTGAAGGGAAGGTGAAAATTCCTGAAGCTGGAAATGGCGTGAATCCTTTATTGTCTGAAGCTCGTTGGAATATCGAGTTTATGTTGGCGATGCAGATCCAAAGTGACAAGCCTGTTGCGGTTCCTGTCGGTGACCAGTCTGAAGACAAAACACTCAAACTGACTAAGATTGACGCAAAAGGTATGGCTTTCCATAAAGTAGCTGATGAAGCTTGGACTGGTATGCCATTACCACCTCATATGGACACCCAGAAGCGATATGTGGGTCACCCAACGACGGCTGCAACGTTGAACTTGTCAGCGATTGGTGCTCAATGTGCGCGAATTTGGAAAGAGATTGATCCTAAGTTTTCGAAAAGCTGCTTGAATGCGGCGCAAGAGGCTTGGGAAGCGGCGAGCAAGAATCCTAATATTCTTGCCTATGATAACTTCACAGGATCAGGTCCTTATGATGATAAAGAGCTTTCAGACGAGTTCTACTGGGCTGCTAGTGAACTTTATATCACCACAGGTAACAGCAAGTACCTTAAAGCACTGAAAGCTTCTCCTCATTATCTAGAGACACCAAAAGGCAACATTGAAGCTGATGGTGAAATGTTCTGGGGGTACACCGCGCCTTTAGCAACGATAAGTTTGGCGGTTGTTCCTAATGGACTAGGTGAAGAGCAGATTAAAGTAGCAAGAAACAACCTAATCGCAACCTCTGATAACTTTGTAGGGCAGATTGAAAACGAGGGTTACCACATTCCTTACACGGTAGAAGAGTACCCATGGGGATCGAACTCAAGCTTTGTAAACCGAGCTATCTTCTTAATTTATGCGAATGATTTCACTGGCGATATTAAGTATGTGAAAGCGGCTGCAAATGCGATGGATTACTTACTTGGCGCTAACCCAATGAACCTCTCTTACATCACTGGTTACGGCACCAATGCGGCTAAGAGCCCACATCACCGTTTTTGGGCACATGCTGCGGATGAAAACTCACCAGCTCCAGCGCCTGGTGCGCTAGTGGGTGGACCAAACTCAGTGAGTTTCAGCGATCCTGTTGCTGCGCCATTGAAAGGGTTATGTGTGGGTCAAACCTGCTATAGAGACAGTATCAATGCGTGGTCGTTTAATGAGATCACGATTAACTGGAATGCGCCTTTAGTTTGGGTTGCTTCTGCTTTGGATGAAGGAAAGCTAAATTAATTCGTTTGTCTTATGAGTCTGTTGGTCATCTCAAAATTGCCTTCAACGTTCAAATTGAGGTGGCCAATATTTTTACTTTCAATCAAGTAAAGAGTCGTAAAACAGATTGAAACAATGAATTATGCTTTGTTTTGAACTAATAAAAAGCCCTTATAAATAAGGGCTTTGTGCATTCTGGAATTTGGAACTAGTGTTATTCGATATTCTGGATCTGTTCACGCATTTGTTCGATAAGCACTTTAAGTTCTACACCTGAAGCGGTGATGTCAGTGCTGATTGACTTGGATGCTAATGTGTTTGATTCACGGTTGAATTCTTGCATCATGAAGTCCAGCTTACGGCCACAAGCGCCGCCTTTTTTCATTACATTGCGTGCTTCTTTGACGTGAGAATCTAGGCGGTCCAGCTCTTCAGCAACATCGGATTTTTGTGCTAGAAGAATCAGCTCTTGTTCTACTCGCGTTGGATCTAACTCAACTTTTGCTTCTTCAAACTTGTTGAACAGACGCTCACGTTGCCATTGCAGAATTTCAGGCATACGTGCGCGAACTTTCACTACTTCTTCGCTGATCGCAACCAAACGCTGCTCAATCAACTCTTTCATGTTTTCGCCTTCACGACCGCGAGCATCAATAAACTCTTTAACTGCTTCATCGAACGCTTCTAGAAGTGTTTGGTTGATGGCATCCATATCTTGCTCAGGCGTTTCCATCACCCCCGGCCATTGCATCACTTGGAATGGGTTGATACGAGTCAGTTCACCAGTCATGTGCATAACCTGAGCTGCAGCTTTAATCACTTGGTTTGCTAGTGCTTCATTGATTTTAAGTTCACTTTGCGCAGCAGGGTTTGCTTCAAAGCGTAGGTTACACTCGACTTTACCGCGCGCTAAACGCTGACGAAAGCGCTCACGAAGCACAGGCTCTAGGCTACGAAATTGTTCAGGTAAGCGGAAGTAAGTTTCTAGGTAACGCTGGTTTACCGAACGAATTTCCCATACTGCGCTACCCCAATCGCCTTTGACTTCTTTGCGTGCATACGCCGTCATACTGTAAATCATCAGTGAATCCTTGATTAATCTTCTGCAATTTAATTAGCGCTAATAGTAGCATACAAACACATGGGATAGGTGAGCGCTAATCTCGTTGTTGAAGATTCACTCCTAGGAACTGAATCGGAATTCCTATATAATCCTCGCCCAATAAATTTCGGTTACCGGCTGAGTTTTTACGGACTTAGTTTTACTAACACAGCTTTGTTTCCACAACACAGGTAAATACCTTATGCGTCCAGACAATCGTGCTGCAGATCAAGTTCGTCCAATTAAAATCACTCGTCAGTACACGGCATATGCAGAAGGCTCTGTGTTAGTTGAATTCGGCAACACCAAAGTGCTTTGTAATGCCAGCGTTGAAGAAGGTGTGCCACGTTGGTTGAAAGGTCAAGGTAAAGGCTGGGTGACGGCGGAATATGGCATGCTACCTCGTGCAACACACTCGCGTACTCGTCGTGAAGCGGCAAGTGGCAAACAGGGTGGCCGCACCATGGAAATTCAACGTCTTATTGCGCGTAGCTTACGTGCAGTTGTGGATTTAGAAGCTATGCCAGAAGTGATGATCACAGTCGACTGTGATGTTATTCAAGCTGATGGTGGTACACGTACCGCTTCTATTACTGGCGCTAGCGTTGCATTGGCGGATGCGTTTGCAAAGCTGGTTGCTGATGGCCGCTTGAAAAAGAACCCAATGAAAGGCCACGTAGCCGCAGTGTCTGTAGGCATTCTTGGCGAAGAGGTGCTTTGTGACCTTGAGTATGTTGAGGACTCAGCAGCCGACACAGACATGAACGTTGTCATGACAGAAGAAGGCAAGATGATCGAGATTCAAGGTACTGCTGAAGGCGAACCGTTTAGCCACGAGCAACTGCTGGATTTACTTGCTGTTGCCAAGAAAGGCATTGCCGATATCGTCCAGGTTCAGAAATTGGCTCTGGCAGAATGATGTTTTTATAGCTCCCAATTGGGGGCTATTTTTTTAAGTAACGTTTTTTAGTAACTACGGAAGAGAAGAGAAAAATGAAAGCATACCAGCGTGAATTTATAGAGTTTGCACTAGAGAAACAGGTGCTAAAATTTGGTGAGTTTACTTTGAAATCAGGCCGTAAGAGCCCTTATTTTTTTAATGCTGGTCTGTTTAACACTGGTCGTGATTTAGCTCGCCTAGGTCGTTTCTACGCCGCTGCGCTTGTGGACTCAGGTATTGATTACGATGTGTTGTTTGGCCCTGCTTATAAAGGCATTCCAATCGCAACAACAACCGCTGTAGCTCTGGCTGATCACCATGATGTGGACACGCCTTACTGTTTCAACCGTAAAGAAGCGAAAGACCACGGTGAAGGCGGTAACTTAGTCGGTAGCGCACTGGAAGGTCGTATTATGCTGGTGGACGACGTTATCACCGCTGGTACTGCGATTCGTGAATCAATGGAAATCATTAAAGCGAACGGTGCTGATTTAGCGGGTGTATTGGTTGCGATTGACCGACAAGAGAAAGGTAAAGGTGAGCTTTCTGCTATTCAAGAAGTTGAGCGCGATTTTGGCTGTGCTGTGGTTTCAATCGTCAGCCTGACTGATCTTGTGACTTACCTTGAAGAGAAAGGCACGAACAACGAACATCTTGATGCAGTAAAAGCGTACCGTGCTGAGTATGGTATTAACGCTTAATTGATAAAGCGTTATGGATATGAAAAAGCCCCTAACGGGGCTTTTTTAGTTTTGAGTCGGTGGTAACGGTTTTTCTTGGTCACCATCATGTGAGTTGTCATAAATCTCAATGCCATCACGGCGAGTTTTGAGAAGTGACAACTGCCACATATATTGCTCTGGATGAGGACGAACTAAGTCTTCAATCGCTTGGTTCATTGCGCGCGCATCTGCTTCTTCATCACCGGTTGGGAAGTTTTCTAACGCAGGTAAAATATGCACTTCGTATTTTTGAGTTTTGTCATTGTACGCTGGTAAGACCGGAACGACTTTCGCTTTAGATAAGCGAGCCATTTTACCAAATCCTTTTAAGGTCGCTTTTTCTGTACCAAAGAATGGAACGAAGACGGAGTTAGTTGCGCCAAAATCTTCATCCGGTAACCAGTAACCTAAATAGCCATCTTTGATAGAGCGAACAAAAGGTTTAACCCCTGCGTCACGAGCGAAGATACGGCCACCATACTGCATACGCTGAACGTGCATTAGCCAGTCGCCGATTGGGTTACGCTGAGGCTTCATGATAGTTGTTACTTTGTAGCCTTTCGCAGCCAGCATTACCGCTGGGTAATCTACGGCCCAAGCATGCGGTGCAAGGATAATCACCTTTTCACCAGCATCAAGAAGTGGCAATAGGTTTTCTTCGCCAATCATCACACCGCGGTTTTGGTTATGTTTGGTTGAGCGAGCCAAAAACTCAGAATAACCCAACATGTACTGGGCCGCTTTGACAAACGTTTCTTCTAAGATTTCTTGACGTTCTTGCTCGGATTTCTCAGGGAAGCAGTAAGCTAGGTTAACGCGAGCACGACGAACCACTCGACCATTTTTCTTAATCGCCAATAGAGAAAGCTTACGCGCTAATCCATCACGTAATGAAACAGGCATAAAAGCGAATAGTGCAGCGAAAGCGATACCTATCCATGTTCCCCAATGTTTCGGGTGAAGAAAAGACCACTGAAAAGTCGGGTTATGTAAGTATTTATTGATGCTGTTATCGTTGTCGCTCACAAGCAGAACCTTTTATTTACTGGTATCGGGCATTGGTTTGTGTTTCATCTGGCAGTGATTTAAACCGCTTATGAAGCCACATCCACTGTTCTGGGGCGCGAAGTATAATCTCTTCAACAAATTTATTCATGTAGGCTGCCGCAGCTTTTTCATCGTGTTGAGGGTAATTGCCCTCAATGGATTGATCCGCAATAAGCTCGTATTTACCTTGTGAGTTTCTAAAACCTGACACTGGTACAATCGCACATTTGCTGCTGTAAGCCAGAATGCTGGTACCCGTTGTCGTACATGCTTCTTCTACGGCAAAGAATGGAACGAACACTGATTTGTTATGACCATAGTCTTGGTCTGGCAAATAGAACAAACGCTCTCCGTGGCGCAGTACACGAATCATTAGCTTGAGATCGGTACGATAAACGAGTCGGTTGCCATTGCGTGTTCGGCCACGGTACTGAATAAATTCATACGCAGGATTACTGTGTGGACGATAGACACCGTAGCCACTAAGGCCAATAACCGCAAAGGCGCGAGCTGTGATTTCTAAATTCAAAGCGTGCACGCCACATATTAAAACACCTTTACCGTTTTCGGCATGTTTGCGTACAACCGCAACGTCTTTCTCTTCCAAAATACGCTTAAAACGCCAAGTTGGCCAAAACCAAGTAATACCGGTTTCCATCAGAGCCATGCCCGTGTTTTTAAAGTTTTCGAGTACCATTTTATCGATATGTTCTTCTGACATATCGGGAAAAGCGAGCTCTAAGTTTCTTTTAGCAATAAAGACCCGTTTTTTACCAAAGCGCATGCCAAAGGCCCCGATTGCATGGCCAAGCTTTAGCAACATGCGGTAGGGCAATAGGTTGACGATTAGGGCGAGTAAACCAAAACCGAACCACACCCCCCAATATTTGGGATGCAACAGGGATAGGGAGAACTCAGGTTTGCCGGGTCTTGTTTTGCTCATTATCTTTACTTAATTTGTGCGCTGAGTAATGCCCAGTATTCTTCAAAGTTTTCGGTTGGTTGGTATTTAAAGTCTGAACGAACAAAGCGGTTCAAACTTCCTTCAACTTGGCCGAGTAACTGGGCGGCTAGTGTTTTTTCATCAACTGGGAATGATTTTCCTTCACGAATTTTACGCTCTCGTAGTATTTGGCGCAAAGAAGTTTCAATTCGTTCAAACAGTTGGTTAATTCTGTCACGCAGACGTTCATTCTCAAACATTAGAGCATGTCCTGAGAGAATTCTTGTCAAGCCAGGGTTACGTTCTGAGAACGCTAAAATAAGTTGCATCACTAATCGAATGCGATTGAGAGTGTCTTTCTCTTCATCAACAATGCGGTTAATACGTGACATTAACGATTCTTCAATAAACTCGATGAGGCCTTCGAACATACGCGCCTTGCTTGGGAAGTGGCGATACAAGGCAGCCTCAGAAACGCCAACTTGGGCGGCGAGTTTTGCAGTCGTGATGCGTGATGCACCTTCGTTTGACTCTAGCATTTCAGCAAGAGCTTGGAGAATTTCTTCGCGGCGATTAGTTTTTTTATTGCCGGCCATAACCCGTATCTTCCTTCTGGTTATCACTGCTAATCACGAGGCAATGGTTGCGTGGAATAGACGCCATTACTTCGTAAGTTCGAGACTATTTAAAGAGGAAGTAGGTGGCATTACCACCTACGATTTGCGTTTAATTGTCCGTTTTATTGATGAAGCTGTTTATCAGTAACATTAAAGCTCTTGCCAGTTCAGCTTTGTTTGCCAACGGCAGTGCTTGCTCACCTTGCGGCCAATATACGGTTAATGCGTTGTCATCACTATTAAAACCTTGTCCTTCGACAGAGACATCATTAGCACAGATCATATCGAGGTTTTTACTGGTTAACTTACCGCGTGCGTATTGTTCGACGTTTTGCGTTTCAGCAGCAAATCCGACGGTGAAAGGACGGTTTTCTGTTAAAGCTGCGACGGAAGCGACGATGTCAGGGTTTTTAACCATAGTGATGGTAAGGGTGTCGTTATCACCTGTTTTCTTAATTTTTTGTTCAGCGACTTGTTCTGGGCGGTAATCTGCCACAGCCGCACAAGCAATAAATACATCATGTTCTGTCGCGGCTTGCATGACAGCATCATGCATATCCAGCGCGCTCTCAACATTAATACGTTTTACTTGTTCTGGCGTAGCCAAACTTACAGGGCCAGAGACTAAAGTCACGTGCGCGCCCATTCTTGCTGCTGCGTCAGCAATTGCAAACCCCATTTTGCCAGAACTGTGATTGGTCACGTAACGAACAGGGTCAAGTGCTTCACGAGTTGGACCTGCGGTGATCAGTATGCGTTTCCCATCTAACGGTTTTTCACTAGATAGGGATTTTTGACCAAAGAATGCTTCACAGTGATGAACCAAATCCATCGGCTCTAACATGCGGCCTTTACCCACATCACCACATGCTTGTTGACCAGAAGCCGGACCCCAAATCATTGCGCCACGACGAGCAAGGGTCACTAGGTTTTCCTGAGTTGCCGGATTGCCGTACATCTGCTGATTCATTGCTGGAGAAACTGCAACTGGTGCGTCAGTCGCTAGCACTAAAGTAGTGAGCAAATCGTTACCCATACCTGCTGCCATTCGTGCAATAAGATCAGCGGTTGCTGGTGCAAGCAGCACTAAGTCTGCCCATTTGGCCAGCTCAATGTGGCTCATTGATGCTTCTGCACTCGGGTCAAGCAAGCTGTAAGAAACGGGATTGCCGGAGACGGCTTGCATGGTAAGTGGTGTAATGAACTCACGCGCAGCATCAGTCATTACTATTTGAACTTGTGCGCCACGCTCAATCAAACGTCGCGTTAATTCTGCGCATTTGTAGGCGGCGATGCCCCCACTGATGCCAAGCAGAATTTTTTTTCCTGCCAAAGTTTGCATTCTGGATTCCTCAAAAAATCTGCGAGTTATGTTAGCACAACTCCCAGAATATGTATGAGCTGTGTCAACTTAACAATCCACACAGGCGGAATATATGAGATTTTGCTTACACATCGGTGAGATTTTCTTTAAGAAAAGACGCCTCCGGAAGATAATGTTTTATGTATCAATAAAACCAATATAAAAAATTAGACGCTGGAGCACTTATGTTTCGTTCGATGAGAAGTCGTACCAAGTTGTTATTGCTAACTGTTGTTCCGTTAGTTGTGATAACCAGTGTTAGCTCTATGGTGTATTACTGGATAGGGATGAACAGTTTGCAACAAGAGCTGACTCAATATCGTGAGCAGTTAGTTAACAACCGTAAGCAAGAGCTAAAAGCCTACCTGATGATGGGTGTGACGGCGGTTAAGTCTCTTTACGAAGAAGACAGCAGCGCTGAAAACAAAGCGTTGGCAAAGGAAATCTTAAAATCGATGCGCTTTGAAAGTGATGGTTACTTTTTTGCGTACGATTCAAAAGGTGTGAATACCCTTCACGCAATGAACGCATCCCTGGAAGGTAAAAACCTTTACGGATTAAAGGATGAGAATGGCGTCCCTGTTATTGCTGGTTTAATTGATGCGGCTAAAACGGGTGATGGGTTCTTATACTTCTCTTGGCAAAAACCTTCTATTAAGGCTCAAGCACCAAAGTTAGGTTATGCAGAATATTTACCGAAGTGGGATTGGGTATTAGGTACAGGTATTTACATCGATGATATCGATACTCAGCTTGCCGAATATCAAACGCAGCGTTTGGCTGTTTTGCATGATCAAACCTATTCAGCTGTCGGTTTGTCTTTCCTAGGCTTGTTAATTACCAGCTTGATTGTGAGCTTGCTTGTGGCTCGTGGTGTAGCACCGTTGCAGCATATTGTCGGCTCTCTAAAAGATGTGGCTGCGGGTGGCGGTGATTTAACAGCTCGTTTGAAAGTGGAAAGTCACGACGAAGTGGGTGAAGTTGCAAAAGCATTTAATGATTTCATGGACAAGCTTCATCCGATGATCGCCGATATTCGACGTTCTGCCGATGATGTAAGCAGTGCAGCTATGGAACTGGATAAGCAAACTTCTAAATCCAGCCAGCAGATGAATGAGCACTGTTTAGAAACCGATAAAGTAGTTACTGCGGTAACTGAGATGAGTGCGACCTCTCGTGAGGTGGCGAACAACACCAACGCAACGGCACAAGCTATTGAATCTGCCAATCAGCAAATTATCGAAGCTCAAAAAGAAGTGAACCTCGCGATTGAAGGCATTGGCGCTTTGGTCAATGAAGTTGACCTGACTTCTGATGCTATCCAAGAGTTAAGCCAACAAACCAGTAAGATTACTCAGGTTCTTAAAGTGATAGGTGATATCGCCGACCAAACTAACTTGTTAGCGCTGAATGCTGCGATAGAAGCGGCGCGAGCGGGTGAGCAAGGGCGTGGCTTTGCGGTGGTTGCTGATGAAGTGCGTTCTCTTGCGAGCAGAACACAAAACAGTACAAAAGAAATTGGCGACATGATTGAAGCGTTACATCAAGGTGTTAATAAAGCAGTCACGAGCATGAATGTTAGCCAAGAGCGTGGAGAGAAGACTGCGTTAGAGTCGGTTCAAATAAAAGAAACGCTCTCGGGTATCTCTAATGCCGTTTCTGTGATTCAAGACATGAGTACCCAAACGGCTTCTGCTGCTGAGCAGCAAAGCGCTGTGTCTGAAGAAATTAACCAGAATCTGGTTACCATTCAGCACATTGTGAATGACCTGAGTGAAAACCTGAAATACTCGGAATCGATCAGCCACCGCTTAACACATTCTGGAGACAAAGTAGGAAGCTTGGTTGGACACTTTAAGGTTTAACCAACACTCTCGCTTCAAGCAATATTGAACTCAGTCTAAAAATCCCCAAAGTCAGTTGCGGTTTTGGGGATTTTTCAGTTCTGTATGCCAAACATACAGGAGTTGATATGAAGCGAAAATTTCTTCCTAGTGAATCCATGCCTCGTGAAAAATTGTTATCGCGTGGCCCTCAATCCCTCTCCGATGCCGAACTGCTCGCTATATTACTTCGTACAGGTACCCAAGGGATGAATGTGCTGGAGCTGGCTGATTTCCTGTTAAGGGAGTTTGGTTCGTTACGATCTCTGTTTTCCTCATCCAAAGATCACTTTTGTCAGCATAAAGGGTTAGGTAAAGCCAAATATGTGCAGATGCAGGCATCATTAGAAATTACCCAGCGGTATTTGGCTGAAACCTTAAAGCGCGGAGAAGCTTTAACCAGCCCACAGCAGACACAGTTGTATCTTTCAAGTGTGTTGCGTGACAGGCAGCGTGAGGCTTTCTATATTCTTTTTCTCGATAATCAGCATCGGGTTATTCAAGATGAAATCTTATTTGAAGGCACTATCGATGCAGCCAGTGTCTACCCAAGAGAAGTGGTAAAACGCGCGCTTCACCACAATGCAGCGGCGCTCATCTTGGCACACAATCACCCTTCAGGCGTGGCTGAACCCAGCCAGTCAGATAGAAGGATCACCAGTCGTATCACTGACGCTTTAGCTTTAGTGGATATACGAGTCTTGGATCACTTTGTTGTTGGAGACGGAGAAATCGTTTCTTTTGCTGAGCGAGGGTGGATGTAAACATTGATCGCTTCATTCTCAATTTTTATGAGCCAACCCAAGCAGCAAATTAGAACTACACCTTGCCTAGTTTTGTATTTTCTAAGGAAAGAACGCGTCTAAAATGCAATGTTTAAACCTATCATTATGTTAAAAAACAACGCTTAAAAGAGATTTGTTGATGATTTCGCCTGAATGCGTAAAAAATGCTTAGCTTTCTGTCGTTTTCTGGTATGATTCGCACACATTTTTTGACACTAATTCAGCTCGCCAGAGAAAAAAGATCAGCGAATCCTGCAAAAAGGATCTGTTCGGGTCTTGAGCAATGGGTATCAAGTTAGTATAATGCGCGACCTTTGATAGCCTTGCGTGGATTTTCCATAGCGGTTTTTACCTCAGTTCTTTTTGAACATTAAGGGGTTCAGCCAGCAAGGTTGATATCGAGCTGAAACGATTTGGAGAAGACATTCATGTCCCGAGTATGCCAAGTAACTGGTAAGCGTCCAGTAACGGGTAACAACCGTTCACACGCACGAAATGCTACTAAGCGTCGTTTTCTGCCGAACCTACAAACTCATCGTTTCTGGGTAGAGAGCGAAAAACGTTTTGTTAAACTACGTCTAACTGCTAAAGGCATGCGTATTATCGACAAGAAAGGCATCGATGCTGTTCTTGTTGACATCCGTGCACGTGGCGAAAACGTTTAAGAGGAATTAAGCAATGGCTAAAGGCATTCGTGAGAAAATTCGTCTAGTATCATCTGCTGGTACTGGTCACTTCTACACTACTGACAAAAACAAGCGTAACATGCCAGGCAAATTCGAGATCAAAAAGTTTGATCCAGTAGTTCGCCAACACGTTATGTACAAAGAAGCGAAAATCAAGTAATTGATTGCCTCTTTAAGTAGTAAGAAAACCCAGCCTATAAGGTTGGGTTTTTTCTTTTCTGCGCTATCCCTTTTTGCAAACTTCCACTTGGAAGGTTCACTGTTCTGAAAGTCCTCTCTAGGATCTGCATTTTCTTCCTGTTAATCTACAGCCACGCTTTTACTAAGGGTCTCCTCATTCATTAAGGATAGCTTCATGCGTGTTGCTCCTAGTCGCCGTCGTCGGTGGAACAATATTCTCATTCTGGCTGTGGTGTTATTCATCGGGGTATTAAATCTCCCTGTGGTGATAAAAACCTATTTTATGGAACCGCCTGCGCCAGCTTATCCAACATTGCTCAATAGCGAGTGGCAGCTGCAAGCGATACATTTTCCTCAGCTATCTTTAGAAAAAAACCAAGGACGTTGGAGAGCGACGCCACCAAGCAGCATCGCACCTGAAATATTGGTAGAGCGATGGAACGACTTGGTTGGTACTGAAGTCGATGATGAAACGTATCAGTCGTTTCTGCCTATTCTGCGTAATCCACAAACGGTAGAGGTGTGGTACAGCGATCGCGAAGAACCGCAAAGGATCACTTTTTATCAGACACCGCGTTTTTGGCTGTTCAAAAACTGGCAAGATAAGTGGATAGCCATTTCGGTTGAACAAGGTTACTTGTTGCCTGAGAACGAATAATCAAAAGAATGAGACAGGAAGTGTTATGCCAGAACTCCCAGAAGTAGAAGTCAGTCGTATGGGCATCTCGCCTCATCTTGTGGGGCAGAAAGTGCAGTCATTAGTCTTTCGTACGCCGAAATTGCGTTGGGATATCCCTGCCGAACTAAAGCAGATGGAAGGACAGACAATTCGTTCCATTTCCAGACGAGCGAAGTATTTGCTGATTGAAACCGATATCGGCGCGGCTATCGTTCACCTTGGAATGTCGGGCTCCTTACGTGTATTAGATGGCTTCATTACCGCAGGTAAGCACGATCACGTTGATCTCACTTTGAGTAATGGCAAAGTATTACGCTACAACGATCCACGACGTTTTGGTGCATGGTTGTGGTGCCCTGTGGGGGAATCGCACGCAGTGTTAGGAAATATTGGTCCAGAGCCACTAACGGATGAGTTTGATGCGCAATACATGGCTGAAAAGGCGAAGAACAAGCGCGTTGCGGTGAAGCAGTTCATTATGGACAACAAAGTCGTTGTGGGCGTAGGAAACATCTATGCCAGCGAATCGCTTTTTAGTTCTCGAATTCATCCACAACGCCCAGCCTGCTCTTTATCTTTGGACGAGTGGAAAACGCTGGTGGCAGAAATCAAAGCGGTGCTTACCGGTGCGATAGCCCAAGGTGGTACGACGCTAAAAGATTTTGCTCAGGCGGATGGTAAACCGGGCTATTTTGCACAAGAGCTGCAAGTGTATGGAAAAGCAAAACAAGTATGTCCAAGTTGTGGGGAGCCGATTAGCGATCTAAAAATTGGGCAGAGAAATACGTTTTTCTGCCCAATTTGCCAACATTAATAAAGAGTTAGGATTAGACTTTTTTCTTGGTATGCAGGGCGATCGCGACAACTTCCGGCACGAACTGGTCAACATTACCGCCATGGATCGCCACTTCGCGAACAATGGTCGAAGAGATGAATGCGTGCTCTTCGGCTGGGGTGAGGAATACGCTCTCTAAGCCGGGCATCAAGCGTCGATACATATTGGTTAAACCAAATTCATATTCGAAATCGACTGTGGTGCGTAAGCCTCGAATCAGTACATTGGCTTCTTCCTGCTTGGCGAAATCAACTAATAGTCCTGAAAAGCCTTTCGCGGTGACATTATCAAGATGTTTGGTTACTTCTCGGGCGAATGCCACTCGTTCATCTAAAGTAAACATGGTCTGTTTACTAGGGCTTGCCGCCACCGCAATAATGACTTCATCAAACATGCTCGCCGCACGTTCAATTAAATCTAAATGACCGTTGGTAATTGGGTCGAAGGTGCCCGGATAAAGCACACGAGAAATACGTTTTTGACTCACAATCTATTGCTCTTTAGTGAACGGAATGTCCGTCATACTAACAAAAAGGCTTTGAAGTCGGTATGATTGAACCAGTTAATTTGAGTATAAACAGAACAGAATGAAAAAGTTACTTGTTATTCGCAACGATAAAATTGGCGACTTCATGCTGGCGTGGCCAAGCTTTGCGATGTTAAAAGCGTCTATGCCTGATTGTCACATAACAGCGTTGGTACCTAAGTACACCGCAGCTTTGGCTGAGTTGTGTCCTTGGATTGATGCTGTGATGATTGACCCGACGGAGAAGTCAGATAAAGGTGCTCAGAAAGCGTTAATCGAAGAGATTAAAGCGCGAAACTTCGATGCATCAATTAACTTGTTTTCCACTACCTACAATGCGTTGTTAGTGTGGAAGGCTGGGATTCGTTACCGTCTTGCACCTGCGACAAAACTGGCTCAAATCTTCTATAACAAACGCATCAAGCAGAAACGATCTCAATCGGCCAAGCCGGAGTACGAGTACAACTTGGATTTAATCAGAGCATTTTTGCGTGATACAGGTATGACAATCGTTGAACCTGCCGCACCTTATTTGTCGTTTAGCGACGCAGAATTGAAGGCTCAGCGAAACAAACTCTCAGAACAACTTATTCTTGATGCCAATAAGCCTTGGATATTCGTTCATGCCGGAAGCGGTGGCTCGGCAAACAATCTAACCTTGGAACAGTACGCGAATT
Organism: Vibrio sp. C8; assembly: GCF_054051265.1. Taxonomy (NCBI): domain Bacteria; kingdom Pseudomonadati; phylum Pseudomonadota; class Gammaproteobacteria; order Vibrionales; family Vibrionaceae; genus Vibrio; species Vibrio sp. C8. The sequence continues at coordinate 133,635 of NZ_JBPAOE010000050.1, forward strand.
TAATTCAGGGTTTGGAAGGTGAGCATGAAGTTGTGTTAACAGCAGGCCCAGGTGAAGAAGCCAAAGCAGCAGAACTAAAAGCCATTATTGAACAGCTTGGCGGTAAAGCGGCTCTGTATGATAAAAACGATGGTCTGGTGGATTTCACTCGATCTATAGCTTGTGCTCAGCTTTTTATTGCGGGCTCAACAGGACCACTGCATATTGCTGCAACATTAGATGTACCTACGGTTGGTTTTTTCCCAGCTAAGCGTTCAGCCACACCGCTGCGTTGGCGTCCTCTGAATTCAGAAGGTCGACATATCGCATTTTGTCCGCCTCAAGCTGAAGACAAGCGGAGCCAAGAAAACATGACCCGAATTGATATTGCTACGGTTGTCGGGCAAGTGAATCCGTGGGCGAATAATTTCCTCTGATAGACAAAAAAGCCTGAGATTGTCTCAGGCTTTTTCATTTATTTCTTATAGTTACTGTCGTTGTTTCGAGCCCATAAGTCGGCATATTTGACGAATGTTGAGTGAGCGGACAGCAATGAAATCAGAAAACCTTGTTTGCCATCTAAAAAACCACGTTTAAGCACATACATTTTCAGGAAGCAGCCAATGGCGTGAATAATCCCTTGTGAGAGGGAGGCTTTCTTACCGCGAGCTTGGCGTTGATCGGCCCATGCTCTGGCATAACCTGCCGACTTTACCAAGTAATGATTTAGGTTTTGATAAGAGTAGTGGAGGATATCTCCATCTAACTCTGCTATCTGACAGCCTTGTGGAATGATTACTGACTCATGAACAAGGTTATCATTGTAATGGGTCAACTTGTTTGGATAGAGACGTACATGACGGTAGTACCAGCCAGAATGCTTGAGAAAACGACCAAATACCCAAGTGAGCTCGTTCAAGTTATAAACGGTGTTTTGTGGTGGGTTTTCCAACATGGTAAGGATGTTTTCACGTAAGGTGTCATCAATACGTTCATCGGCATCAACCGCTAAAACCCAATCACTGCTGGCATAGCTTTGTGCCAATTGCTTCTGTTTACCAAATCCTGGCCACTGGGCATTCACATAGAAGTGCTCTGTATACTCACGGGCTATCGCTTCTGTATTGTCGGTACTGCCAGAGTCGACGATGATTATCTCATCGACCCAACGTAAGCTCTCTAGGCAGTCGCGTAAACTGTCTTGCTCATTTTTAGTGATGATGACGGCGGCTATCGTCGCTCGGTTCTGACTGGCTTGATTCATAATAATGACTCTTTTTCACAGACCAAGTCGAACATGGATGTGACCTGGTCAGAAATAATTTTATTCATGGCGTGTTTGTCTTTAACTCGCGAGCGCCAACTCAGTTGTTGGGCGGATTTCCCAGTTTGCTCTTCGATCGCCTGTTCCCATATACTGACAACATAATCGAGATATTGATACGGACCGGTTCGCTGAGGATTATGGTGTGCATACAAGCCAATCACTGGTGTGTTCATCGCATTGGCCATATGGGCAGGACCGGTATCTGGAGCGATGACTAAATCACACTTATCTAATAGGGCTAGCATTTGCATCAATGAGCTTTTACCTACAAGGTTGGTCACTCCATCTTGGTATAGGGTTAGGATGCTTTCTGCTAAGTCTGTCTCAACCTTTGCAGGGCTGCCTGCCAAGATAACGTTCCAACTTTTGCTTCTTACATGCTGGATAAGCTGGCTATAGCCTTCAGCATGCCAGTTTTTATATGACTTGCTCGCTCCCGGTACCAGTACAAGATTGCGCTTGCTGGTGCTTAAGTAACTTTGCGCCCATGAACCATCTTGTTGTGAGTAGTTTAAGTGCCATTTAGGCGTAATATCCTCAACACCAATCTCGTGAGCAAAAGCCATTAATCCTTCAAGGACATGAGGTTTATTTGGTGATGGCACTTTTACGTTAGTAAACAGGGTTTGAAAATCTTGGCTGCGTTTAGCATCAAAGCCCAGCTTGTATCGGGCTTTGATGCCTAATGTAGCAATACTTGCTCTAAAAGCGTATTGCATGTGTAGCAAAGCATCAAATTGACGGCCTTTGAGTATGGACCAAAGTTGTTGGTATGCCCGCCAACCTTTCTTCTTATCAAAAACAATCAGTTCAACTCCATCGATACTCTCAAGCAACTTAGCCTCTAGTGCTCCAGTTATCCAAGTTATTTGGGTAGTTGGCCACTGATGTTGGATCGCCTGCACTGTAGCGATGGTATTACACACATCGCCAATTGCAGAAAGGCGCAATATGCATAGAGATTGTGGAGCTGTATCAAAAAGGGCCATGGCATCGAATAACTCTTTGTTAGTGATATCGAATTATGCAGAGCTAACGAATAAATGTAAAATAGAACCGATTTCAGCTAATTTTAGGTCGCGTTGCTAAATACAATGAAGAGTGTTACCGAGAACAACCATGCATTTTGGTATGATGAACAACTGCTGAAAGAGCCAGTAGAAAAAGCTTTTGATGCCGAGTATTGGCAGAATACCGGCAAAGTTATTGGCAGTGCGACAGGGCGAGGGACTACTTGGTTCGTTCAAACAGAGACTGTGGCCGCAGCACTACGCCATTATCGTCGTGGTGGCTTGTTTGGTAAGTTGGTGGCAGATAGTTACTGGTTTAGTGGCTGGGAAAAGACTCGCAGTTATCAGGAATTTCAGCTTTTACAGCAACTGAGAGAGTCAGGTGTTAATGTACCAAGGCCAATAGCCGCATGTGCGATTCGAACGGGTTTTACTTACCAAGCCGACTTGCTTAGTGAAAAAGTCGCTAACGCACGTGATTTAGTTTCTATTTTGCAAAAAACACCACTTAGCACGCAGATGTACCAAAAAATTGGCCTAGAAATCAGGAAAATGCATGACGCACAAGTCAATCACACTGACCTCAACATTCACAACATCTTGATTGATGAACAACAACAGGTTTGGATCATCGATTTTGATAAGTGTTACCAGCAATCCTGCGATAATTGGAAGCAAGGAAACCTAGAAAGATTGAAGCGATCTTTTATTAAGGAAGTGGGTAAGCGTCAGATATATTGGCAATTAGCCGATTTTGGGGCAATTGAAAGTGCATATAGAGACGATAAGTGTTAGTTTCTTTTTACATCAATCTTAGTAATTATATTTAAGCTATAGAGTAACGTATGCCCTATTTTTGGAATGATGATGGCGTTTATATTAGTAAAAAAGCGCAAAAGTATTTAAATGAGTTTCACCCTAATGATGTAAATAGGGTAACAGTTATCCGCCAAGCAGCTTTGGGCGACATGATTGTCACTCGCCCCTTTATGATAGAGGTTAGGAAGTTCTTTCCAAATGCTCATATTACATTAAGTACAACATCAGACTCTCTGCTTGGTGCACCTGTAGATTTGGCTGATAGTGTTCATATTGTCCCTGGTAAAGATAGACGCAAAGAAAGTTTAGTGAGTCGTTTTAAAGAAATGGCATCTCTTCCACCACAGGACATAATCTTTGATCTAGTATGTACGAACCGCTCTAGCTATGTAACTTTATTGACTCAGGCAAAATTAAAAGTCAGCTATCCCCATAGAGATCATCAGGCAAGACTACTTTACGATGTGACTTTAAAACGAAGTTCTTTCTCCTGCGAAGCAGAAATCATGCTGCAAATGTTAATGTTCTTTGGTCATCGCCCTTCCTTGCCTTTAGAATTCGGTTTACCAGATAACCGTCAAATTAGAGATACAGAAAGTCCATATGTAGCATTTTTTACTGGCTCAGCTGCTCCGAGTAAATGCTATCCAATGGAACAATACAAAGAGGTTATTAGACGATTAGCCACACGTTACCCTCATTTAAAATTTGTACTGCTTGAAGGCGTGAAACCTGAAGAATCACATGACTCTTGGAATGGCGTATTTGAAAGTCACTCAAATGTAACTTACCAACAGAGGATGCCCATCGATGATGTGGTTGAGTTCCTTGCTAAAGCAACATTGGTCATATCTAACGATACCGGAATTCGAAATGCGGCTATCGCTACTCATACTCCAACGCTTGGATTATTTATTGGTACCGTACCATTTCGTTATCTTCCCTCGTATGAGTCACATTATATAGTGTATAACCCAGATAAAAGTATCGCTTCGGTAGAGCAGGTAGAAGCAGAAGCGATACGAGCCATAGATGAAACTTTGCAGCTTCGAGAGGGATAAATGTTTAAGTATCTAAACTTAAAGAAAAAGCAGTTGAGGAGACAGTACTATGAAAAACGTGTCCGTCGAAAAGCTGCTTACATCAAAGGTAGGATCTGGTGTAATAAAAAGGTCAAAGTTAGTGAAAACACTTATTTAGGGGACAACGTGTGCTTTGATGGGGCTCAACTTGGTGGCGAAGGGAAGATTACCATAGGTGATAATTTCCACGCAGCGACCGGTTTGACTATTGTTTCATCTTGGCATGATTACGAAGGGAAAAAGCTTCCATTCGATGAAGGCTGGATTTCAAAAGATGTAACTATTGGTGACAATGTTTGGATTGGTGAAGACGTTTTAATTTTAGGTGGCGCTGAAATTGGCGATGGAGTGGTTATTCAAGCAAGAAGTGTGGTCACTGGAAAAATCCCTGCTTTAGCAATCGCTGGGGGGCATCCTGCGAGAGTATTTTCTTATCGAGATGAAGAGCATTACAAGAAGTTAGCTGACGCGAAAGAATGGCACAGCTACTCTTGGAATAATTACATGACTTAATTAAAGAGTTTAACCATGTCTAAAACGCCTATTGAATTCGTATTTCTAACTTTTGGTGAAAGAACTCATTACCATAGCCAGCTGATTTATTCGATGATAAGTCTAGTTGCCCATTCTCCACTAGAACGCCCTTATCATTTTACGATTGTGACTGATAAGCCTGAATTTTATCAATGGCTTGATGGTGACTTATTTACGGTTGTTCAAGTTGAGGAAAGTACTTTAACAGAGTGGCGTGGCCCATTTGACTTCTTTTGGCGGATAAAGATCGAAGCTATCTTGTCTGTAGCGAAGAAAAATAGCGAGCATCACTGTGTTTACTTTGATACGGATACTATAGCTTACGCCGACCTTAGTCTTTTATACGATGCACTCGATAATGGTGTAAACCATATGCATGTAAAAGAGTTTGAGTTTGAATCCACGAAAGGTCGAACGGGTAAAAAAATGAAAACTCATGGTTTAGGAAAAACTTATGGGGATTTCACGTTAACCAATCAAAGTGCGATGTGGAATGCGGGAGTAGTCGCTATTTCTGCTAAAAATAATCCGGTTCAAACACTTTATAGTGCACTTACTGCTTGTGATGCAATGTGTGATGATGGTATGGAACGTAAGTTGATAGAACAGTTCTCTCTCTCGCTAGCGTTGCAAACTAATAAAATATCAAATGCAGAAGATTGCATTAGGCACTATTGGGGGAACAAGCCTCAATGGGATAACTTAATTACAGAGTTCTTTACGCGTGTATTTTTGAAAGGCGTGTCTTTTGATGATGCGGTAAAAATGTTCAAGCTTCAGTCTCATGATCTTCGTGATGTCGTAAAAGAAACGAAGCTTGAAAAATATAAGAACAGTGTTACTAAGAGATATAATAAGTTAGCTGGTAAGCTATAGACTCTCAAACTGCTTTAACGCGTTCTCTGGTAAGAACTTTTCATACTGAGAACGCTCTATTTTGGGCTGATGCACACTTAGCTTTCTTAGGCAGTCAGAAAACCCCTTAGTATCTCCTAATTTAACTAAGTACTCTTCTAGCCCTGCATATCCAAGAATTTCACTGGGGCCTGATGGACAGTCCATAGCTGAGATCGCGGTACCTAACATCAGAGCTTCTACTAACACTAGAGGTGCTCCTTCATTTTTAGATGTCAGAAGAAGAGCTTTGGCATGCTTTATATAAGGGTACGGATTTTTCTGAAATCCTAGAAAGTGTACTTGGTTTGATATACCTAATTCATCAGCCAATTGCTTTAGACCGCTTTCTTCGGAACCTTTGCCTAACAATAGTAAATCATCAGAACAACCACTTTGGGCGAAAGCTTCCAATAGCTCCTTGTGTCCTTTTCGTTCCTCTAAAGCAGCAACACATACAAAATAGTCTTTAGTATGAGGAAAAGTAAGCTCTTCAGCTTTATAGTGAATGCCATCATAATCTATAGGGTTCCAAAACACTTGGCTTGTTGCGGGTGTTATACCTAAATCAAGTAAGCTTTTTTCAACACCTTTCGACACGGAAATAATGTTTCTATCCGTATATCGTTCATGAAGTTTCTTGAGGTGTTTCTGTTTAGTCCGCTCATAATTTGCATGTAGCCAAAAATACTGATTAGGATGATTAACTAAAGATGTAACGTTTTCGCTAGAGCAACAAATTAAAGTGTCAATTTTTAGTCTGTCTAACTTACGTTGAACTTGCTTTGCTTGGTAGATGCGAACGAATTTTGTACGGATTGCTTTAGTAAAAGGTGTAATAACATTGAGGACTTCAAGTTCGATATTTTGTGGTACTTCATGCTCAATTTTGTCGCGAAGTAACCATACTTTTACTTGATGACCTCTAGATGCTAGACCGCTAGCTACTGTAAGCAGTACCTTTTCTGCACCGCCACCATATAAATCGTCGATGATAAAAAGGAAGTTCTTCATAGATTTATTTGACCTCGAAGAAGGTTAACAGCTTTCGCAGTTGAACCTTGATTTGATTTAAATACGTTGTTGGCGTTGCGACCAATCGTTGCTCTATTTGGTTCATCTGCTAAAAGATTATGGATGTAGTTTAATATATCATCGGCGTTATTAGCGATGAACAGGCCATTGTGTTCAGCAAGGTTCTCGGTGATTTCTTTAAAATTAAAATAGCTTGGACCAGTGATTGTAGGGATGCTGAGTGCGGCGGGCTCTAGGACGTTATGGCCTCCAACTGCCTCTCCTAGTAAGCTCCCCCCCATAAAGCAGATGTCTGACATAGCAAGATACATCTGCATTTCTCCCATTGAGTCACCAACTAAAACATTCACTTTCTCAGTGTTGGATGACTTGCAGATTTGGCTACGTCTTACAGAGCTGAATCCATATCCTAAAGCCATTTTATAGACATCGTTGAAGCGTTCTGGATGACGAGGAACAATTATCATTAAGAGATCTGGATAGCTAGTGAGTAGAGAGTGGTGAATTTTTAATAAAATTTCGTCCTCCCCTTCATGTGTACTTGACGCAATCCAACAATACTTATTGCAATGAAGTATTTTTTTTAGACGAATAGCCTCTCTGATTTGTGTTTGTGACACTTTGAAATCGTATTTTATAGACCCCGTTGTGTGTAGTGAATTGGGGTTAACTCCAAGTTTAGAAAAACGTTGTTTATCTTGTTTGTTTTGACAAAGAACAAGCGAAACGCCTGACATTAGCTTGCTAAATATCGTGCGAAACTTTGCGTAGTTCTTATAGGATTTTTCGGATAAACGGGCATTCAAAACAGCTACACCTACTTCCATTTTGCGAGCAGTAACTAGAGTGTTTGGCCAAAGCTCGGTTTCCATAATGACTAAAAAGGCAGGGTTGTGGTGCTTGATGAACTTTCTTACGGCCCATGTAAAGTCAAATGGCATGTATTGATGAATTACATCGATACCAAGGTTTGCCACTCTTTCAGCTCCGGTTGTGGTTGTCGTAGTGATGATAATAGGTGTGTCAGGATATGAAAGTCTAAGCTCTCTTATTACTTGCGATGCAGCAATAACCTCTCCAACAGAAACTGTGTGGATCCAAATAGAAGGTTTGTCGCTTTTAGCTACACTTGGTATCCCTAAATACTCTTTCCATCGCGTACCAATATAAGGCTTGTTACTCTGCTTCCTTGTTAGAGCTATAAGAGCTAATGGTGCGATTAGGTACAGAGCGAGAGAATATAAAACGAGTGTTGCTCTAATCATGGTCTTTTTTTACAAGATCTCTGGTATCCATATGTACCCATTTACCACGTGGTTTGTCTAAGTACTGGAAATATTCGTTGGTAAAGGTACCCTGAATACACACATATTTACGGTCTCTTGCATTAATTGTCTTACCTTCGAGCACTTTATTAAGAACCGTAGGGCCAGTTGAGTGGTAAACACCCATCTCTGGGTCATAGTTTTCAACATTGTGCACAATAAGATCTAAGCACTCTTTTAGATAGCCATTACCTGATTGTGAAGCGATAAAGTAGTTGGTTATCTCTGTATTATTGCTAACACGGATATATAGAGAATCTTCATTATTGATAAGCGTATCTAGGTTCCATACCAAGGTCGCGTCTATGTCCATGTAGATACCACCTTCTTTGTATAGAACAAATAAGCGCCAAAGATCCGCCTGGGCGGCTCCATCAGTTAAACGGCAATATGTTCTATACCACTTTTCGGGCGCATTCTCTCTCAGATACTCTTCGCGTGCCTCTGTGCTCACGTAATGATAGTCATAGCTAAGGCTACACATTCGATTAAATAAGTAGTTTAGATAAACTGGCAAAGCACATTTATTCGAGTAGTTTGTTTGCCAAATTACTCGAGGAACTTGCGAGGTTGAAGAAGGCTTTACTTTTGCAGCAGAGTATTCTGGAATAGCAAACCGCTTATTTTTAAAGACAAAATGGAATGGATAAGACAGGATCTTAATGATATTACCAGTAAGTCGAATCAGTCGGTTGCTTACAACCAGTCCAAAATTATTCATATCAACCTAACGCATCTAGTTTTTTAATTACTTGTTCAGGATACAGCTTAGTCAAACATTCTAAATGGCCTAACGGGCATTCACGTTTGAAACATGGGCGGCACGAAATATTGGTGTTTAGTATATCCAATTTTTTAGTTAAAGGTGGCGTATAACTTGGGGAGCTTGAACCATAAATGGCAATAACGTGAGCTCCTACAGATGCTGAAACATGCATAAGTCCGGAATCATTGGTAATCACTGCCTTACACAATGCAAGTAAGTCTACGGCTTCGACTAGAGATGTTTCTCCTGCAAGGTCAAAACAAAACTCCTGAAGAGGTGATGACAATGTATTGCGTATCGATTGAGTTACCTCTCGGTCTTTTGCCGAACCGAATGTCCACACTTGACCTCCATTTTCGATTATGTATTTTGCTGTTTCGGCATAGTATTTATCGGGCCAGCGTTTGGCTGGACCAAACTCTGCGCCGGGGCAAAGACCAAATATTGGGCGAGTGGAATCTAATCCAAGTCTATTCATCACATTGTTTTGGCTTGCAGCATCAATAGAAAGTTCAGGTATTGGACAGTTCTCAAACTTGACAAAAGATTCCATCAATTGCTTATCAAATGCCAACGCGACATAGCGTTCCACCATAAACTGAAACACTTTCTTGTCTGGACGAAGGTCATTAAGTAGTCCATAACGAAACTCACCTTTCCAGCCTGTTCGATTTGGTATCTTAGCAAATAAAGGTATAAGGGCTGACTTTGCTGAGTTTGGTAATACATATGCGTGTGTGTACGCCTCCGAACGTAAAGACTTACCAAGCTTATATCTACTTTTGAGATCAAATGTACCGTGGCCTAACGGCATATCGATCGTTTTGTCGACTTCCGGCATCCGAGATAAAATAGGTCTGCACCAGGCAGGAGCTAATACATGCAGTTCCGAATCTGGGTAGTGCTGCTTTAATGTTTTATAGAGGCTTTGAGACATCACCATGTCTCCCACCCAAGAAGGGCCTATGACGAGTATTTTCATACAGTTTTTTGTGGTTACCGGGAATCGTATACTAACACATTGGTCAATGGTTGACATATCACATGATAAAGATGTTTAACATCGACATAAAGTATGGTTAAATCTCGCCTCTTTTGCTGATATCTTCAAAAAAGTAGTAGAGCCTACCGTGATAAAAATGATACTCCCATCAAAGTTTAAACAAAACTTGGAAGCCGTATTTTTGTTGAGCCCGTTCTTTTGGGCTTGGGGTATTGTGTTTAATTTTCCTGACACAAAACATGTTTTGTCTAGGCTTCTGGCGGTAATATCATTATACAGTTTGTTTTTTTATAGACATGAACTAAAAGATAAGCTTAATAATATAACATTTAGATTGTTTATTGGTTTTTGTTTTTCTGTTGCTATTTTTTATTCTTTTCTCCACTTTTTTAACTCGGGACATTTTGATTTCGCGAGAGTTGTCTGGTCTGTATCTTTTTATTTTCTTTTTATCCCTAGGTCTGTCTTTACAAAAAAAAACTTTCTAAATCTAATTGCTATTTCTTCCGTGATTATTTGTTCGGTTGCCTGGTATCAATTTTTTAGTATGCATATATCTAGAGTTGGCTTTATCGTTAATTCTGGGCCTTATGCTTATGTCATCGGAATGACATTCATCGTTACTTTTGGTATTGCATGTGATGGGCTTGGTAGAAATAAATATCGCCAAGGTTTGATTTTTTTAGTGTTAAGTGTGTCACTTTTATCAGTAATCATATTATCACAAACCAGAACATCCTGGTTAGCATTATCCGTCGTTGTGTTAGTCCAATTAGCAAATATTGTTTTCCGAAAAAATTGGCGAGCCTTAATTATTATACTACCAACAATATTATTATTTTTTATTTCAATTAAAAGTTTCGAAGTGGTTGAAGATCGTATTAATTCTGCGCATGCAGAATATAATAAATTAATAGCCGAAAACTATAATTCGTCTTTTGGCGCTCGTGTTGATATGTGGCGCAATGGTTGGGAAATATTTAAATTATCGCCATATATCGGTGTAAATGCTTCAGCGGAGAGAAGTGCTATTCAGGCTTCACATAAAAATGGAACAATGGAGCGTGCTGCGTTTTCAATTCTAAATCAAGAGCGGCCTAGCTACCATAATGTATTTATTCAGTCTTTGGTAAAAGGTGGGTTGTTAGCTTTTGTATTTGCAGTAATTTGGTGTTTATTATTTTCTTTGGGGTTACGGTCACAACAGGTGTTTATAAAACGCACATGCCTTTCATTGATTGTGTATACTTTGGTGTCTACACAACTAGAGTCACAGTTTACGATTTATAGTGCGACGACTTATTTCTATCTGCTTTTAGTCGGTTTTTTTATGATGTTAGTGATAAACGAAAACCCGAAAGACTCCGGGTTTCGAAATTAAAATATTAGAAGTTTTTTTCGAACCCACTCTTAAATGACTGGGATGAATAATATTTCTGATGTATTTCTTTGATTTCTTTACTCGTGGTCCAGTTATCATCCATTATTATTTTGTCAAATTGTAATGACAAGTCCATATCTAGATGTAAATAATTAACAGAGCCTTTCTCAAGATTTTTACTGCCACCCACGTATGTCGTTATAACGCGTTTTCCCATTGAAAGCGCTTCGAGAATAATAAGGTCAAAGTAGGCAACATTGTTTGGAACTAGCACATAATCAACAGCGTTGATGAGTTCCAGAGCGTCAGAACGCCATCCGAGATTGATATAATTACCGCTTTCAGGTAAAGGTAAGTCACCTTGTCCAGCCGATATAAAAGTAATATTTTCTATCTTACTGCCTTCTACGATGATTTTGAAATTATCAAAACCCTTATCCCAAATGAATCTGCCGAAATAACCTACAACGCTATTTTCAGGATCCACGTTCATATTAGCTAGAATGTGTTCACGAGATGGAAAATTCGTTGTTTCGATAGCTTTGATGCCAGTTGGTACCTCTTTGACATCTTTGCTGTCAAGTAAAGACCTTAGTTTAGGTTTGTCTAGGTAGTAGTTGTCGACAGCATGAATATTAGGAACAACAATACCATCGACTTTTTTTAAACACCTAGCTTCTATTTTACTTAATAGATAAATTCTTAATTTTTTAATAAAATTGTTGTTAGTATCACTCGCTAACTCTACATGTGGTGGTACTGGGCTATGCATCATTAAGTAGTACTTGTTGTTATTTTTTAAGTTATCTTTATGATTTAAAAATAACAAAGCCTCTCCCACACCATGGAATATAATGGTAGAGTTATCAATATCATTCAACGTTGATAATGGTTTGCCTTTGTAGATTTTCTTAAAGTCACTGAAGGCACGTCTTATATCTTTAAAAACATTGTTTCTTGGCGTGTTCGAGGTCGATGTCTTTGCTCTACTCTCAATCTTTTCTTCATATCTTACTTCTACTTTTTGTGACTTATTACAAGCGATTTCAAGGTTGTAGAGATAACCGGCAGGCCCTCCACCAGGGCGAATTAGTTTGCTGTAGTGGACAACTTTGTTCATATTTTTACTTAATTAATAGGGTTTGTAAAAAAAGCAGGAATCGACTGGTTACTTGTTAACATGGACAGTGATTGGTCGGCACAATCCAGAGCTTCTCTGATGGTAACATCCATATCTAGGTATCTGAATGTCCCAAGACGACCTATAAACGTTACTTTGCTTTGTGCTTCTGCTAAGTTGATATACTGTTGGAGCTTACCAATTTCCTCACCACCACTAAACCTAACCGGGTAGTATGGGATGTCATTTTCTTCACAAGTTCGACTGTATTCTTTATATATAACACTGTCGTCGTGTTTCTCCCATGGTGCAAAGTATTTATGTTCTGTAATACGAGTATACGGAACATCCTCATCTCCATAATTCATAACAGCACATCCTTGATAGTCACCCTGGTGTGTTTCTTTATGAAAGTCCAAGGTGCGGTAGTTTAGGCGTCCAAATCTATAGTTAAAATAGTGATCTATGGGCCCTGAGTAATAAATGTGCTCATACTTTGATTCCATGTCTGAACTAAAAGCTTTGTTTAATTGTATCTTGATATTTTTATGATTTAGAATCTGAGAAACTATATAGGTATACCCATTGCCAGGCATACCCTGAAACTTATGGCTGAAGTAATTATCGTCATAGTTAAACCTGATAGGTAAACGTTTTAAAATACTGGCTGGTAATTGTGTAGGAGAGCATCCCCACTGTTTACGTGTATAGCCCTCAAAAAACGCTTGGTAGAGTTCTTTGCCCAGAAATTTCAATGCCTGCTCTTCGAAGTTTTTAGGTTTTTCGATCGATGTGTCTGATAAGCTTTGTACGAAATTTTGAGCTTGCAGAGGATTAAATGTTTTATTAAACATTTGGTTGATTGTATGCAAGTTTACAGGCAAGGAGAATACCTGACCCCGGCTGGTCGTTTTGACCCTATTCACATAAGGTATAAAAGTATCCCATTGATTCACATAGTCCCAGACTTCTTGGTCATCAGTGTGAAATATATGGGGACCATAAGTGTGAACCATTATTCCGGTATCAATATCTCTCTCTGTATAGCAGTTACCTGCGATATGATCTCGAGAGTCAATGATATCAACCTGGTGACCTGCCTCTGCAAATTTTCTTGCGATCACAGCGCATGAAAAGCCAGCACCAACAAAAAGAAATTTCATTCCTATTCCCTATAATTTTTTTATTAAATCTGGATGCTTTCTAAACAAGTAGCCACCTTGTATTTTTCGCCAAAGACCAAATGCGCTGGTTTTAGGAAAAATAGCAATACGACGTATTTGGTATAAATCTTGATGAAAAGCAAGAGGACCACTATTAGTCGCAACCGCAAAATCAAAGCCTAGTTCGCGAGCGATTATTTTTGAGTTATCGTCGAGGTCACCATATGGATAAGCAAATGATGTGAGTTTTTTACCAATAGTTGTCTCTAACTCGATCTTGTTTTGTTCGATTTCAAGCTTTTGCTCTTCGTATGGCAGCTTACTTAAAAATGGATGGGTGAGTGTATGCCCTCCAATCTCTATATAGCCAGAATCAGACATGGCTTTAATCTGTTCATTATTCATTAGCGGAAATGGCTTATCTGGATTCTCGCTGGCTTCAACATCCCAACGATTATAAGTTTCTCCTGTGATTACATAGACAACCGCTTTAAAGCCATACTTTTTAAGAAGAGGAAGCATAAGCTCATAGTTATCAACAAAGCCATCATCAACGGTCAGTATAAAGTAACGTTTACCAGAATTTAATCTCTCAATCGTGCCTTTGGTAGATAAGTCTTCAAACGTAAGGCTTTCAAAGCCCATTCGTTTAAGAAGCTTTAGGTGTTTTTCAAATAGATCAATGTCTATGTATGGGCCTCGTGTGCCTTTTTTAGATTCATTGTCGATAAAGCGGTGATACATTAAGACGGGCATCTCTTTTTGCTGTTTACTGATGACCACATCTTGATAAATCGTTTCTATATGAGAGACGATATTGTTGAGATCGTAGTTATTTCGAATCGTTTCTGTTACCGACGGTGCACATGAAGAATTACTGAGTCCTTTTGCAACTTCTTGAGCGATAGAGTCAAAATCGATATCGAGAATGTTAGAGCCTATATCTCCAAAGTTAGTCGCCATAGCTCGGGCGAGATTCTGTTCATCGACAATACCTATTGATATAGCCTCGCCAATCGCGAGTGTCGGGCGGCCACAAAGTAAAGATTCCATGGCTACACGGCCTGCACCAATCACCAGATCTGACTGCTGCAGTACTTGAGCAACATCGTTGGTATAACCTGGAAATGATACCTTGTTTACGAACTTCTCAAATCTTGCTTCCATTGCTGAACCGGTCAGGACTCGAACATCATATTGTTCGAGATCGAGGCATTCATCTAACAAGCGGTAACATAAATCACCTTTAGGGCCGGTTAAGCGACCGACAATAGTGATGATAGGCTTCGCGTTGTTAGGAGGCTTGGCAGGAGAAAAAGCTTGGGTTTCGATACCATTGCGACTGACGGTTAACTGAGAAGCGGGTACATCCAGTTCTTCAATCAGTTGTCTCTCGATCGCTTCACAGACCGGTAACGCTTTGTCACCCATCGCATGAAATTTCTTACGAGAAGCGTGCACTGGCTGCCTACCATGAACAGTGGTGACCATTGGTGTGCCGGTAATTTTACAGGCCACATGGCAGCTCCAGCTGGATGCGCGTGAGTGCGCATGTACCAGTTGAATATGGTGCTTTTTGATTAGATAGACAAGATAAGCAACGTGCCAGAATCTGCGTGGGATACTGCGCTTATTGAAGCGAAGTTTAAAATATTGACCAGCGAAAGGTTTAGTCAGAGTGTCTGACACATAGTGGACTTTATGGCCGCGTTTGGTTAGCAGGTTGCCGACAGTTGTTGCATACACTTCCGCTCCAGTTACTTCTAGCTGCGACAGTGCCATTAAAATATTCATCAGTTAACCCACTATACTTTTGTAAACGCTGTATTCTAATCTGCAAATATCCAGAGTTCAAAGCAGGAACACTGGATATTTGCAGTCGTGGTATTACTTATTAATAATCGACATATACTCTGCAACGCCTTCTGACACTGTTTTGAACTGGTGGTCGCAGCCTGCTGCGCGCAGTTTAGTCAGGTCTGCCTGAGTATATTCTTGATATGCGCCTTTTAAGTGTTCAGGAAATGGAATTGTTTCCACTGAGCCTTGACCGTGGTGTTTGATCACCGCTTTGGCTACTTCGTCAAACGACTCCGCGTTACCTGTTCCAAGATTGAAAATGCCTGATTTACCGTGCTGCATAAACCAAAGGTTGACAGCTGCAACATCACCTACATAAACAAAATCACGTTTAAAATGCTCACTACCAGCAAACAGTTTAGGGTTCTCTCCAGCGTTCATTTGATTATTTAAATGAAATGCAACAGATGCCATTGAGCCTTTGTGTTGCTCGCGGGGCCCATAAACATTGAAGTAGCGGAAACCAGTGACTTGGGAAAGTTTTTCACCGTGCTCTTCCGCGTCTTGCCAAATACGGCGAACGTAATTATCAAACTGCTGTTTTGAGTAACCATATACGTTTAATGCGCCTTCGTATTCTTTCTCTTCGATGAAGGTATCTGTTTCACCATAAGTTGCCGCTGATGAAGCGTACAAGAATGGAATCTGACGATCTAAACAGTAGTGTAATAGCTCTTTAGAATACTCATAGTTGTTGAGCATCATATACTTTCCATCCCACTCTGTAGTAGCAGAACACGCCCCCTCATGGAAGATTGCTTCAATGGGACCAAAGTCATCGCCTGCCATGATTTGAGTTAAGAAATCATCACGATCCATGTAATCTGCGATATCAAGGTCTACTAGATTTTGAAACTTCTTACCGTTCTTTAGGTTATCGACAACCAAGATGTCGTTAATACCTTGTTCGTTAAGTGCTTTGATGATGTTGCTGCCAATCATGCCAGCGCCGCCAGTTACGATGATCATATATAAATCCTCAATACAAATTAGCTTGATGGGTCATTAACCCAAAATTAACCCGAGTATATCACGCTTGAGTTTAACGTCACTTTTAAAGTGTTTGCCAATATTCAGCGCTGATTGAGAAAGTTCAACTTCGCGTCATACCTGAGTATTCATTCCTCCGTCATCCCGGAAAATACGCAGCATTTATCCGAGATCTCGCTATTGTGGATGTAGTGAGAATTCAGCTTCCTGCCTTCGCAGGACGGAAATGCGCTTGTGATCTCTCGTAATAAGTCGTCGCTTACTCTTAGTTCTCCCCCTCAGTTGAGGGGGAGTTAGAGGGAGTGAACCGACGAAGATTATTGATCATTGCAATATTTATTAAGTACCGTGGAAGCAACCCCTCCCAGCCTCCTCTTAGAAAGGGGAGGAGCAAAGACTTGTTTTCTACTTACTAAGAACGCCACCGGTTAAATACAGCCCCACCGCGGCTAGCACCGGATAACCGAGCGCGTCGTTGATCATCACACTGAGAGCTTGCCATTCTAACCCGTGCACACAACCGAGAATGACACTGACATGCAAGGTGACATAATGAATGGTAGACAACAACACAATATAACGTTGCACCTGTTTAAACGGTTCATAAGCCTTAAGTAGGTTGATTTTGTATTGTGATTTTTCTTCATCAGTAAAAACATAGCGTCTCTTGTTTTGGTCAGGGTATCTAAGCTTTTTTCCATGATGTTTGGCTACCAAATATTCGTCCAAATAGACTCATGATTTACTCCTTCTCGGCAATATGATGAGCCAACGAGTCACCATTGTTGATTTTTATCACAGGGCAAGCCTTTGTTGAGTTCCACTGTGAGTGTGCGGATCAATAGTGTATTTCTGTTGTAACTGGCTTATTAGTGCAAACAGTGCCTTACGCTGGGCGAGAGTGAAATTGTCTTGTGCTTGCATTTCGCTATCACAACCACCAACTAAGCAGATCCCAAGGTTGTCCTGATTGTGTCCTAGAGCATGGGCTCCTTGTAGATGCTGCTCGCGACCTAATTCAATGTCACCATCACGGCGAATCACATAGTGATAGCCAATTTCCTGCCAGCCGCGTTGCAAATGCCACTGCCGAATCTCATCTCTCCCTATATCCATCTACGGTGGCGTGGCACTGCAATGTGCGGTTATCCATTTCGGTTTAAGGTTGGTGGTCATAAGTTCACGTCCCCTAGTTACAACTAAAGAATACATATTGCTCTTGGTTCTCCCCCCTTATCCGTGTTGGAGGACTCTAATTCCTCCAACATCCCAACAAACGCCTCATACTGTTGTTCCAGCTCTCCACTCAACTGGTGCACTTTATTGATGCCCATTTTTAGCCATTCTTCGTCTTGGCTTTTAAAACCATACACCTGTAGCGCTTGCTCAGTCTTTAATAAATCATGCTGTTTGATGCAGAAATACAAGCAAGTGATCGCAATGGCGGTAACTTGATGGTTCGGTAGCGACATAGTTGGTGAGTAACAATGTTAACAAAGTAAACAGATTTGACTGTGCTAGGGGAATACACTGCGATAAAACGCTGAATCGTCATACACATAGACCTATCTCCAATTCGATAAGGAAGTGAATGTAGCTTTTGAGTTAGTGACAAACTCGTGGTTAGGTTAGAGGCAGGATGTGAAACAGGGTGTAACAGCCGTTATGAATATCCAATTAGTGCGTTGTTTTTCGAACGGCAACACATTGTTATGTTTGATATTTACCAGCGTTAGAACACTTGTTATCTATGACTCTCTAATGTCGATATTGAAAGCAATTTTCCCAAACTGAGAAAATACCTAGTTTCATGTTCGTTGCTTAGGTAGAAGCTGAACCTTCGATAAGGAGCTTCTATGTGTCAACAGTTAATCTTGTCATTTATGGCGGTGAAAACCTGTTCCCCAATCAGCAAACTCATTTTGTTAAAACTTGCTGACAACGCAGACAGCCACGGTGTCTGTTTCCCTTCCTGTGATTATCTTGCCCAATACTGTGAAATATCGCTTCGTACGGGAAAAGTCACCTCAAAACGCTGGAACAAAATGGCTTTATTAAGCGTATTCAACGCTTCGATGAAAAGGGGCGTCAGAGAAGCAATTTGTATAAACTGCGAATGCCAAATCATAGCCATGTTGAACAAGGCAACAGCTATACGCAGGAGGGGGAAGAGATTTTACTCTCTGAGGGGGATCGAACTGCATCCATAACCGATGAATCAGAAAAAGATCTTCAAGAGGGAGGCAATTCACAACAAGTGGCGATTCATCTGCCATCTCGTGAAGGCGAGTGGCCAGTGTATGATGAGTTTTATCAGCTGATGCAACAGAGCTATTCCAATATCAACGTGTTTGAGCAACTCAGTGCGATGTGAGCCAACGATAAACGTAAATCTGTTGATCAGTTGGGGCATTTTGTCAATAATTGGCACAGACGTAGAACAGACGCCGACCAAAACCGGAAACAGTATTTGCAACAACGTTCCGCCTCGTTCACTGCACCAAGAATGGCCGACCAAGTGATAGAACAATATTGCCAAAGTGGACACAAGCACCCGATTGAAAATTACATCAATAAAATGCTTCAGCAACATAATGAGAGGTGAACAACGAATGGGGCATTACTCCTTCAGCAGGAAAAACAACGATTGCATAAACGCATATGTCAGGTTACTGGGCGAGAAAGAGAATTGATAGATCTATTGTTGAGTAACTATCCTAAACCCAGCGAAATTGAGGATATTTGTCAGCAACTGAACATCAGTCAAAACAATTTGCTGTACAGTCCATTGCGTAACGCTCGTATATTTATTGATATAGAAACGCTCTATTAGTCTCATAACAAGCGGCAACTGACATAGTTGGCCATAGGCAAGCAAATGGTCGCCTCGATACGCTGTCAATGTTTACTAGACTGCTGTTGTGACAGTGTTGAGTGATTTTTTGTTATTTAGGGGAAGTCGGAGCTGCCTCTAAGCCACAAGTCCATGCTCCTCTCCTTCATAGGGGGAGATACTGTCTTGCGCCTACCCTTTTCAAGGGGAGGCTGGGTGGGGTTGCTTCCAACTCAGCTTATGGCTTACGTGGTATTCACTCTCAGCTAACTTCCCCGTCACATTTTGCAGGGCTATTCTTATGATGTTATGTCGCAACCACGACCAGTTTGTTGTAAACTCAGCACACTAAAAAATGCGATGTGCAATAGCATTTGAAAATAATATTGACGCTTTTGGGGGGAGATACCCAAGGGCGGTAGCGTACCTAAAATATATTATAGGATTCGGATAAAGATGATTACACCTGAACGCATAACGCACTTAAAACAATTAGAAGCTGAGTCGATCCACATTATGCGTGAAGTGGCAGCCGAATTTGATAACCCAGTCATGCTCTATTCTGTGGGTAAAGATTCATCGGTGATGCTGCATCTGGCTAAAAAAGCGTTTGCGCCGGGTGTGCCTCCATTTCCTTTGATGCATGTGGATACCACATGGAAATTCAAAGAGATGATTGAATTTCGTGACTACATGGCGAAAAAACTCGGTATGAAGTTAATTGTTCATCAAAATCCTGAAGGTTTAGCGATGAATATTAATCCGTTTGTTCACGGTAGCTCAAAACATACCGACATCATGAAAACCGAAGGGTTAAAGCAGGCGTTAGACAAATACAGTTTCGATGCTGCTTTTGGTGGTGCTCGTCGCGATGAAGAGAAGTCGCGAGCTAAAGAGCGTGTGTATTCATTCCGTGATGAACACCATCGCTGGGATCCTAAAAATCAACGTCCAGAGTTGTGGAACATCTACAATGGTAAAGTGAACAAAGGGGAAAGTATTCGAGTTTTCCCGCTTTCGAATTGGACTGAGCTGGATATCTGGCAATACATCTATCTGGAAGGAATTGAAATTCCTTCACTATACTTATCGAAGCTACGCCCAGTCGTTGAGCGTGATGGTATACTTATCATGGTGGATGATGAGCGTATGGAACTGAGAGAAGGCGAAGAAGTTCAGCACAAAATGGTTCGCTTCCGTACTCTGGGATGTTACCCATTAACTGGAGCTGTGGAATCCGAAGCCACAACTTTGCCTGAAATCATTCAGGAGATGCTGCTGACAACCACTTCAGAACGTCAAGGCCGTGCGATTGACCATGACTCTTCCGGTTCCATGGAGAAGAAAAAACGCGAAGGCTATTTCTAAAAATTGTCTTTGAGTTGTTGCGATGTTAATTACCGCTCTGATCATTGTCTCTTTATTAGCAGCGTTGATATTCACTCATATTAAGCCGACAGCGCTGTTTACGCTCGCTGTTATTGGGCTCTATATCAGTGGAGAATTATTGCAAACGGATATTATTAAGAATATCACTAATAAATCTGTACTCGTGTTAATTATGCTGATGATTGCTTCATTGGCACTTGAACGTTCAGCTATTTTACCATGGTTATCCAGTAAAGTTTTTCTACCTAGCTATAGAGCAACAATTTTTCGATTGGGTCTAAGTACTACGCTAAGCTCTGCGTTTTTAAATAATACCGCTGTTGTCGCAACCTTGATGGCTGCTGTACAGCGAAATCAAGAGCATTCCTCTTCTCGTTTATTATTGCCGCTTTCTTATTTTGCCATCTTAGGTGGCACTTTAACCTTGATTGGTACATCGACCAACTTAGTGGTTAATGCGTTACTAGCGAATTACCAAATACCGAGTTTAGATTTTCTGGCTTTTACGCCTGTTGGCTTGGTACTGCTAGTGTTTGTTGGTTTGAGTATTGCAATTAGTGCCCGAAACTTAAAAACATCGAATACCACTCAGTTGGAATTTGAGCAGTACTTTATTGATGCTGAAGTTCAAGCCGAGAGTAAGTTGATAGGTCGCAATATCAGACAAAATGGGTTACGTGCTCTCGATGGACTGTTTTTGGCTGAAATCGTACGTAATAACCAACTTATTTCTCCTGTAACGCCAGAAACTATTATTCTTGCGCAGGATAAACTGGTTTTTACTGGTGATGTTAAACAGATAGGCCAGTTGCAAAAACTTGATGGAGTAGAAGTTTTTGCTGATAGTAGCCAGCTATTAGCAAGCAACTTGACCGAAGTGATTGTCAGCCCTGAATCGGTACTGATTAATCGTACTCTAAAGAGTACCGACTTTCGCTCTCGTTTTGATGCAGCAGTGGTTGCGATTAGCCGTGAAGGACAGCGTCTCTCTGGCAAATTAGGTGAGCAGAAGATCCAAGCTGGAGATAAGTTAGTGCTTGCTGTAGGCAGTGATTTTAGTAAGCGACAAAATTTAAGTCGCAATTTTTTCTTTATCTCTGGTAAGCAGATCCAACAACCTTTTAGTTTGCTACAGAATATTTTGGTAGTCGGTGGCTTTATTATCACAGTCCCGCTTTCTGTTGTAACGTCATTATCACTGCTTGAAACATTGGCTGGTTATATTGCGGTGCTGGCATTCAGTGGCCTACTTGATAGCACAACAATCCGTCGCCGATTCCCATTTGAATTGTGGTTGATTTTAGTCTGTGCCCTATCCATTGCTCAGGCCTTTACTGGATCTGGGCTGGCAGAATTGATTGCAACTCATATTTTTAACTTACTAGGTAGTGATGTATCACCTTATTTGGCATTGAGTGTGATATTTATTGCTACAGTGGTATTAACCGAAGTGATCACTAACACTGCTGCTGTGGCGATTATGCTACCTATAGGGCTCACTTTAGCTCAGGCATATTCAGTAAATGTGATGCCCTTTGTGATGGGGGTTGCCTATGCTGCCAGTGCCTGTTTTGTCAGCCCTTATGGTTATCAAACCAATTTGATGGTGATGAATGCTGGAGGCTATCAGTTTAGCGACTTTATTAAAACCGGCTGGAAAGTATCGTTAACTTATATCCTCACCGCTTTAATTGCGATTCCGATATTTTTTCCATTTTGATGACGCTAAATGTTCCCGTTCTCTGTGACTCAGGAAAATCCTCACTATGCCGTCATTCGAGAAATATGTATCATTCCTGTCATTCTGGAAAATATGAAATATTTATCCATAATCTAAGTTCCGTGTGCGTTGTTGTTAGATTCCAGCCTGCGCTGGAATGACAGGAAAATTGCTGGAATGACAGGAAAATTGCTGGAATGGCGGTAGGGAAAATGAAATAACGAAAATTGCGAATAACGGCAAATAATAATGACATACATAAAAAAACAACATGACTCGGTCAGCGATGACATCGTTTGGCACAACACAACGGTAACACATCAAGACCGTGTTGAGCTCAAGCAACAACAGCCTGTGGTGCTGTGGTTTACTGGGCTTAGTGGTTCGGGTAAATCAACGGTTGCCAACGCAGTGGAAAGCAAATTGTTAAGTCTTGGCAAACATAGCTATTTGTTAGATGGTGATAACGTTCGCCATGGCTTAAATAAAGATTTAGGTTTTAGCGATGCCGATCGAATAGAAAATATTCGTCGTATTGGTGAAGTGGCTAAGCTGTTTGTGGATTCAGGTGCGATTGTACTTACGGCCTTTATTTCTCCTTTTATTTCTGACAGACAACAAGCACGTGAGCTGCTGGAAGAAAAGCAGTTTCTCGAAGTGTTTATCGATACGCCGCTGGAAATTTGTGAGCAACGTGATCCTAAAGGATTGTATAAAAAGGCCAGAAAGGGTGAAATCAAAAACTTCACTGGGATTGATTCTGAATATGAAGCGCCGGTGAATCCGGAGATTCATATAGCAACTGCCAAAAAATCCATTGAAGAATGTGCGGAACTGGTCGTTAAACAATTAGCTGAACTTGGGTATATATAAATGCATTACGATGTTTTTAATGGTGATGCAGATGGCATTATCGCGTTACTTCAGTTACGCCTGCATGAGCCTAAAGTAACTAAGCTGATCACTGGGGTTAAACGAGATATTAAGTTATTGAGTAAGATTGTTTCCGAAGATGATGTAACTTCGGTGACTGCGCTTGATATTTCGATGGAAAAAAACAGCCAGGCATTAGAGAAACTGTTAGAACGAAATATTCCAGTGTTCTATTGTGACCATCACCGTTCAGGTGATATCCCACAATCGTCACATTTAACCGCACATATCGATCTGGATGCGGAAATCTGTACCAGCTTATTATTGAATAACCTTCTTAAAGGTAAATATGCTTACTGGGCAATAGCTGCAGCGTACGGGGATAACCTTTATAAACCAGCAGAAAAAATGGCGCAGGAGCGGGATTTATCGGAACAAGCGACGGCTTATTTAAAAGAGTTGGGCACATTAATTAACTACAATGGTTATGGCTCTGATTTATCAGATTTGCATATACCGCCTGCGGACTTGTATAAACAGTTGATGAAATTTGGCAACCCTTTTGAGTTATTGGATAGTCAGGATTCTCCCTTCTTTATTTTAAAACAGGGATACGAACTCGATTATGCGAAGGTTAATGCGATACAGCCTTGCGCCAGTGATGATGTTTGTGAGGTGTATGAGCTGCCATCAGAGCGCTGGGCGCGTCGAATTAGTGGTGTTTATGGCAATGAGCTGGCTAACAATAGCCCTGATAAAGCCCATGCGGTATTAACCTTAAATCCAAACGGTGAAGATTATACGGTAAGCGTTCGTGCTCCATTGAATAATCGTACCGGTGCAGATGAACTCTGTAACCAGTTTGCTACGGGCGGTGGCCGTAAAGCGGCGGCTGGGATTAACCAATTGCCTGTGGCTGATAAAGACAAATTTATCAGTGCATTGCATTCGTTTTATAAATAAAAGTTTTTAAAGAATAGGTAGAAGAAACTATGTCTCACTCTTCAGAGTTGATTGCTCAAGATATTGAAGCTTATTTAAAAGTTCATGAAAACAAAGATCTACTGCGGTTTTTAACTTGCGGTAACGTGGACGATGGTAAATCTACCTTGATTGGTCGTTTATTATTTGATTCCAAATTGATTTACGAAGATCAAATGGCCGCGATAGAAAAAGATTCGCAAAAATTCAACACTACAGACGAAGCATTTGATTTAGCCCTATTAGTTGATGGTTTGCAATCTGAGCGTGAACAGGGCATCACTATCGACGTTGCCTACCGTTATTTTTCTACAGATAAGCGTAAATTTATCATTGCCGATACTCCGGGGCATGAGCAGTACACACGTAATATGGCAACTGGTGCATCTACGTGTGACCTTGCGATTGTAATGGTGGATGCTCGCCGTGGTATTCAGACTCAAACCCGTCGTCACAGCTACATTTGTTCACTGCTGGGCATTAAGCACATTATTGTCGCCATCAACAAAATGGACCTAATGGATTATAGCCAAGAGGTATACCAGCAAATCAAAGCAGATTACCGTGAAATGGCAAAAAGCTTTGATATTGATGATATCCGCTTTGTTCCAATTTCTGCACTGAAAGGCGATAACGTAGTTACGCCAAGTGAGAAGATGGATTGGTACCCAGGCGCTACGCTAATGAAGTTGCTAGAAACGGTTAAAATTGGCAAAGACAAAGATTTAGAGCACATGCGTTTCCCAGTGCAGTATGTGAATCGCCCTAACTTAAATTTCCGTGGTTTCTGCGGCACTCTTGCTTCCGGTATTGTGCAAGTAGGTGACTACATTACAGCACTACCATCGGGTAAAACATCGAAAGTGAAAACCATTTTCACTTTCGATGGAGAGTTGACGACAGCCCAACCAGGACAAGCGATTACCATCTCATTAGAAGATGAAATTGATGTTTCTCGTGGTGATATGTTAGTGCACAGTGGCCATGAAGCCTCTGTGACTAATAAGTGTGAAGCTCATGTAGTATGGATGGGTGAAACACCTCTCTTTACTCATAAAGAGTACGTTTTTAAATTTGCTACTAAGAGCTGCACAGGCAAAATTTCTGAAATCAAGCATAAAGTGGATGTGAATACATTAGAAAAACATGCCGAAAATGCAGAAAGCTTAGAGCTTAATGAAATCGCTCTCGCTACCATTAAATTGACTGACAAAGTTGTGATAGATGAGTACCATAAGTTGCCACAAACTGGTGCATTTATTGTGATTGACCGTATAAGTAATGTGACTGTTGGAGCGGGCATGGTTTCACTTGTGAATGGTGGCAAGACAGAGTCGGTAACTCCTCGTAAATATACGCAAGCAGAAAAAGAATTGAATGTATATGTTCGTAAGAATTTTCCTGAATGGGGTTGTATATCTGTAGATTAAGTGACTCTATAGATATATTAAATTATCACTAGGTTCCAAGCTAGTGATTGAAGCATTATTATACTTTAAGAATGGTATAAACAAATTATTTGGGTTATTATTAATGGCAATAATTAATTTTATTAAAAGAAAATTTAATAAAACTTCAGATTTTAACAAAAGTTTTGGCAAATTGCTGTCAACAAGTGTAATTCTAGGTTTATTTAGTGCCATATGCATTCCGATCATTGCATCCATATATAATCCTGAGCATATAGGAAAATTCCAGTTATACCTAAGTATAGTTCTTGTTTTTTCTAGTGTATCTTCTTTTAAATACGAAATGGCTCAGGTTCTTCCAAAAAGAAAGTATCAATCAAGAACTGTATTTCAGCTCTCTCTTTGTGTTTTATTCTTTAGTACTACTATCTATAGTTTGGTTTTTTATTTCTTCTCATCTAATTTATTAGCTTATTTTAATGCCTATGAACTAGAAAATTATATTTCGGTTGTTCCTGTGGGAATATTTATATCAGGACTTTACCAGCTTACACAAATGTATATTGTTTCAACTGGTGATTTTAGTAAAGTATCCATAAATAGATCTGTTCAAGCTATATCTAATAATGGGTTTTCTATTGGATTAGGTGGTTTTTATCCATCATTTTCATCTTTAATTATATGTAATATTGGTTCTTTCATATTACCCTCTTGTCTTTCCTTAATACATATTAATAGGCACTTTAAGTTAAATGAATATAATTTATCTTTAATGTCGCGTTATGCTAAGAAATATAAGAAATTCCCAATGGTTAATACTCCTAATGTATTTCTCAATACATTATCAATGAATTTGCCAGTTTTTATTTTATCTAAACATTATTCTTTTGAGTTAGTTGGTGTATATGTAATTGCAAACAAAATTTTAGACATGCCTATTACTTTGATTTCAGGATCTCTAAATCAAGTTTATACTAAGTTTGCTGCTGATGAATATAATAAATCTCCAGAAAAACTAAAACTAAGATATATTAATACAGTTAAAAAACTATTTTTCATAGCGACTTCAATTGTGATGTTGGTTTTTATAGGTACTGAATTTGTATTACCATACATTATAACAAGTAATAGTCAGTGGAGTGATCTAAGCATTATTTTGTTAATAATGGTTTTTCCTAAAGTTAGTCAGCTTATAAATAATCCTTTAAGTACTACATTTATGATAATAAATAAGCAAGAGGTTGCAACTATTATTATAGTTCTTTTCATGCTGCTGAGATATTTTTCATTAACATTAGATTTTGACTTTCGTAATACATTAATCTTATACGCTATATCGACAACAGTATACTATTTAACATTCAATTTTATTCAATATAGGTTAATTAAGTGAGTTTGAACGTAATTGAAAAAGTAGTGCTTAGATTACTTTGGCCAACATACATGAAAACTAATGGACATGTTCATTCGTTCCGTCTATTTGTAAAGCACTTTTTTATACAAAGAGTCTTTATGATAAATTCACATGTCCCTTGGCCTGTTCATCCTACCAGCCAGATAAAAGCAGTACAGAAGATTGTAAGAGGAAGTCGTACTCCCGGTTTAGGGCTTAACTGCTATATTGATGCACGTAATGGTATTATTCTGGGAGATAATGTCCTTATTGGTCCTAAAGTATCTATTATTTCAATGAACCATGATATTAGTGATTTTGAAAATTATGTTATAGGTAAACCAATTATCATTGGAAATGATTGCTGGCTTGGGGCAGGGTGCATTATTTTACCTGAAGTTATACTTGGACCGAAAACCATTGTTGGTGCAGGTACAGTCGTTACAAAGAGCTTCCCAGAAGGTGAGCAGTTATTAGTTGGAAACCCTGCTAGGATTGTAAAAAAAATATGATTATGGCTATTGTTAAGAAATTAAAATTAGTGTTGTTTAGGTTACTGAATAATTATTTTTTCTCACTATTTGAAAATGAAAGGATTGGTGATGATTATACTGAACCAAATCTAGTTTTTATTATTGGAGCTCCTAGAACTGGTAGTACTTATCTAAGTCAGTTAATTACTTACTCAATAGGGGTAGGGTATTTTAGTAATTTACATGATCGTTTCTATCAGGCTCCTTATCTAGCTGAGAAAATTATTAATTTTTTTGGTATTAAAGCTAAAAATACAAATTTTTCCTCAAAGTATGGTTATATTGAAGGAGCACTTTCTGAATCTGAAGGTGGTCTTTTTTGGAGAAGATTCTTTCCTAAAGATAAAGAGCATATAATCCTAGATGATTATATGCAAGGACAATTGAAGTATTCGATTAATCGATTATTTAAAGAAAGTCATAAAAAAACTCTCTTGTTTAAAAATAATTTTAATGGGTTTAGATTAAGGTCACTGTCTAAATGCTTCCCAAATGCTAAGTATGTATTTATTAAAAGAAATACATTGGATACAGCTATTTCTCTTCTTGAAGCTAGAGAAAGAATCAATGGTGACGAGTCAGTCTGGTGGTCAATGAGACCTAAAAATATGATAGGTATTGAGTCTCTAGAGCCATATCAACAAGTTGTAGAACAAGTAGAGCGTATTAATGAGCAGATTCAAGATGACATAAATGATTTATGCCTAGATGCTATAACGATAGATTACGAAGATATTGTTACTGACCCTAAAAAAATTATTAATAAATTATCTCATTTTATTAATGAAAGTATTCTTACTGAGCCAAAAAATAATTCCGTAAAAATAAAATTAAAGGGAAGTGATATTCTTAGAAAAAAAATACAGGACTATATCGATGAACGTATCTGATACCGTAGAAGAATTTTGGACACAACAAGATATCGAGTCAGTAAAAGAGATTAGAGAAATAGAGGCTATTAACCAACTTTCTTATTATTTTTCTATATCTTCAGATAGAATTAATCTTCTAAATAGTGCACGATGTGGAATAGAGAAAATATTAGCTGACCTTAAAAAAGACACGAAGAATAAAGTATTGTTATGCGACTTTAATTGTCCAGTCGTAAGAGATTCTGTCATCAATGTTGGTTGTCAGCCGATATATTATGATTTACCTAAAGAGAATTTTTTTTTAAGAAAAGATATCTTTAAAGGTTTGGCTCTAGATAGTTTGTTGGCGGTTATTGTGCCTCATTTTTTTGGCCATAAATGTAATTTTGATGATATTTTATATTTGTGTGAAAAACATGATATTATCATTATCGAGGATTCAGCGCATTATTTCCCTGATCGTTGTGATAGTTCTTATAAAAGTGACTTTACAGTTTTTAGTTTTAACTATGATAAGCCAATCTCGTTGATGGGGGGAGGACTATTACTTGATCATAAATCAAGAATTTCCAGTAAAAACAATCGTGAGTTAGTTGATTTTGAAATAGGTAAGAAAAATTTTAATAATAAGATAAGTTCACTTAGAACAAGGCGAAGATTAATTACCTATATGAAATCACCTTTTATTTTTAAGGCTTTAGGTAAAATCACAAAGGCTAAAACTAAGTCTCTTTATGATCAAGATGGTTTTTCAAATTATCAGCTTTCTTTATTGGTTTCTTTGTTAGATAAATATCAGGAAGTTATAAAAACTCGCAGAAAAAACTATGATTATCTTGTGGATGATTTTACTAATCTATATTTTGAAGATGTGGGATTTCCAATTAAGATTCGGTTTGTTTCTGATGATTCTACGCATTTGAAACGTATTACCAAAAAATTATTAATAAAAAATGTCAGAGTCGGTAACTTTAACTGGTCATCGACATTGACAAAACTTGGAATAAATCGCTTATCGGAGCATTTTGCAAAGAATGGGATCGATATTCCTATTCATCAAAACCTTTCTAAGGAACAACTCTCAGTTATTCGAGGCTTATTAAATGAGAGAAAATAAAGAAAAATACCGGTCACTGTGCAGTCGTGAGCTTTCAATACCATTATTTAGTCAAGCATGGTGGTTGGATGCTGTCTGTGGAGTTCAGGGGTGGGATGTGTGCTTGGTTGAAAAGGGGGGGCATGTTGTTGCTTCTTTACCTTACACAATAAAGTCCAAATATACTTTTACTTCCGTTGGGCAGCCTTCTTTGACTCAGACTCTTGGTCCTTGGATAAAGGGTAATAATAATGAGAAATACTCTAAAACTCTTGCTAACCAGAAAGATTATATTCAGGAATTGTTTAGGCAACTGCCTCAGCATGATTACTATATGCAAAATTGGTCACATCAGATTTCGAACTGGCTACCAGTTTTTTGGTTAGGCTATCAACAGACAACAAAATACACATATAGAATCGAGGACCTGTCCGACATAAACGAAGTGTATGCGGGTTTTCAGAGTAATGTACGAACTGATATTAAAAAAGCAACGCATAAATACAGTTTACAAGTAGTTGACGATGCTCCTATTGAGGAGTTTATTGCTTTAAATTGTCTTACTTTCGAACGCCAATCAATGAAAATGCCTTATACAGAGAATTATGTTAAACAAATAGTGTCTAGTGCTTCTAAACGAGGTCAAGTTAAGTGGTTTATAGCTCGAGATCTGGAAGGTAAAAATCATGCTGGTGTACTTTTAGTTTGGGATCAATATAGTGCCTACTACCTTCTTGGGGGCGGAGACCCAAAACTGCGTAACAGCGGTGCAACTAGTTTATGTATGTGGGAGGCAATCAGGTTTTCGTCAACCGTTACCAAAAGCTTCGACTTTGAAGGCTCAATGATTGAATCTGTTGAGAGATTCTGCAGAGCATTTGGGGCTAGACAATATCCGTATTTCTCTATTTTTAAAATCAACTCTAAATTATTGAAATTTGCTAAGTTTTTAAAAGAAGTTGTCTGATGATAGTTTGTACTCTTCCTCCGCAATGTTTCAACGAAGCCAGTTATATCGTTAATTTTCTGTTTAAAAGGCTGTTGGGTTATCAGCCAGTTATTAACATGACTGATTATGAGAATTCTGAGATTACCTTTACGTTAAATAGAAAAACACTAAAGATTTCAAATGACTTTTTTAGATTTTCAGAGATCCATTGGTTAACAAAACGTCCTCCAATAGAATTTTCTGAATATAAGGGAGATGGTTTAACTGGTCTGCGTACCCGTACTTTACCTGTAATCTTTGGAAGCCCTAAGATTACTGAAACAAGCAATGAGGTTCATTGTCAGATCGATATTTGTGGCACGGTTTTCTATATGTTATCCCGATATGAGGAAGCTCTACCTGAGGTTGAACTAGATTTACACGGAAGATTTGCATCAACGTCATCTATCGCTCATAAATATGGTTTTCTTGAGCGACCAATAGTAGATGAATATATAGAATTATTTTTTGTCATGATACATAGGCTTTGGCCGGATGTTAAAAAAGTGGAAACTCACCCAAGAACTTTTGTTACATGCGATTTAGATTGGCCATTTGATCCAGTACAGCGTTCTTTTCAGAAAACGTTAAAGTCGATGGCGTCGGAGCTTATCCGTCAACATTCGCCAAAGCTTGCTTTAGTACGACTGAAAAACTTCTTGGGTTATAATTTGGGATTTAACACAATAGACAGTGTGAGAAATAACATTGATTGGATTATGGATGTTAATGAGCAACAGGGCAATAAAGTTGCTTTCTATTTCATCACTGAATATACACATTATCTAGACAGTGATTTTGACTTTGACTCTTGTGAAATAAGAAGTTTGTTACGAACTATTTCGAAGCGTGGTCATGAAATCGGTATACATCCGGGTTTCGATTGTTATCGTAACCCTGAGTTATTCAAACGTTCAGTTGATACTTTGCGCAGAGTAATAACAGAGGAAGGTATCATGCAACCAAATATAGGATGTAGGATGCATTTTTTGAGATGGGATGCAAAAGTTACTCCTAAGTTGTGTGAGGACAATGGATTGGTTTACGATACAACACTATCTTTTGCTGACGCTTCTGGTTTTAGGTGTGGAACATGTCATGCTTTTCCAATGTATGATCTAATTAACCGGATGCCTTTGAATGTGATTCAGCGCCCTTTAATCAACATGGAATGCACCATCCTAGATACTAGATATGAGGGGTTAGGGTACAGTCAAGGAGCTCTGGATCGGTTTGATGAGTTTAAGCAAAAAGTGATTTATCACAATGGTGAGTATGTTTTGCTTTGGCACAATACACATTTTTCTCATAGTGCTGATAAAGCATTTTATGAGTCTTTAATTCAGTGACATATATGAAATCAGAAAAAATTAGAATTGCGGTAATCGGTTGCGGAAGAATCTCAAAAAATCATTTCGGCTCAATCGAACAATTATCTTCAGAATATGAGTTGGTAGCAGTATGTGATATTGATGATAAAGTTTTATCGGCGCATAGTGAACAATACGGAGTA
The DNA here is from genome assembly GCF_054051265.1 of Vibrio sp. C8. Classification (NCBI taxonomy): domain Bacteria; kingdom Pseudomonadati; phylum Pseudomonadota; class Gammaproteobacteria; order Vibrionales; family Vibrionaceae; genus Vibrio; species Vibrio sp. C8. The sequence continues at coordinate 165,523 of NZ_JBPAOE010000050.1, forward strand.
CCGGGTTACTCAACAATAGACGAACTATTATTAAGTGAAAAACTTGACTTGGTTACTCTTTGTACGCCAAGTGGTATGCATGCGTCCCAGACGATTAAATTTGCTCAAGCCGGAGTTAATGTTATTACTGAAAAGCCTATGGCCACTAAGTGGGAAGATGGTCTTGCAATGGTAAAAGCGTGCGACGAAGCGGGTGTTAAATTATTCGTCGTAAAGCAGAATAGACGAAACTCAACTTTACAGCTCGTAAAGCGTGCGGTAGAGGAACGACGTTTTGGTAAAATTCATATGGTACACATGAACGTATTCTGGACTCGACCACAAGCGTATTACGATAGAGCAAGATGGTCGGGTACATGGGATATGGATGGTGGTGCTTTCATGAATCAGGCAACACATTATGTTGATTTGCTTCATTGGTTGATTGGTCCAGTGGAGAAATTGCACGCTATGACTTCAACTCATCGTGATATTGAGGTTGAAGATACAGGTGTAGTGAACCTTCGTTGGAGGAATGGTGCATTAGGCTCCATGGCCGTAACTATGTGTACTTACCCCCAAAACCTAGAAGGCTCGATTACGATACTAGGTGAGAAAGGCACGGTTCGTATTGGTGGTGTTGCTGTAAATGATATCCAAGAGTGGTCATTTGAAGAAGAAAAAGATTATGATGCAGAAATAGATCAAGCTAACTATCAGACATCATCGGTTTATGGCTTTGGACATCCTCCGTATTTTCAGAATGTCGCTGACGTTTTAAGAGGCAAAGCGGAGCCGGAAACGGATGGTCGTGAGGGGCTTAAATCTTTAGAGTTGCTGATCGGTATATATCGCTCCGCACGCGATTGCAAAGAAATTGGTTTACCCATAAATCTATAAGTCTTGGAATTAGAATGAATATTGAAAATATCAAAATAGGCATCGTTGGTCTAGGTTATGTTGGTTTGCCTTTGGCGGTAGAATTTGGGAAAAAATACCCTACAATTGGTCTTGATATTAATTTTGAACGTGTGGAAGAGCTTAAAAATGGTAAGGATTCAACGCTAGAGTGTACAGCTGAAGAGTTGAAAGCGGCTACTTACTTAAGTTACTCAAGTAAATTGGTGGATATGAAAGATTGTAATTTCTATATAGTTACTGTTCCAACCCCAATTACCGAAGAGAATACCCCTGATTTAACTCCTTTACTTAAGGCTTCTGAAACTATAGCAAATGTGATTTCAAAAGGAGATATTGTTGTATTTGAATCGACTGTTTATCCAGGAGCTACTGAAGAGGTTTGTATCCCAGTTATCGAGAAATTATCTGGTTTGGTTTTTAATCTAGATTTCTTTGCTGGATATAGTCCTGAGCGTATCAACCCTGGTGATAAAGTCAATCGGCTAACGACAATCATAAAAATAACATCAGGTTCAACAAGTGAGGTTGCAGAGTTTGTCGACAACGTCTATTCCTCCATCGTTGATGCTGGTACCCACAAAGCATCCTCAATTCGAGTTGCTGAAGCAGCTAAAGTCATTGAAAATACACAACGTGATTTAAATATAGCGATTATTAATGAATTTGCGAAGATTTTTAACAAGTTGGACATTGATACAGAGGAAGTTCTTAAAGCTGCTGGTACGAAATGGAATTTTTTGCCGTTTAAGCCTGGACTCGTTGGTGGTCATTGTATAAGTGTTGACCCATATTATCTCACCTATAAAGCGCTTGAGGTCGGTTATCGTCCCGAAGTCATACTTGCTGGGCGAAGGATTAATGATGGCATGGGAGAGTACGTTGCGACGCAATTGGTTAAAAAACTCGCGAGTAAAAAAATTCATATTGATGAAGCTAAAGTGCTTATCATGGGGTTTACCTTTAAAGGTGATTGTCCTGATGTCAGAAATACAAAAATCATAGACATTGTTAAAGAGCTGAAAGAGTTCAATATGTCCGTTGATGTCTATGATAGCTGGGCGTCAAAAAACGAAGTGAATGAAAAATATGGTGTTGAGCTTATCAATGAACTAAAAGTAGGCATCTATGATGCAATAGTATTGGCCGTAGATCATAGTGAAACTAAAAATATGGGCAAAGAGTTTTTACGTTCATTGGGTAAAGAAAAACACGTTTTGTATGACGTGAAGCATGTCCTTAGCGTTGGTGACTCGGATATTCGCCTCTAGTTCAGATGATTTACTCCCCTTGTTGATTTTTTAGGGTTTTAACATGAATTACTTTAAGCATGAAACTGCGATCGTTGATGATGGTGCGGTCATTGGTGATAATTGCCGAATTTGGCATTGGACTCATGTCTGTTCTGGTGCCAAAGTTGGTGAAGCCGTGTCATTAGGGCAAAATGTATTTGTCGGTAATAAGGTTACTATTGGTGATAAATGCAAGATCCAAAATAACGTTTCTGTCTATGATAATGTTTATTTAGAAGAAGGCGTATTTTGTGGTCCGAGTATGGTATTTACCAATGTCTATAACCCTCGATCGTTGATTGAGCGTAAAGCCCAATATAAAGACACGGTAGTAAAGAAAGGAGTAACATTAGGAGCAAATTGCACTATAGTGTGTGGGAACACTATTGGTGAGTATGCTTTCATTGGTGCTGGCTCTGTTATAACTCGAGATGTAAAACCATTTGCATTGATGGTTGGTGTTCCTAGCCGGCAAATCGGTTGGATGAGTGTTTATGGCGAACAACTTGATTTACCTCTAGAAGGATATGCAACGGTAAAATGTAAACATACGGGTGCAGTATATAAACTAGAAGGTAATAACTTAAAATTGCTTCAAGAGTAATAAAAATGCAGTTTATAGATTTAGAAAAACAGTATAAACACTTGAAAGATAAAATCGATGCTCGTATTAAAAATGTGCTTGATCACGGTCACTATATTATGGGGCCAGAGGTTGGTGAACTTGAAAAGAAACTAGCTGACTACTTAGGAGTGAATCACGCTATCACATGCGCAAATGGCACAGATGCGCTTAGCTTAGCAATGATGGTCCTTGACATAAAGGAAGGGGACGCAATTTTCTGCCCAACGTTTACTTTTTTTGCAAGTGCAGAGACCATCGCTTTTGCAAAGGCTACTCCTGTCTTTGTTGATTCAGATGAAACGACTTTCAATATTTGCCCACAAGATCTTGAGCGGCAAATTAAAAAGGTTATTCAGGAGGGAAAACTAAACCCTAAAGCTATTGTAAGCGTAGACCTTTTTGGTTTGCCTGCCGATTATAAGAAGATTGAAGCAATAGCAAAAAAATTTGAACTAAAATTGATTGAAGATGCAGCGCAAGGGTTTGGTGGATCGATTAATGGAAGAATGGCGGGGTCGTTTGGAGATATAGCGACCACCAGCTTTTTTCCTGCGAAGCCTTTAGGTTGCTATGGTGACGGTGGTGCTGTATTTACGAATAATGATGAATATGCACAACGTTTGCGTTCTTTGAGAGTGCATGGAAAAGGCAATGATAAGTACGACAATGTTTATATAGGGATGAATAGCCGTTTGGATACTATTCAAGCTGCAATATTGCTTGAAAAATTAGCAGAGTTTCCTACAGAACTGGAGAGTAGAAATCTATTGGCTGAGCGATATCACAGGCAATTTATAGGTACTACTGTGCTGGCTCCATCTGTGCCGAAAGGTTACACGAGCTCTTGGGCACAATATACAATTCGTACTGATAAGCGCGATGAGTTTGCGAAAGATTATGCACTCAAAGGAATTCCGACTATGATTTATTATCGTACTTGTATGCATAGGCAGAAGGCTTTTGAATATCTTGGATATAAGGAAGGTGACTTTCCTGTTGCAGAAAGACTGTCACAAGAAGTTATAAGTATCCCAATGCATGGGTATATGGAAACTTTTAGTTAGAACCTTTATTGCTAATAACAGTCATACTAGACTCATTATATAAGTAGGGGTATTTACGTGTCTAAGAGATCGTTTTTAGGGATGCACAACGATAGTAGATATTTAGTTTTTGTATGTTGCTCAATTATTATTTGACTAATTTGGTTTTCTAGGATTTTATGAAAATTCGTATTGATAAGAGCATATTATATACGATGCTATATATTTTAATAGCAGCCAAGGTAATAGTGTTTTTTTATATAATAAATTTTACAGAATTTGGACTAACTAAAGATGCAGTGTATTATGACGAATTAGCTAAGGGGGACCCAAGGCTAACAACGGCTGTAAATTATTGGCCGATAGTTTTAAACTTCTTTTATAATTTGGGGCTATATAGTCGAGAAAGCTTTAAGTGCGTAAATTTATTTATCGCTACTTTTATAATTCCGCTTCAGGTATGTTTGATATATCGTGACTGGTGTCCTGAAAAAAACATCGATAAAGAAAAGACATATTTATTAATTTTCATTATAATAAATCTTTACGCTCAGCTATTTTTAAACTCCCTTGATATTGTTAGGGAGTTGCCAATGTTATTACTATTTTTAGTTAATGTTCATATTTTCCTGAAAGCGACTAAAACCCGTATGGTTATTTCTACGATTTATATGTTTTTTTATTTTCTTTTGTCTTGGCATATGTATGAATGGAGGGAGTATTTAGGGTTTACCTTATTTGTGACACCTCTAGTATATATGTTTGTAAAGAAAATTAAATTGAAGCTTTTAACTTTAGCAATACTGTACATCATTGCATTAACTTTATTTTATAAGTTGGGTTTTTTTGAGCCTATATTGGTATATCGCGGTGAAGATGGTTTTGAGTCAGGGAGAGCGTCTTTAGGGATCGGTTTAATAGACAGATCGGCGATAGAGTTTGTTATTTTATATATTTATAGTACTACTATACAGTTATTGGGTTTTTACTTTTCAAATTATGAAGGAGTATTCTTGTTTTTATTAGAGTCATTACCTTTTTTGGTCGTTACTCATTATATAGCAAAAAACATTAGGTATTTGGATGATTTTGGTTACTTCTTATTAACTTTTTTCTTTGTGTATCTTACCTTTTGGTCATTAGGTACAGATAATATTGGGACTGGGATGAGGCTAAGAATATTTAATTACCTTTCGATTTTTTTGATATATTTTTTAATAAGATATTATAAGGCTAGGAGAAGGCTTTAGTTAGTCGGTTTTTAATGAAAGTACTGCATATATCATTCGTTGGTGAGTTGTCTCGAGGGCTTAAGAGCCAGTTACAATATGAAAGTCAAGCAGCGGAAGCTGTGGGGTGTGATTGGGAATCACTTGTTTACCACCGTGGTAAGATAGAATCGAGTGTAGAAAGGGCTCTTCCTTTATGGGCTCGTGGATTTTTCTTGAGAAGGCTGTTCGCGTGGGTGTATCTCATGAAACACCATAAAAATTACGATGTAGTTATGCAGAGATATATGGTATTAGATGTTTTCGCACTCTTCTTTTCTCGGTTTGTAAGTAACCGTATTACTGTCCATCATTCTAAGGAGATTGAAGAATTAGAGTTGATCCGTACAGGATATAAAGGTAGGTTAGCAAGTTTAATTGAAAGCGTTGTGGGGCGTCGGGCACTTAAGAGAAACTTAGGTCTGATCGGTGTAACGGAAGAGATATTTCATTATGAAAATAAAAGGGGAGGAGGAGGTTTTCCTAAGTTGATATATGCCAATGGTATTTATCAGCAACAGCGAGAGGTTTTAATTGATAAAAGGGATAAAAGTGTAGTCAATATTGCTTTTGCTAGTAGTGAGTTTAAGCCTTGGCAAGGGCTAGAAATTTTATTTGAGAAAGCAAAATCTTATACCGGTAATAGTATTTTTGTACATATAATGGGAAAACTTAATCCTAATCAGATCGAAAAAATTAATCAACTAAATAATAATGAATCTTGTAGAGTGAACCTCGTTTCTCATGGCTACTTAAAAAAAGATGAACTGATTAAAGTGTTGCAGTTATGTGATATTGGTATCGATTGTTTATTGATCGCTGATAAAGGACTAACAGAGGCTTGTACGTTTAAATCCCGTGAGTATTTATTTATGGGCTTGCCTGTATATGCTGGTCATAATGATAGGGCATTTCCTGAAAATTTTCCTTATTTTCTACGTTCAGAATTCGATTTTGATACCGTCTATGACTTTGCAATGTCCAATAAGGACACTTCAAGGGATATCGTTGTGGCTGAGGCTAAGCCATTTATTGATAAGTCAGTCTTACTAAAAAAATTAACTCAAGATATTAAAGCGGAACTATTATAATGAAATATCTTTTTGTATGCAGTCGTTTAGATACTATGTATGTAAAGAGAGAGCGACTTTTTAAGTTATTGCTTGAGGCCGGGAATGAAGTATCACTATTATCTATGGAAAGACATGATGAAACAGAAAATGAATTAAAAGGCCTGGGTGTTAAATATTATCCAATTAATGGTATTAGAAACAAGATTTCGATTATTTCTGATTTTAAATTAATTAGAAATATTTATTTATTGCTCAAAAAAATCAATCCGGATGTAGTGGTTACTTATACGATTAAACCAAATGTTTATACAGGATTAGTCGCCAGATTACTCCCTACGAGAACTAAGTTTATTCCCGTTGTTACTGGATTAGGATTCGCTTTTCAGCAATCTAGCCTTGTTCGTAAGGCGTTTAGCCAATTTATTATACAGTTACACCGTTATTCGTTTTCAAATGCTCATCTTGTCATCTTACAGAATGAGAGTAACAAAGCTTTATTTAGTCAGACAAAGATAGCTCGTAAGAGTAAAATGTTAGTCGTTGCTGGAGATGGTGTTGAAATTCCTGATGTTACGGCAAAGAAGTTTGATAAAGGTGCGAGATTTATTTGTGTCGCTAGGTTACTTGGTGAGAAAGGTCTCAGAGAGCTTAATCGAGCCGTCAAGGTCGTCAAGACTGATTTTCCTGATTTTAGTGTTGAGCTCTATGGAGGTCTGGAAACTTCTCCAGATGCAATAACTCAATTGGAGGTAGAGAGTTGGAAGAAAGACGGTACTTTAGTTTGGAAAGGTTATTGTGATTCTGTTGGAGAGTTGCTCAGAGAGGCGGATATCTTTATTTTACCTTCTTACCATGAAGGAATGTGTACATCAATTAGCGAAGCAATTTCTTATGGTCTCCCTATTATTGGAACTAATATTGCCGGAATTAGGGAAATGGTTGACGGAAATGGTATCCTGGTCGAACCTAAAAATAGTGACGATTTGGCTGAAGGAATCAGGTTTATGCTGTCAATAAATAGATCAAAGCTGTCAGAGATGAGTGGTAAAAGTCTAGATATAGCAAGGTCTTCCTTTGACAGAAAAAAATTGATGCAAGAAATGTATAAGGCGATAACTAGATGAGCAATGTAATTATTGTGGGAGCTCCTAGGTCGGGAACCAACATGCTTCGGGATATGTTGATCAAACTTGATGGTGTCGAGACTTGGCCATGTGATGAAATTAATTATATCTGGAGGCATGGAAATATATCTTATCCATCGGATTGTTTTACCCCTGAAATGGCAACACCTGAAGTTAAATCTTATATCAAAAGACAATTTGATAGTTTTCGTGTGAAATCGAATGCGGATGTTATAATAGAAAAAACTTGCGCTACGACATTACGAGTTGGTTTTGTCAATGAGGTTTTTCCTGAGGCAAAATATATCCATATCATACGAGATGGAGCTGATGCAGTAGGCTCCGCAAAGCTGCGTTGGACGGCTAATCTGGATATCCCTTATTTGATGAAAAAGGTAAGGTACGTTCCTATATCCGATCTGCCCTACTACGCAATTCGTTATGCTTGGAATAGATTAGTCAAGCTATTCTCGAAGAATAGAACTCTGAGTTATTGGGGGCCTCAACTAGACAATATGAAAGAATTAACGTCTGGCTTTAGTGTGTTTGAAATTTGTGCTTTGCAGTGGAAAGTATGTGTGTCACGATCTAGAAAAGAACTCGAACAATATGATCCTAGACGCGTATATACACTTAAGTATGAAGATTTTGTAGCGAATCCCACTGAAGAGTTTGTTAAACTTTCCAAGTTTATAGGTAAGATACCTTCCGCAGAAACAGTTAAAAAGGTCGTGGGCAGTACGAGCTCAAAGAGTGTCGGCAAAGGGCGATCTCAATTAGACACTAAAGAAGCGAAAAAAGTAAACGATATAATTAGTGAAGAGCTAAAACTCTACGGCTACTTACCTCTGGATAAAGACAATGATATATAGAAGTGGTGGAAAACGCCTGTTTGATTTATTTTTTTCTTTTTCTGGACTAGTAATATTGTTTCCATTGGTAATATTGGGGTGGATTGCTGCTTCAGTTAGTACAAGATCAAATGGCTTCTATGTTCAGAAACGAATTGGTCAACATGGTAAGCTAATTAGAGTATATAAGCTGAAGACAATGCTAGACAGTCCATTGAAGTATAGTAGTGTTACTGCTCTTAACGAAAGTAGAATTACAGCTACAGGTAACTTTTTGCGTAAGTTAAAACTTGATGAACTTCCACAACTCATGAATGTTCTTTTAGGCAATATGAGTTTTGTTGGTCCAAGACCAGATGTTCCTGGCTATGCAGATAAGCTGGAAGACAAAGATAGATCATTGCTTGTGATTAAGCCCGGTATTACAGGGTATGCTACTTTGTTTTTTAAGTATGAAGAACAAATATTAAAAGAAGTAGTAAATCCTCAGTACTTTAATGACTCTGTGATTTATCCTTTAAAGGTTAAACTTAATCTAGAATATTTAGACATGTATTCATTAAAATCTGATCTGGGTCTGATTATGCAAACCGTGTCGGGGAAAAACTTCGAAGGGCAGTTAGTGGTGCCTTTAAGAAATGAAAAGCAATGTTTAGATCTTTTGGATAAATATAAATGTTAAATACAGAATTCTCCCCGTGGCCAGATTACAGTCAAGAAGAGGCTGATGCTGTTAAAGAGCTGTTATTGACTAACAGAGTAAATTATTGGACGGGTAATGAGTGTCGTGAGTTTGAGAAAGAGTTTGCTGAATGGAGCGACTGTGACTACGGTATCGCTGTTGCAAATGGCACTTTAGCTCTTGATTTAGCTTTAAAGTCATTAGATATTGGATCTGGAGACGAGGTTATTACAACTCCACGAACGTTTTTAGCATCAGCATCCTCAATTGTTACTGCCGGTGCAAATCCAGTTTTTGCCGATGTAGATCTTAATAGCCAAAATATTACAGCAGAAACAATTGAACAGGTTATAACAGGTAAAACTAAAGCCATTATTGTTGTACACCTAGCAGGGATGCCTGCCGAGATGGATGCTATTATGGCCCTTTCAGAAAAGCACGGCTTTAAAGTCATTGAAGATTGTGCACAAGCGCATGGAGCCAAATATAAAGGTCGTAGTGTCGGTACTATTGGTCATATTGGTGCGTGGTCTTTCTGTCAGGATAAGATTATGACCACTGGCGGTGAAGGTGGTATGGTGACAACCAACGATCATCATCTATGGTCTAAAATGTGGTCATATAAAGATCATGGTAAGAGCTTTGATGCGATCTACAACAAGCAGCATCCTCCAGGTTTTCGTTGGTTACATGAAAGCTTTGGTACAAACTGGCGGATGACAGAAATGCAAGCGGTGATTGGCCGTATTCAGCTAAAACGTATGGTGGAATGGACCGCGAAGCGCCAGCACTATGGTCAGTTAATTGATAATGCTGTTGCAGATTTGTCTATTATCCGTACGGTTAAGGTGGCAGACTACATTGAACATGCTGAGTATAAACATTACTTGTTTGTTAATCCGGAACATTTAAAAGCAGATTGGGACCGAGATCGTATCATTGAAGAGATTAATGCTGCAGGCGTCCCAGCATATCAAGGTAGTTGTTCAGAAGTTTATCTGGAAAAGGCTTTTGATAATACCCCGTGGCGACCAGCAGTACGTTTAAAGAATGCCGTAACTTTGGGTGAAACCAGCTTAATGTTTTTAGTTCATCCTACGTTAACTGAGCAAGAAATGGCTAAAACTGTTGATGTAATTCGTAAAGTACTTAAGTTGGCTTCTAAATATGTAACGCTGACTTAGTTGTGTCATTATTGAACAGAACAGAACGTTGAATCAATAGATGTACTCGATTATGGATAAATTAGCTTGTATATATTCCTTACCAAGAATCTATAAGCGATTGATTAGCTTGGGTATTGACTCATGCTTTATTACATTTGCATTCTTTGCCGCTATTTGGGTGCGCTTGGGAGAAATTACCCCAGCACTTTCTCCTACAACCCTGTTAACCTTGGCTGGCACATTAGTCGTTACTTTATTGGCGTATACTAAGCTAGGCTTGTATAGAGCAATACTCCGTTACTTAACGTTCCACGCTTTAACCGTTGTATTGGTTGGCGGGATCGTTTCTGCGGTATCAATTACCACTTTTGCTTACTTCTTTCACGCTTCCATTCCGCGTACGGTCCCTATTATCTACATGACTTTTTTGATTCTGTTCTGTGGTGGTTCCAGAATGGTGATACGTGCTTTGATTGTACAAGCTAGCCGTCGTAGCTGTAAGCGAGTATTGATTTATGGTGCAGGAAGTACTGGTAGGCAGCTCGCTATTGCGTTAAGAAACTCAGAGAATTATCAAGTTAAAGGGTTTATTGATAATTATGGTGTACTTGAAAGAACCATTATCCAGGGTTTAACCGTCTATTCGCCCGAGCAAATTGAACATTTGGTTGCCAAGTTAGGTATCGATAAAATACTGTTAGCAATGCCGAGAAAGTTGCGTTCTGAGCGCAAACAGATAATTGACGGGTTGCTACACCTACCTGTTGAAGTTCTAACGGTTCCGGATTTTAAAGATATTGTTAATGGCAATGCGACCGTTGATGAACTTAAAGATGTCGCTATTGAAGATTTGCTTGGCCGCGATCCGGTAGAGCCAAATCCAAATCTGATGATTGCTAATATCAAAGATAAAGTGGTATTAGTAACCGGTGCCGGCGGTTCGATTGGTTCAGAGCTGTGTCGACAAATACTGCGTCAAAAACCAAAAACATTGGTATTGTTTGAGTTATCTGAGTTTGCTTTGTACCAAGTGGATAAAGAGTTATCGGCTATTAATGAGCAAGAACAACTAGACGTTAATATTGTACCTTTGCTTGGTTCGGTGCAACGCATTAACCGCATCAGTACTGTGATGAGGTCATTTGCAGTACAAACCGTTTATCATGCTGCGGCATACAAACATGTTCCTTTGGTGGAATATAATGTGGTGGAAGGGGTGCGTAATAATGTGTTTGGTACCTACTTTACGGCGAAAGCAGCTATTGAAGCTGGTGTAGAATCTTTCGTGTTGATTTCTACCGATAAAGCCGTACGCCCAACTAACGTTATGGGAACATCAAAACGTATGGCTGAGCTTGCTCTGCAGGCTTTGGCTGATAAAGAAAACCAAAAGACTAACGGTACGCGTTTTTGTATGGTGCGTTTTGGTAATGTCTTGGGTTCATCAGGTTCTGTAATCCCGTTATTTAAACGTCAGATTGAGCAAGGGCATCCAATTACAGTGACTCACCCAGATATTATTCGTTACTTTATGACCATACCAGAAGCGGCTCAGCTGGTGATTCAGGCGGGTGCATTAGGTAAAGGCGGGGATGTTTTTGTCCTGGATATGGGCGAACCGGTTAAGATTGTTGATTTAGCCAAGAATTTAATTCAGCTTTCTGGTCTTGAAGTCAAATCAGCAGAGAACCCGAATGGGGATATTGAGATTAAGTTTACTGGATTGCGTCCGGGTGAGAAATTATATGAAGAGTTGCTTATCGGAGATAACGTCGCTGGAACCAGTCACGAGCGTATAATGACCGCTAATGAGCAGTTTTTACCGATTGAAACCTTTAGTTTTATCTTAGATAACCTCGATAAAGCATGTCATAACTTTGATCATGAAAAAATTCGTCAAATTTTGCTTGAAGCGCCAACGGGCTTTAACCCAACTGATGGTATTGGTGATTTGGTATGGAATGTCAAGCAAGAGGTAAGCTCGAATATTGTGGACTTTAAAAATAATCAAGTGTGATTGATTTCGATAGTATCTTTATACTTCGCAACTATTTAATTAACTAGTTTAATAATTAAGGAAATACTTTGACTGAGCAAAATCAGCAGCCAGCCCAAATGGGTGAATATTCTCCTCAAGTCCCGGTTGCTTATCATCAGCAAAATGATGAAATCGATTTGAGAGAATTATTGTTAACTTTGTGGCAAGGAAAATGGATTGTTTTAGCATCAATTTTACTTGTGGGTATTGTGGCTGCTTTTTATGCAGTAAAACAACCTAATGAATATCAAACGAAGGCCTCCGTTGTTGTAAATAGTAGTTTTTATTCACTGGACGATACTTATCAATTGAGTTTGTCACCGCATTTGTTGACTGGTAGTGGATTAGTTAATGCGCTTAAAGATAAATCCGGAGATAACCGTAATTTAGTTAATGGGGTTGGCATTTCATATGACAAGCGTGATCAAGTTTTTACTATCAGTAAAACATCCACATCTCCAGAGCAAGCGTTTACTGGCGTTGAGTTAGCGGTGAATCGTTTAAATCCTATTTTAAAACAGTTAGAGCTGAATAAAGTAGTGACGGCTGTTAACTCAGTATCGTCATTAAATGAACTCAATTCTACAGAACAGGTTAAATCATCCCTATCTGAAATTTACGCCCAACAGTTATATAAAAAGGCAGTGCTTGAAAACCCTGACTCACAGATTGTTCAAGTGGTAAGCCCTCCTGTAAAACCAACCAGCCATATTAAGCCTAAACGCCCTTTGATCATTGTTTTAGGTGTATTACTTGGTGGTATGGTGGGAGTCGCTATTGTCCTGCTTCGTTTTGCATTCCGAAAAGAAGATTAATTTTTTTAACTTCCCGTAATGTTTGTTTTAAACTCCTCCGCTATCCGAAATAGGTAGCTGGGGAGTTTTTGTTTGTTAATAACCCAACATCCCCCGCAACTTCACTTCACTGTTTTATCTATACTCCCTATATCGCTATTAGGCTGAAATCAATAGCAAATATAGGGAGTATGGTTTATGCAACTCGTCCATCATGGCGGCAAAAATACGGTAACTGGTTCGTGTCACGAACTCGTGTTTGGAGACCGTTCTATTCTTATTGATTGCGGTATGTTTCAAGGCGCGGATGCGCAGCAACTTAGCGAGCCATTTCCTTTAGATAACGTGAAAGCGTTAGTGCTTACTCACGCTCATATCGACCATATAGGGCGCTTGCCTTGGCTTATTACTCAAGAGTTTAATAAACCCATTTACTGCACAAAGGCAACGGCACAGTTAGTGCCTTTGATGCTTGATGATGGGCTTAAAATTCAGCAGGGACTGACGTTTGAAGCTCGCAAGCCGATCATTGAAGCGATCATTCGTTTGCTTCATCCGGTGGATTATTATCGCTGGATTGATGTCGATACTTTCCGCTGTCGATTTAATCCTGCTGGTCATATCTTAGGCTCTGCGTATTTAGAAGTGGAGCTACCAAATCAGGAACTTGTGGTGTTTTCTGGCGATTTAGGACCAAGCAACACGCCGTTGTTACCTGATCCGGTTCCACCGAAGCAGGCAGACTATCTAGTTATTGAAACGACCTATGGTGATGCTAAACACGAAGGGGTAGAGCACCGGTCTCAGAAACTAAAAGAGATCATCGATCGTTCTTTGTCTGATGGTGGCACAATCCTGATTCCCGCGTTTAGTGTTGGGCGAACTCAAGAGTTGCTATTCGATATCGAGCAATTGATTCATGAACATCAACTCGATTCTAAACTACCTATCATTCTTGATTCACCCATGGCGCAAAAGGTCACTTTGTCTTATCAGAAATTCAGAAGCCTTTGGGGTGAAGAAGCCAAACAACGTCTCAAAATGCATCGCCATCCACTCGCGTTTGAACAGTGCATTACGGTCGGTGATCATCAGGCGCACCAAGAACTGGTGAATCGTCTGGTTTCAACGGGAGAGCCTGCAATTGTCGTGGCAGCCTCAGGCATGTGCGAAGGTGGGAGAGTTATGGATTATCTCAAAGCCCTTTTGCCTGATGAGAGAACCGATGTGATATTTGCAGGCTTTCAGGCTGAGGGAACACTAGGTAAGTGTATCCAACAGGGAAACAAAACAGTTTGGATTGATGAAGAGGAAGTGTCAGTAAACGCTCACATTCATATTATGTCGGGCTATTCTGCCCATGCGGATAGTGATGACTTACTCAAGTTTGTTGAAGGGATACCAGTTAAACCTAAGCAGATTCATCTGATTCATGGAGAGCCAGAGTCCGAGAAAGCTTTTGCCAATACCTTGCGCTCCAAAGGTTATGAGGTTGTTGAGTAAGCTTACAGACTAAATACAAGAATGAACGTGCTTGCGAATGTATTCCACAACCTCTTCTTCAAACCAGGGGTTTTTCTTCAGCCAAAGCGTGTTCCGAGGTGAAGGGTGCGGAAGTGGTATAAACGTCGGTGCCCATTTTTGCCATTGTTGTACGGTCTCTGTGAGAGTTGCGGGTTTATCTTTTAGATAGTAATTTTGCGCGTACTGACCGATCAGTAACGTCATTTCAATATTCGGTAATTCGGCTAGCACTCTTTGATGCCAGAGTGGAGCGCATTCTTTTCTTGGTGGTAAGTCGCCACTGTTACCTCTGCCGGGATAGCATAATCCCATTGGCATGATGGCAATTTTCTCAGGGTTATAGAATGTCTCTTTATCGATATCCAGCCAGCTTCGTAGTCGATTGCCACTGGGGTCATTCCAAGGAATAGAAGTCTCGTGTACTTTTGCTCCCGGAGCTTGGCCGATGATGAGCAACTTAGCTTTTTTGTGAGCCTGAATAACCGGGTTTGCACCTAAGGGAAGTGAGTGAGCACATACTTCACAAGCTCTGATTTCTTTGAGTAGAAGATCTAACATCAGTAGCCTTTGTCAAAATCAATTCGATTTTCTAATTGGAAGCCATCTCGCCACAAGCGGTAGTTGTGAGCAAAAATTTCAACCACCTGATGTGGGAAACTTAAGGCTGCTATGTGTGGTGTGATAGTGACACTACTGTGCTGCCAGAAAGGATGTTCTGGTATTAGTGGCTCATTGATGAACACATCAAGAAAGGCGTGTTTGATATGCCCTTGTTCAATAGCAGGAATTAAATCTTCTTCAATCAAAATAGCACCGCGCCCAACATTAAACAGCAGAGCATTGGAGCAGTAACCCAATGTTTTAGCGTTTAACAGCCCTTTGGTCTCTGGGGTATTTGGCAAGGTATTAACGACGATATCAGTGCGTTTCATGGCGTTTTCGAGTTCATTGATATGGTAAGTATCATGAAATGTGCCTGTTTTCGCTGGTATGCCTGTGGTATTAACACCTATCACTTTGATTCCCAGTGCCGCTGCTGCTGAAGAGAGGTGAGAACTGATAGAGCCAGTACCGAGTATCAGCATCTCCTTGGTATCAAGGGAATGATATAAGTGTTGCTGCCATTGACGTTGAGCTTGTTGCTTTTCATACGTAGCAAAGTGACGGAAATGGCTAATTGTGTAGCCTAAAACATATTCTGATATCTGCTGGCCGAAGATGCCTTTAACATTGGTTAACTCATAGTCTTGTCGAAGATGAGGTGCGGTTAAAGCATCCACACCTGCATAAGCGGATTGTAGCCATTCTAGCTTTGGAAAGTCATCGAGGCATTTCGCGGCCATGGGAGGGGCAGCCAAAAGTATCGACGCGTCTTCTCTTTGTTCTGTGATGACTAAGTCTTCAAGCATCAATGATTCAACGTTTTCTCGATAAACGTCGTTTTGTTCCGTCAAAATATAAAGCTTGTGAGTGAAATTGTTCATAAGAGCCGCTTTTTTCCCCGTTGGTTATCCAGTACACTTCCGCTGTCTATTTTCCTCAACGGTTGAGTGCTTATGCTCCAAAATCCTGTACAGGTTCGTCTAGAAAAGTTCGAGCCTTGGCAACAAATTACCTTCATGGCTTGCTTGTGTGAGCGTATGTACCCTAACTATGCCATGTTTTGTGAAAATACTGAATTTGCTCATGCCCGCGTTTATCGCGATATTTTAGATAGTGTGTGGGAGCAGCTAACAGTCAAAACGGCCAAAGTGAACTTTGAGCATCAACTAGAGAAGCTAGAAGAGATCATCCCGACCTCGGAAGATTTCGATATGTATGCCGTGTACCCAGCTATTGACGCTTGTGTTGCGCTATCAACGTTGCTGCATGGCTTATTAGACCGTGACTACCTGTTTGAAAACATGCTAGAAGTCAGCCAGATATCGGTAACCACTGTCGCTCAATTGGAAGAAGCTCAAACGGGTGAAGAGATCACAAACGAGAACCAAAAGCAGAACGAAGCGGTTTGTGCTGAATGGGACGTTCAATGGGCCATTTATCGCCCGCTGCGTGAAGTCGAAGGTCGTGATATCGATCTAATAAAAGATTTGCGCCAAGAACTTCGTGATGAAGGCGTGAGCAATATTGGTGTGACTCTCTAATTCTGTTTAGGCTTTATGAGCTATGTTGCTGTCTAAAAAAATCTCGCAGATAAAAAGCGCCGTGAGCAACAAAATTGTGCGGGCGTTAGATTTTCAGTCGCGTATCTGGGTGATTCGAATATCGGAATCAAGATTGAAAGACGAATCCTTTGTTATTAACGAAGATAGCTTTCAAGAGCCTTTACAGTGGATGAAACGACGTAATTACACACCCGTGATGCTAGAGCAGGTTGAAGATATGCAGCGTTCTCAGGTTCGTATCTTTCATTTTGACCATCAGACGCATCATCTCTTACGGGTTAAGTAACCAACCTTTCGGATATTGCCCTTAGTAACTTACGCTAAGGGCGATCTCTTTTAGTTATTCGTCATTGTCGTCATGATCGCGACTTTCAATCACACGGTGTGCTTGTTTCCATCGCTCCCAACGTTCTGCTGCCAATTTTTGCATGTTGGTTGTGCGGTCTGCTTCATCAATAATCTCTTCACCAATCAAATGCTCGAAAATATCTTCCAAGGTTAGCAGGCCTTGAACGGTTCCATATTCGTCAACCAACATGGCAAGTTGCGATCGGTTTTCAATCATTTGCTCAAAAGCCTTGGGTAAAGTGATCGTATTCAGCAGAACATGCAGTGGCCGCATAACACTACCAATTTGTTTTTCCCCTTTTCCTTTTTGTTGCAATCTAAATAACTCCAATCGGTGTACAAAACCGAGGATATTGTCTTTATTCTCGCTGTAGATCAGTGGCCGAGAAAACGGTGTGTTTTTATGTTGGGTCAAAAACTCATTGATGGTCATTGTAGCATCAACTCTAAAAAGCACTCTTCTCGGGGTCATTGCCTGTATTGCCGGCACATTTTGAATGTTTAATAAGTTGTAGAGGATTTTGGATTCACCAGACGTAAACTCACCGCTCTCATGAGCGAGTTGAGCCATAGCTGACAACTCTTCTCGAACTTTAGGCGTTATTCGATTTCGCGTAAGTAAATGGGTGACTTTTTGGGACATCCAAACGAAAGGCAAAAGCAACACCACCATCCAGTGCAGAATCTTTGCGGTCGCTGGCGCAAGCTGTCGCCAATATGTTGCGCCAATCGTTTTAGGCACTATTTCTGAAAGAAAAAGGATACCCAGCGTTAATATCGCCGAAAATAATCCTAGCCACTGACTGCCAAATACCACTGATGCCTGAGCACCCGCGCTAGCGGCACCCGCAGTATGTGCAATGGTGTTTAACGTTAAAATTGACGCCAGCGGTTGGTCAATGTCGGCTTTTAGGCGTTCCAGTTTTTGAGCACAAGGGTGGTTCTGTTGACGTAACTGTGCCAAATAACTGGGTGTAATACTCAGTATCACGGCTTCAAGAATCGAACAAATAAACGACACGCCAATGGCAATCAAGACGTAAATTGTGAGCAGAAACATGAATACTCCTTAGGTAAGAGAGCGAAATACACCCTAATATTTCAGATGTTTCAACACATTGATGCTTATTTAATAAGGTCGTTTTGCTGTAAAGCAAGGGTATATGCAGCCAATTGATTTAGGAAATTGTGAGTTAATGCCCAGAATATGGTTAAAACTACGTCAGATAAGCAAATCTTGCATGACAAACCTTTGCCAGCTGGGGCACTTATGCTTTAGAGTGAAGCGAATTCGATAACCTATCAGAAGGGAAAACTAATGAACAAGACCCAATTAATCGACTTTATCGCAGAAAAAGCAGACCTATCTAAAGCTCAAGCAAAAGCTGCTCTTGAAGCGACTCTAGGCGCAGTTGAAGGTGCACTTAAAGATGGTGACCAAGTTCAACTAATTGGTTTTGGTACATTCAAAGTAAATCATCGTGCAGCTCGCACTGGCCGTAACCCAAAAACTGGTGCTGAGATTCAAATCGCTGCAGCAAATGTACCTGCATTCGTAGCAGGTAAAGCACTGAAAGATTCTGTTAAGTAATCTATACTACGCCGAGGTAGTCTTATCTCGGCGTTCTTTTCTATGAAAAAAATTCTTTCCTCTCTTTTCGCTTCCGCTCTTATTGCGGGATGTTCATCTTCCATAGATACATCTAACTTCGCTCAAATGAGTCAGTTTTCTGGTGGTCAACGTACTGGAGACGCAACTAGCTATTACTGGTACGTCGAAAATGCATCTCAAGCTTTATCTGCCTCTGACCATGTTACTTCTGAAACCTATGGTTGGTATGAAACCTCTTACCGCTGGGATGAAGGAAGTGTGCGTGAAGTGGTTCGTAAAGGTGAGCAACTCAAAGATGGTGAGCTTGTACCATATACTGCGCATGTCCGTTTTAATAAAGATGGGGAAGCGGTATATCAGCAGTACCGAGTGAACAAGAAAATTTTGCCTCTCAACGAAGGGCAGTTAGAACGCTACGTTTTAGAAGCAAAAGCCATTACTAAAATGACGAAAGACCAAAATAAACAAGGTCTTGAGCTTATTCAGGGCTATTGGGATGGTTCGACATTTGAACGTTGTAACGGACCCGATTACAACAAGGTTGAGTTTAACCATACGCTTCCGAATTTCGTTATGAGCCGCTTGTCTACACTGGATAACTACATTGGCTTTCTAGGGAAAATTCGCAATAACACTGTTTATATCGATGAATTGCTCATTCTTGCCGATGATGATCACGACTGTATCGAAAGGCCTCAGTTGATTACTGAATAACGTGCTTTTGAGGTTCCACCAATAAAAAAGACGCTGAGTTTCCACAGCGCCTTAATCTTAATTGCTTTAGCTATTACTTATCAGCTTGTTGCTCGCGCGCGATAGCACGGTAGCCGATATCGTTGCGGTAGAACATGCCGTCCCACTGAATTTGTTTTGTTAGCTCATAAGCGCGTTGTTGTGCTTCAGATACTGTGTTGCCCAGTGCCGTTGCACAAAGAACACGACCGCCGTTAGTCACAACATTGCCGTCTTTTTCAGTTGTACCCGCATGGAAAACTTTTTGACCTTCCACTTCAACTGTTGGTAAGCCAGAAATTACATCACCTTTGTTGTAGTCGCCAGGGTAACCACCTGCAGCAAGCACAATACCGATAGAAGCGCGTGGATCCCACTTAGATTCCATTTGATCTAACTTGCCATCAATAGCAGCCAGACAAAGTTCAACTAAGTCTGATTGCATACGCATCATGATAGGTTGAGTTTCTGGATCACCAAAGCGGCAGTTGTACTCGATAACTTTAGGTGTACCCGCTTTATCGATCATAAGACCAGCGTATAAGAAACCTGTGTATGGGTTACCTTCTGCTGCCATACCGCGTACCGTAGGGTAAATCACTTCTTGCATAATGCGGTCATGAATTTCTTGAGTAACCACTGGCGCTGGAGAATAAGCACCCATACCACCTGTGTTAGGACCTGTATCTTTGTCGCCTACGCGTTTATGGTCTTGGCTGGTGGCCATAGGTAGCACGTTAACGCCATCAACCATTACAATGAAGCTTGCTTCTTCGCCATCAAGGAACTCTTCCACAACAACACGGCTGCCTGCATCACCGAATGCATTGCCAGCTAGCATGTCTTTAATCGCGTCTTCTGCTTCTTCTAGCGTCATTGCGACAATAACGCCTTTACCAGCAGCAAGACCATCTGCTTTAACAACAATAGGCGCGCCTTGTTCACGAACGTAAGCCAATGCTGGTTCAATTTCAGTGAAGTTTGCGTATGCCGCCGTTGGAATGTTGTGACGAGCTAAGAAGTCCTTAGTGAAGGCTTTTGAACCTTCTAACTGAGCTGCGGCTTGGGTTGGACCAAAAATCGGTAAGCCTGCTGCACGGAAAGCATCAACCACGCCGATAACTAGTGGCGCTTCTGGACCAACAATCGTTAAGTCAATTGCGTTTTCTTTTGCGAATGCTACTAAACCAGCAACATCTTCTACCTGAATTGCCACATTTTGCAGTTTAGGTTCAAGAGCTGTACCAGCATTACCCGGAGCGATAAAGATATTTTTAACGTTCGGGTTTTGGGCAACTTTCCAACCAAGCGCATGTTCACGGCCGCCAGCACCAATAATCAATACATTCATTCTTTAAAATCCTTATAGCTGCGCCAATGTCATTATTTCTGTGTCAAAAGTGCTCATTTATGCTTATAAACTGCGCGCTTTTTCCTTGAACTAAAGCCATTGGCTTGCTCTAACACATTTCAAAATATCAGATATTTAAAATGCAAAAATATCAAAAATGTTTACTCAAAATAGTTGGTGATGTAGCAAGGCAACAATTGAGCACTTCCCCAGGAGCATAAATATCTATGTGACTGGGGAGGGCGAAAGCCGTTAACGCCGCTACAACGCCAAATATGAAGAGTAAAAGTTAGTGGCGGAAATGACGCATACCCGTAAAGATCATCGCCATGCCGTGTTCATCTGCTGCAGCGATAACTTCGTCATCACGCATTGAGCCACCTGGTTGAATTACGCACTTAATGCCAGCTTCTGCTGCTGCGTCGATACCATCACGGAATGGGAAGAATGCGTCAGAAGCCATTACGCTACCTGCAACTTCAAGACCTTCGTCTGCTGCTTTGATGCCTGCAATTTTAGCTGAGTATACGCGGCTCATTTGTCCTGCGCCGACACCAATTGTCATATCGCCTTTTGCGTAAACAATCGCGTTTGATTTCACGTATTTCGCTACTTTCCAGCAGAATAGGGCATCTTTAAGTTCTTCTTCAGTTGGTTGACGCTTAGAAACCACTTTCAGGTCATCAAGTGAAACCATGCCTTGGTCGCGATCTTGAACAAGAAGGCCGCCGTTGACACGCTTAACATCAAAGCCAGTTGTTTTCGTTGACCACTCACCACACTCAAGTAGACGAACGTTTTTCTTCGCAGCGACTACTTCAATCGCTTCAGCAGAAACTTTTGGTGCGATGATTACTTCAACGAACTGGCGTTCAACGATAGCGGATGCGGTTTCTGCATCTAACTCTTGGTTAAATGCGATGATGCCGCCGAATGCTGAAGTTGGGTCAGTTTGGTAAGCGCGGTTGTAGGCTTCTAGAATATCTTTACCTAGTGCTACACCACATGGGTTTGCGTGTTTTACGATCACACATGCTGGTTCAGCGAACTCTTTCACACACTCGAGTGCAGCGTCTGTATCTGCAATGTTGTTGTATGAAAGTGCTTTACCTTGAATTTGAGTCGCTGTTGAAACAGATGCTTCTTCTGGGTTTGCTTCCACATAGAAAGCCGCCGCTTGGTGGCTGTTTTCACCGTAGCGCATATCTTGTTTCTTCTCGAACTGTTGGTTGAATGTGCGAGGGAATTTACTCTCCTCATCACCTTCTTTGTTCTCACCGTAAGATGGAACCATAGTGCCGAAGTAGTTAGCGATCATGCCGTCGTATGCCGCTGTGTGCTCGAATGCTGCGATAGCTAGGTCAAAACGAGTAGCAAGAGTGAGAGATTTTTCGTTCGCATCCATTTCAGTAATAACGCGGTCGTAATCTGAAGCGTTAACTACGATAGTCACATCTTTATGGTTTTTCGCCGCAGAACGAACCATTGTTGGACCACCGATATCGATGTTTTCAACAGCATCTTCTAGCGTACAACCGTCTTTCGCGACTGTTTCAGCGAATGGGTAAAGGTTAACAACCACCATATCGATAGGGTTGATGCCATGAGTAGCCATGATTTCATCATCTTGGCCGCGACGGCCTAATACGCCACCATGAACTTTCGGGTGTAGCGTTTTTACACGCCCGTCCATCATTTCCGGGAAACCGGTGTAGTCTGAAACTTCAGTTACAGCGATACCTTTTTCTGCAAGCAGGCGAGCGGTACCGCCAGTAGATAGGATATCGACACCGCGTTGTGCGAGCGCTTGGGCGAACTCAACGATGCCAGTTTTATCTGAAACACTGATCAGTGCGCGGCGAATTGGACGAGCGTTACTCATGCTTCCATTTTCCTTTAATTCATGGAGTTGATACGAAAGGTGTTTGCCAAAACTGTTCATGGGCGATGTTGATTCATCACTGCTTGGTCAGTTTTGGTAAAGACCCTATATCTGTATCAATAGTCTTCCAGATTTCGGATGGCGCGTATTCTAACCAATTTATTACAAAAGATCTCGCGCAATCGTTTGGCATGGGGAAAATAAACTCTAAAAACAGGTTTTTCAAGAGAAAAAAGTAACGAAGAGGTAAATAAAGCAAGTTATTTCTAGTTGGGAAGTGGGAGTGGATTGAGCTGTTGATATTGCAGTCAGAAAATAAGATATAGATGTGTTAACAAGTAAAAGCTCGATGTGAGAAAGAAAAAGTGGGCATTTGCCCACTTCCCCTTTAAACCTTAAACACAGAAAAGCTGTGAGTCAGACGTTGCCCGTTTTCTTGTAGCTGCTCGCTTGCTGCAGTGACTTGTTCTGCTTGAATTGCCGCTTGAGCACTGTGATCGGCTATCAGGGTGAGGTTACGGCTGATTTCATCTGTTGCCAAAGATTGCTGGGCACTGGCTTCGGCAATATGTTCATTCAATTGCAGGATTTGTCGAATCTGCTGATCAATATCATCCAATGCTTGTTGAGCTTTTTCTGCTTGCTCTTGAGTGCCTTTCGATTGTAGCTGAGTTTCGTCCATTGACGAGCTCACCTGATGTGCTCGCTCTTGTAGCCCTGCAAT
This sequence comes from Vibrio sp. C8, assembly GCF_054051265.1. Lineage (NCBI taxonomy): Bacteria > Pseudomonadati > Pseudomonadota > Gammaproteobacteria > Vibrionales > Vibrionaceae > Vibrio > Vibrio sp. C8. Next base: position 188,714 of record NZ_JBPAOE010000050.1, read on the forward strand.
GATCTGTTCTATTTGTTGAGTGCTGCTCTGAGTGCGGGTTGCCAGTGAACGCACTTCATCAGCAACCACCGCAAAACCTCTCCCTTGCTCGCCAGCACGTGCTGCTTCAATGGCTGCGTTGAGAGCTAACAGGTTAGTTTGTTCTGCTACACCGTAGATCACCTCAAGTACCGCGCTTACTTGCTGAATCTCTTTGGCTAAGGCTTGAGTGTTGGTGTCGGTAGCGGTCAATCTTTCAGATAGTGAATCCATATAAACGGATACTTGATTGATGACATCACGCCCTTGCTGACTCTTCTCATTAGCGGTTTGAGCTGCAATCGCCGCATTTTGTGCCGCGTTAGCCACTTCCTGATTGCTGGAGTGAAGCTGGTTCATGGCAGAAGCGACGGTATCCACCGATTGCTGTTGTTCCATTGCTTTACCCGCCGCATTTTGAGCAACATGAGTCAGCTCAAGTGCTGAACCGGTCACCCCATCCGTTACTGGCACGATATCCAGCACGATATGGCGAAGCTTATGAGTAAACTGGTTGAAGGCTTGAGCGATACGCGACAGTTCGTCTTTGCCTGATGCATCAAGTTGTTTGGTAAGATCTCCTTCACCTTTAGCGATATCTTCCATCGCTTGCAATGTTGCAACACATGGTTTGGTAATACTTAAACCGATCAAATAAGCGAGGGTCAACATAGCTATCAGCACGATGGCTAAGCCAGTAAATACACTTTGCAGACGTTGCCAAACCAAAGCGTTTACATCATCAATATAAACCCCTGAACCGACAATCCAGCCCCAAGGTTCGAACAACTTAACGTAAGAGACTTTTTCAACGTCGGTTTCTGAACCTGGTTTAGGCCACATGTAATAAACGGTTCCTTCGCCCTTCTCACGGGCAATGTTCGCCATTTCGACAAATAAGGCTTTGCCTTGTGGATCTTTCACAGCAGAAAGGTTTTTTCCATCAAGCTGAGGCTTGAATGGGTGCATGATCATTGTCGGAGTCAGATCATTCATCCAGAAGTAGTCCTCTTCTCCATAACGTAACTGAGCTACGGCTTGTTTGGCTTGGTTTTGAGCTTGTTGTTCGCTCAAGGTTCCTTGAGTCTGGAGTTGATAGAAGTGGTTGAGTAGAGAGTGGGTGTTTTCAACCAAATGGCGAGTTTGTGTTTGTTTAGCTTTTATTAGGTCACTTTGATAATCCTGCACCATTACCATAAGCGGAAACAGAAGGAACAGAGTGATCATTCCACTAAGCAGATATAAGCGAGCACGGATGCTGATTCGGCGTAAAGAGACAAAAATCATAAAGCCACTCCTTGTAATACGGCAATTCGGGCTAGCAAACTGAATAATGAATTGTGTTGTTAACATTAATGTAACAATGTGGATTTTGATTTGTATATGAGACTAAAGGATAAAAAAGTGAAAACTGTTAGTGAGGTCTACAATAGTTAGTTGAAATTTGGCGTGAGTGTTGTACTGGAATTTGATGGCAGGACAAAGGATTTGATAATGAACCAATAAAAAAGCTCAACTATTTCTAGCTGAGCTTTTTAAATTCAATTAGTTAGCACTTTTTATTAGTTCATGCCGTATTTTTTAAGTTTCTTACGAAGAGTGCCGCGGTTGATACCCATCATAGTTGCTGCGCGAGTTTGGTTACCGCGAGTGTACTGCATGATCGTATCTAATAGTGGCTGTTCAACTTCCGCTAGAACTAACTCGTATAGTTCTGTTACTTCTTGGCCATTTAACTGAGCAAGATAGTTTTTAAGAGATGCTTTAACGGAATCACGTAGTGGCTTTTGCGTGATTTGGTCTTGTGAAGTTACTGTAGTTACTGTTAAAGCTTCTGAAGTCAGATTTTGTTCGAACATATTCGGTCTAGCTCTTCTCTTAATTATGATGCAACGTTATCAAAATAACCTTCAAGCGCTTCCAATTGCAGCGAGGCTGCCTCTATGGCGTTGAAGGTACGGCGAAACTCACTCGCTTCTTCATGTTCTTTTAAGTACCAACCCACGTGCTTACGCGCGATTCGTGGCCCTAAATACTCTCCATAGAAACCATGTAGAGCTGTCACATGACCAAGCATAATACTTTTCACTTCCTCAAGAGGAAGGTCGGGCATTGTGGTGCCGTTTTCCAAATAGTGTCGGATTTCCTGGAAAATCCACGGACGACCTTGGGCAGGACGTCCAATCATTAAAGCGTCAGCGCCTGTGTACTCAAGCACATATTTGGCTTTCTCCGGAGAATCGATATCACCGTTAGCGATAACCGGAATACTGATTGCCTCTTTCGCCGCTTTAATGCTGTTGTATTCTGCCTCTCCTTTGTACATACAAGCTCGCGTTCTCCCGTGGAGTGCTAATGCCTGTATGCCGCAGTTTTCGGCTAATTGAGCGATGTAGACACAGTTTTTATTGTCTGTATCCCAGCCAGTACGGGTTTTGAGTGTCACTGGGACATTCACCGCATCTACCACCGTTTTTAAAATCTCTTCTATGAGATCAGGAAAACGAAGTAGTGCAGAGCCGGCTAGCTTCTTATTCACTTTTTTCGCTGGGCAGCCCATGTTGATATCGATGATTTGCGCACCGTTTTCAACACTGAATTGAGCCGCATCGGCCATAAGCTGTGGGTCACTTCCCGCAATTTGTACAGAACGAATGCCCGATTCGCCTTCATGTACCATACGGTTTTTTGATTTATCGGTATTCCACAGTGCAGGGTTGGAAGACATCATTTCACTGACGGCCATTCCTGCACCATATTGAAGACACAACTCACGAAAAGGTCTATCAGTGACACCTGCCATAGGGGCAACGATAAGATTGTTCTTAAGTTGATAATTTCCGATCTTCAAAACGTCTTCACAGCTTAGTACCAGCAAGGGCGCGCATTTTACGCATTTTTTTACTGCGTGAAAAGACTAATATTTGAGCATTTACAAATTGTTTTTGTAAATAGTCCAATTTTCAATCAATTAAGCAGATAACTTATCTTTAGCTTAATTTCTGTCCAGAGATTCTGCACCACTCATTGAGCTCTACAATAGGGTCAACTCGCAGTTCATCTCGGTAGTAGTTGGCGACGTCTTCGGCTTGAGTATCTAGCACGCCAGACATTGCTAACAGACCATTTGGTTTCATAAGCCCTTTGATAACACCAGAAAGTTCACGCAGTGGGCCAGCAAGAATATTTGCCACGACAACGTCAGCTACTAGACCTTCTGGTTGGTCTTGCGGCAGATAGACTTCGATTTGGTCTTCAACGCCGTTACGACCAGCATTGTCTTTTGAAGCAAGCAGAGCTTGAGGATCGATATCGATACCGATAACTTTTGCTGCGCCGAGTTTGATCGCTGCAATAGCTAGGATGCCCGAACCACAACCGAAATCGATGACGGTTTTGCCGCTTAAATCGAGGGACTCAAGCCATTCAAGACACAGTGCTGTGGTTGGGTGAGTACCTGTACCAAATGCAAGCCCCGGATCGAGCATCACGTTCACAGCGCTTGGATCTGGTACATCACGCCAGCTTGGGCAAATCCATAAGCGCTCACCGAACTTCATTGGGTGGAAGTTATCCATCCATTCACGTTCCCAGTCTTTATCTTCAATCTGTTCAACTTTATGAGCAAAGCCTTCAGGAAGAAGTTGGCTGTCGCGAATTTGGCTGATGATGAGTGCGGTATCAACTTCAGCGTCGTAGAGAGCTAATACGTCTGTATCACCCCATAAGCGAGTTTCACCCGGTAAAGGCTCAAACACAGGGGTATCTTTTGCATCTAGGAAAGTGACGGATAACGCGCCAGTATCTTCCATTAGCATATCGCTAATTTGTTCGGCGTTTTCATTGGTCGCGTTAAGCTTAATTTGAATCCAAGGCATGTTATTGCTCTCTTCGTACTTTATGTTGGCGCTGAGTTTACTCTCGCACTGATGCTGCTGCAACTTTGTTCGTTAATGACGTACATCACAAAAAGAAACGCCACAAAAAGATTGCACCAGAAATAAAAATGCCCACCGAAGTGGGCATTTCTTTCAATTTGTCTATTAAGACTTATTCAAACCAAGTTTTTTCTCTAGGTAGTGAATGTTCGCGCCTCCATGTTGGAAGTTCTCATCCTTCATGATTTCTTGTTGTAGAGGTACGTTTGTTTTGATGCCTTCTACAATCATTTCGTTCAGCGCGTTACGCATACGTGCGATCGCTACATCACGGTTCTCACCGAAAGTGATCAGCTTACCGATCATTGAATCGTAGTACGGTGGAACTGTGTAACCAGAGTAAATGTGCGACTCCCAACGAACGCCCATACCACCCGGAGTGTGTAAACGAGTAATCTTACCTGGGCTTGGCAGGAAGCGTACTGGGTCTTCAGCATTGATACGACACTCAACTGCATGGCCGCGGATCTTGATGTCACTTTGAGTAAATGACAGTGGCTGACCAGCCGCAATACGAAGTTGCTCTTTAATCAAGTCTACGCCAGTTACCATTTCTGTTACTGGGTGTTCAACCTGAATACGCGTGTTCATTTCGATGAAGTAGAACTCGCCATTTTCGTATAGGAATTCGAATGTACCAGCACCGCGGTAGCCGATCTCGATACATGCACGAGTACAACGTTCACCGATGTACTTACGCATCTCTTCAGTGATACCTGGAGCTGGAGCTTCTTCAACAACTTTTTGGTGACGACGCTGCATTGAACAGTCACGCTCACCTAAGTGAATTGCGCCACCTTGGCCATCAGCAAGCACCTGAACTTCAACGTGGCGAGGGTTCTCTAGGAATTTTTCCATGTAAACCATGTCGTTGTTGAAGGCAGCTTTTGCTTCTGCACGAGTCATGCTGATTGCGTTAACAAGTTCTGCTTCAGAGCGAACAACACGCATACCACGACCGCCGCCGCCGCCAGACGCTTTAATGATTACTGGGTAACCAATGCGTTTAGCGTGAGCCTTGTTTTTCGCTTCGTCATTGTCTAGTGGACCATCAGAACCCGGAACACAAGGTACGCCAGCTTTTTTCATTGAGTTGATTGCTGAAACTTTGTCACCCATTAGGCGAATGGTTTCTGCTCTAGGGCCAACGAAAATAAAGCCGCTTTTCTCTACTTGTTCAGCAAAGTCTGCGTTCTCAGATAGGAAGCCGTATCCAGGGTGAATCGCAACAGCACCTGTCACTTCTGCAGCAGAAATGATGCGTGGAATGTTTAGGTAACTTTCCATGCTTGAAGCTGGACCGATACAGATAGACTCATCTGCTAGCAATACATGTTTTAGATCGCGGTCTGCTGTTGAGTGAACAGCAACCGTTTTGATCCCCAATTCTTTACATGCGCGAAGAATACGAAGTGCAATTTCACCTCGGTTCGCGATGACTACTTTATCTAACATAGAAAAGGCCTCTATTATTCGATAACAACAAGTGGTTGGTCGAATTCAACAGGTTGACCGTCTTCAAGTAGGATCGCAGTAACAACACCAGACTTGTCTGATTCGATTTGGTTCATCATTTTCATCGCTTCAACGATACATAGAGTATCGCCTACAGACACTTTTTGACCCACTTCGATGAATGGTTTTGAATCTGGACTTGGTGAGCGGTAGAACGTACCAACCATTGGAGAAAGAACGCTATGACCTGCTGGTGCACTTGGCTCTGCAGATGCGGCTGGCGCAGCAGCTGGTGCCGCTACTGGTGCCGGTGCAGCTACAGGAGCTGGTGCTGCCGCATAGTGAATTGGTGCTGGCGCAGCAACACCGTGGCGACTGATTCGTACCGACTCTTCGCCTTCAGAAATTTCTAGTTCAGCGATGCCTGATTCTTCAACTAACTCGATTAGCTTCTTGATTTTACGAATATCCATTGTTTCTTTTCTCTTTTATCTTGTTGAGTAAGACAGTTCGTTAGAACTGCAGAGTGTTTGGTTACTGTGCCTGCAGCGTTTTTATTGCTGCAGACAAAGCAAATTCATAACCTTGTGCACCTAGACCGCAAATAACCCCTTGCGCCTTATCGGACAAGTAAGAGTGATGACGGAATGGCTCACGAGCATGCACGTTCGACAAATGCACTTCGATAAACGGAATGGCAACGCCGAGCAAAGCGTCACGAATAGCGACACTGGTGTGCGTAAAAGCTGCTGGGTTGATAATAATGAAATCCACATTTCCATGAGCCTGATGAATGGCTTCTATCAACTCATATTCGCGATTAGATTGAAGATGTTCCAACTCAACACCTGCTTTTTCTGCATTTTCACGTAAAGTCGCGACAATGTGCTCTAAGGTGTTAGAACCATAATGTGTCGGCTCACGTAAACCTAAAAGATTTAGGTTGGGGCCGTTTAAGACAAGAATGCGTGATTTGGCAGTCATTGTGTCGTTATCTTCCTCTAATGTGGAGCGAATCGGAGATTCTTGAGAATCTTCTCGTATTCGACACTATTTTTTGTCAAAAATTCGTAGGAATTTTCAAATTGACCAAGATTATAGCTAATTCACAGCAAATGGCAGCAAATTACTGGTCTTATCACTTTTATTTAGCTTTTAAGTATAGATGAAATGGAAGGAACAACACACAGCGGGTCGATCCATCCGTCTTTCATTCTTTTGTGGGCAAGCTGATATCAGATTTGTCTGAAAATTCAGAATATTGTTATTAATCTGATATTCGAGACTCAATCAGAAACTATAGTTTACAAATTCGGCTTTAAAAAGTGTTGTTACACTCAAGTCAGTGGTCTGGTAGAAGAACGAATTTGATTGAAGAGGGCAGACTCCGGCATCAACCGTTTCTTCTCAATGAAGGTATTTAAAAATGAAAACAGCCCCATTTATATCGATAGCAACGTTAGTTTTCGCTAGTGCAGTGCATGCGGCGCCAAACTCGGATATTAAAGATAATGAATCTAAGTTAGCTGATGACCCGACTAAGGTTGTGACCAAAGTGGGAGTGTCTTATGCGAATAACTACGATTTTGATGATTCCAACGTCTCTTTTTCAGGCTCTTTAGCGTTTGATCCTGCGAGAAAGATTAACGTTCGTCTTAATTCTGATGCGAGTGAATGGCGTGTAGGCGGCTCTTGGTTATTTCCTGTTGGTATCTTGAACTTTAATTTTGGTAAGAATGAGTACACTAACGGCGCCACACAAACTAACTACAGTGTGGGAACCTTTATTCCTCTAAGTTTATTTGGCATTGAACCTTTGGGGGTTCAGTTGTTCCCAATGGCGGGTTATACCTACAACGATGGTGAGTCTCCTCGCTGTGATGGTATTGGTGCATGTGCGGATGTGACTTTCATCGATACACCAAGTGCTGAAAATGGCTTCTATATGGCAGACTCTGCGGGCAGTAGTGGCTATGTCGGTGCATTTGGTTTGAAACCACTATCGCAAGAAGTGACATTGATGGGCTTTGCTGCTGGCACTTATGGCTCTGAAAACGATGAAGGTGAAAACTATAAAGGTTTCTTCCTTGGTGGTGGTGTCAGCTATTTAGCCAATAAGAACCACTCATTCAGCTTGATGAGCTTTATGATGGACAACAACACTTATTTAGAAGAAGCAGATAAGCGCGTTATTGCGTCATACTCCTACCAATTTAATTGATTGAGGAAGTCGGCGAGATTGATATCTAGACAAATATTGATGTCGAGATAAAGAAAAGCCCCAACGAGTTGGGGCTTTTTACTTTTGAGTATTCGCTAAGTGGTTACACTAGTTCGGCTTTCTCTGCGATCAGTTTATCGACAACACTTGGATCCGCTAAGGTAGAGGTATCTCCCAAGTTTCCGGTATCACCAGTAGCAATCTTGCGTAGAATACGACGCATGATTTTACCTGAACGTGTTTTCGGTAGCGCATCTGTCCAATGCAGCACATCAGGTGTCGCGATAGGACCAATCTCTTTACGCACCCAGTCTTTCACTTCTTTATGCAGTTCCGCTGTTGGATACACGCCATCATTGAGCGTGATGTAAGCGTAAATCGCTTGGCCTTTAATGTCGTGAGGTACACCAACGACAGCTGCTTCAGCAATTTTCTCGAATGCGACTAGAGCTGATTCGATCTCAGCCGTACCCATTCGGTGACCTGATACGTTGAGTACGTCATCCACACGACCTGTAATCCAGTAATAACCGTCTTCATCACGGCGAGCACCGTCACCAGTAAAGTACATGCCTTTAAAGGTAGAGAAGTAGGTTTGCTCAAAGCGTTCGTGGTCACCATACACGGTGCGCATTTGACCCGGCCATGAATCCAGAATGACTAGGTTACCTTCAGTCGCACCATCCACGATTTCACCCATGTTATCGACTAGTGCAGGTTGTACACCGAAGAATGGACGAGTCGCTGAGCCCGGTTTCAAATCTGTTGCGCCCGGTAGTGGCGTAATCAAAATACCGCCGGTCTCTGTTTGCCACCAAGTATCCACAATTGGAGACTTCTCGTTACCAATGGTTTTGTAGTACCACTCCCACGCTTCTGGGTTAATTGGTTCACCCACTGAACCCATGATGCGAAGGCTGTTACGATGAGTATCTTTTACAGCTTCATCACCTTTTGCCATGAGAGCACGTATTGCCGTTGGTGCAGTGTAAAGGATATTGACCTGATGTTTGTCGACAACTTGGCTCATACGGTTTGTATCAGGGTAGTTAGGTACACCTTCAAACAGAATGGTTTTCGCGCCGTTAGCCAGTGGTCCGTAAATCAGATAAGTATGACCGGTAATCCAGCCCACATCGGCAGTACACCAGAAAGTTTCGCCCGGTTGATAGTCAAACACGTATTTAAACGTCATGGTCGCATAAACAAGGTAGCCACCCGTGGTGTGCAGTACGCCTTTTGGTTTTCCTGTTGAACCAGAGGTGTAAAGGATGAATAGAGGATCTTCCGCTTTCATCTCTTCAGGAGGACAGTTAGCAGACACTTTAGCGGTTGCTTCATGCCACCAAACATCGCGATGTTCATGCCATGCTACATCGCCACCAGTACGTTTAAACACAATGACTTTACTGATGTTTTTGACTTCAGGGTTAGTCAGTGCTTCGTCGACGTTTTTCTTCAGAGGAACTGCGCGGCCACCGCGAACACCTTCATCGGCAGTGATGACAAGTTTCGCGTTAGAGTCGATGATACGACCTGACAGAGCTTCTGGAGAGAAGCCACCAAATACTACCGTATGCACGGCACCAATACGTGTACAAGCTAACATTGCAATCGCGGCTTCTGGAACCATTGGCATGTACAGACACACCACATCGCCTTTGCGAACGCCTTGATCTTTCATTGCGTTTGAGAAGCGACAAACTTGCTCATGCAACTGCTTAAAAGTAAGAGTCTTGTCTTCTTCAGGATTGTCGCCTTCCCAGATGATGGCAACGTCATCACCACGCTCAGCAAGATGACGGTCGATACAGTTAGCAGAAACATTTAGCGTGCCGTCTTCAAACCAGCGAATGTCGACATGTCCAGTGTCGAAAGAAGTCTGTTTCACTTTAGTGAATGGCTTAATCCAATCCACAATCTTACCGTGTTCGCTCCAGAACCCTTCAGGATCGGAAACTGATTGCTGGTACATGGCTAGGTAAGTGTCATTATCCGCATGCGTGTGAGATTTAATATTTTCTTTTACCGGATAAATGTGGGCTTCACTCATTACAAATTCTCCTTGTGAATACGGCGATCACCTTGATGGCGTTTAAAACATCCAACATGGAATATCGTTATCGCTATAACTCTTAGCCACAAGGGGAAGTTTCACAATTAGACTTTAGGATAAATGCGGTTTGTTTAAGGCGGAATAAAACGAATTTTTGTTTGATTAGGCGTTTGTTTGAAAAGGGAATCGACCCACAAATCAGACTTTAGTGATAGGACGAGGTGAAAGTCGGTAAGTCTCCATGAGTCAGGCGCACATAAACCAAAGCGGCTGAGATGGCATCTTGTAGTGCATCGTGTTTGTCTTGTTGTGGTAGGCCGAGATGTTTGCAAATAGCGTCCAAACTCAAATCGATATAAGCGTTAGGCAGATGCCGCTCAAGTTTATCGTGATAAATCTGACTGACTTCAATCAATTCGTTTGGTAGCGGAAAACCAAGCTGTTTACGACAAGCGATATCTAAGATTTTTTTGTCATAACGAATGTGATAGCCAACCAGAGGACGGTTACCAATAAAGGCGATGAGTTGAATAAGCGCTTCTTTTTCTGAAATACCGTCAATTAAGTCTTGATGACGCATACGGTGGATCCGCACAGAATTGGAATCAAGAGACTGAGGAGCCCGTAATCTTACTTCGAAAGGCTGGCTAGTGATTATGCGATTATCAATAATCTTGGTTGCCGCGATGGTCACCAGTTCGGCTCTGTTTGGGTCTAAGCTGGTGGTCTCACAGTCGAGCGAGACATACTCATTGCCACTGCTTGGTTCAAACAGTGACTGATAATGAGATCCTTTAAGCTTGTGGTGCCAATAGCGGCGACTTATCCAATTCATAATATTGCCCGTTGCCTAGTCTCTTATTTGGTAATGATAGCCAAGCCACTGTTTAAATTTCTTCACGACGTGCAGGCTGTGTCTCAGCAAGTCTCGCTCAGTACGGTCAAGCAAGTTAATGTCGATGTTATTGCTACCCTTTACATCTGAAGCAGGTGGGTGATTTAATTGCTGTGCGAGACGCAATTTGAAAAACTGCTTCAGCGCTTCGCTCAAATTGTCGCCAGTCTGTTTTTCTAGTACACGACGTTTTACCAGTTCACTGATTCTGTCGAAGGTGTTATTCACTTCAATCATGTGCTCTAAGCTCAAGGCGCGAATGCCGTGAACGATAGGGAATATGCCTCCTTGCTTGATATCCAAACCGGTTTTTGAATTTTTCACATTACCGAACAAAGTGAGAGGAACTGAAAAATTCAGTGCCGGACGGGTAAACTCGGTAAGAATCAGTTCTTGATCGGCCATCAGGTGAGTCAAATGTGACTTGATAGGAGCCAGCAAAGATTTATTACCCGCAATCGCATGAGCGTCAGCCATAATCGCAATATCCATCACCTGTTCAGGTTTAGCGGCATTGACCCAACTGCTGAGCATTTTTTTCCACTGTGACTGGCTTTTAACCCATTTAGGATTGTTCACCATCACCTTGCCGGGACATAGAGGATAGCCAAGCTGCAACAAGGTGTGGGTCAGCTCATGCATGATGTTTTCACATTGATGCCATTCCAATCCGTCTTTAATAATTAAAGCGTTGTCCTGATCGGTTTTGAGTATTTGTTCTCCGCGTCCTTCTGACCCTAACACGATGAAACAACAGTGATCATGCAGTGCTGGTGGCACCACGAGTTCAAACGCTTTCTCGATGATCTGCTCGTTGACCGCAGAAATGAGCTCCATGATAAACCGGGTACGGACGCCTCGGCTGAGCAAGCTTTCGATTAACTCTATTTGTTTATTAGATGCTAAGGCTAGTTCTTCAACGCTGGAGGCTCGTGCAATTGCCAGTGTCAGTACATGCGAGTGGGTTGAGAAAGTACTCAGGATCTGCGTCATATCCAGCATACCGATGGCATTATTACCATCGCATACCATCACGCGTTTGACGCGATTACGGGTCATCATCACCATGGCATTAAACAAAAAATCTCCGTCGTCGACATGCATGACTGGGAATGTGGCTATTTTTCCTACGGGAGTATCTAGCGGATGATTCTCCAGCATTACAGCATGCAGCATGTTGGTTCGGGTGACGATGGCATACGGATGATGAGTAGAGTCAATTAAGCGAATATCGGACTCAGCCAACTCAACCAGTGCTGCATCGACACCGTTTTCTTTCATCTGCATGGTGACCGTTTTCAATGATTGTTCAGGAGTGACAATCATTGGTGGAGAATAAATGGAGTTGTCGACCTTAGTCAGGATGAATTCAGCGATGTTTTTCTGTTGCTGTGCCGCTTCAATTAGCTCTTGTCTTTTGGCTAGGTTGTTATCGAAGTAAGCGGCAAACTGCCCATTTTCTGAATAGAGGGAAAGAAAGATTTCTCTTGGGATCAGGTAAGAAAGCGTATCTTCTAACGCAATGTATTGGTGGCGGGTTTGTTCTTCAAATAAGGCTCGCACATCGAACATGTCGTCGTTGGCGTAATGAGCGAATATTTCTTTCCCCGTTGGCGAACGCTCTTCGACCGTTCCCTTAATTAGGACGTGTAAATGAGTGCTGGTTTGGCCGTTTTTTAGCAGTGGGGCGCCTTGCCGGAAATAGGCCACATCTAATGATGCGCGAAGTTTTTTCTGTTGATCAGAGGTCAAACGATCAAAGGGTGGAGATTGCATGTTGAATTTATCAGGCATATACCCTTCCTATTTGAAGCTGCCGCTACATTCGCTGCGTTCTTTTGCCCCAATCGCAATGAACTAAACATGCCCAGCTACAAATAGTTTATCGGCGGTTTGTTCTCTGTGTTCATGGGGGCTCATTCACTTTTACCTTACTGAAATGCTGATTAGATTGGGCATTACAGAAGTTCGTTAGTGAGAGGTACCTAAGGTAAGTGTGACAAATTTCCCTCAGCCCTCCAGACGACTTTGGTCTAATGAAGCTATTTTTTACGCGATGAAAGTTGTGATAGGGGAAACAGTTCGTTTAACAAAGTTCCCTTTTTCGCGGTCGTGTCTCGTTGCATAATGGCCGCGTTTATTTTTCTCATGCTGTTTAGGATAACTAATGTTTAAGCCCTCTCCCTACGGATGGATCTCTCAATACTTTTTCGGTTTCTTCTTTGCTTACGGCGTATATCTACCGTTTTGGGCGCTATGGTTTGAAGGGCAGGGTGTGTCTGCCAGTGATATCGGTGTGTTAGTGGGGATTGGTTTTGCAACACGTTGTGTCGCGAACTTAGTTATTACACCTCGCATCCATAACGTGGAACATCTTCTGCCAGCACTTCGCTGGGTGACATTCGCACTGATGTTATTTACCGCCTTTCACTTTTTCACTGGTGGTGATTTTTGGTTACTAGCTTTGGCGACGGTTCTTTTCAATATGATGTGTGGCCCAGTATTACCGTTGTCGGATTCTGTTGCTAACCACTATGCCAAGCGCAATATGCTCGATTATGGACGCACCCGTCTCTGGGGTTCGATCGCCTTTATCGCAGGCTCTACTGTGGTTGGGTATCTGATTGTGTTTTCTGGTTCAGACATGATCGTTTACACCGCGCTGTTCGGCACACTTGTCACCTTGCTGATCAGTCTGCGCAATCCTAAGGTTATGCCTGTTACAGAAAGTCACGAACATAAAATTCGCCCTAAGCTAACGGAATTACTTCGTGAATGGCCAGTGATTAAGTTTTTGCTCTTGGTCGCGCTGATCCAAGGTAGCCATGCAGCGTATTACAGCTTTAGTTCGATTCACTGGCGTGCAGCGGGGCATTCAGAAGATATCATTGGTTACTTGTGGAGCTTAGGCGTTGTTTCAGAGATTCTGGTGTTTGCTATCAGCAAGCGAGTGTTTTCCAATTGGAATATTCGCACCCTGTTTATCATTTCTGCGTTAGGGGTCATTGTCCGCTGGGGATTAACGGCATCAACAACCTCATTAGTGGCATTGGTGGCGATTCAATCCTTACATGGGGTGACTTTTGCTTTGGCTCATATCGCGACGATTAAATACATTCAGCACGCACCGCAGCATAAAATGGTCGCACTACAGGCGCTGTATAACGCGATCCCTCTTGGCGCAGTGATTGCGATGATGACAACGCTGAGTGGTTGGGGCTACGAAAGCTGGGGCGCTGGTGTGTTCTGGGGAATGGCGTTGATGGGTTTGCTTGCTTTGTTTGTGAAAGTCGAATTACTCCAATCACAAGTTAATGATGTTTCAGCGCATAAAGCGGAGCCTGAAGCACAAAATTAACCCAATCAGATTGAGATAAAATCCCAACCCTGTTTAATAAAGCTTCTCCTAAGCTATTGGAGAAGCTTTATTTCTTTATAAGCCGCACTGGCGGTTTTAGAACATTCAGAGATTTCACAGGGAATAGGGAAGTCGGATGCAGGGTTGGTTGGTGGTTCCAGTCTCACTCGCTTATTTAGGCGTGCTGTTTCTTATCGCATGGTATGGCGATCGTCAAACCCGTTGGTTGGCGAAATGGCGACCTTGGATATACAGCCTATCGATTGCGGTTTACTGCACCTCATGGACCTTTTACGGCACGGTTGGCCAAGCTAGCCAGAACCCGTGGTCATTTTTACCGATTTATATCGCGCCAATTATTGTCTTTACGTTTGGCTGGCGCATTTTAGCGCGTCTGATCCTGATTGCGAAACGGGAACACATCACTTCCATTGCTGACTTTATTGCCGCTCGCTATGGGAAATCTCAGGGCTTAGCAGTTGCCGTCACCCTAATTGCAGTTGCAGGCATACTGCCCTATATCGCATTGCAGCTTCGTGGTATCACCATGGGGCTGAATATCATCGCACCAGATCTGGGTACGCAGTTTGGTTATCAGGACGACAGTGTTTCTTGGTTTGTGGTCTTGGCGCTAGCTCTGTTTACTATGTTGTTTGGTACTCGTCATATTGATAATACCGAGCATCACCGAGGAATGATGATGGCGATTGCTTTTGAATCGATCGTCAAGCTGGTTGCGTTTCTGGTGGTAGGCATGTTCATTCTCTATCTTGCACTGAGAGAGCAAGATGTCGCGCTGTTGGATGTGGCGCGAGAAACCTATCAGGCCCCGAACTGGCCAACGTTAATTATCCATACTGTTTTAACCATGATCGCCATCATATGCTTGCCTCGTCAGTTCCATACCATGGTGGTAGAAAATGAACGCGCGCAAGACTTGCACACAGCGCGTTGGCTTTTTCCTTCTTATTTGATTCTGATGGGAATATTTGTTCTGCCGATTGCATGGGTGGGACAGAGTTTATTGAGCGGCACATCCCCGGACACTTTCGTTATTAGTGTCCCTGTTGCCGTAGGTGCGAATGATATTGCTTTGCTGGCGTTTCTTGGTGGCACTTCTGCTGCTTCTGGGATGGTAATTGTCTCTACTATCGCATTAGCCATTATGGCGTCCAATGATCTGGTAATGCCTTTATTGCTGCGCCGTATGCGTTTATCACAACGAAATCATCGTCATTTTTCCGGTCTTCTGGTCATTATTCGTCGTACTTTGATCTTATTGTTATTGCTGGGGGCGTGGGGATTCTATTTGGTTTTGGATACCATTCCCTCGCTGTCTGCTATTGGATTTTTGTCTTTCTCTGCCATTACTCAGTTTGCTCCTGCACTCATTGGTGGCATGTACTGGCGAGAGGGAAACCGCAAAGGGGTTTATGTCGGTCTCTTGGTGGGTTTCACCTTGTGGCTGATCACTCTGATGAGTGCAACCAATATGCTGGCGGGCGACCATGAAAGTAACGTGCTGTTGTGGGTGATTACGCCTCCTCAGTTCCTCGGCAATATGGGGTTAGAAAATTCCGACTGGGGTATGTTGCTGAGCGTGACTCTGAACAGTATCTGCTATGTGGTTATTTCTATCGCGACGCGCTCAAGTTTAAGTGAGCGCTTGCAGTCGGCATCTTTCGTTGGCACACCGCTGCCGGAAAACGAAAACATCAGCTTGTATCAAAGCCGTGTAACTGTCGCCGAGCTTGAAATGCTTGCTTCGCGATTTGTTGGACGACAAAGAGTGCGCGCGGCATTTGGTCAGTATTGGGATCAGCAACGTGAAACGTTGATGCCTAATCAGCAAGCGCCAGCAACATTGATTCGTCATACAGAACGTGTACTTGCTGGCGTGTTTGGTGCTTCGTCTGCCAAGTTGGTGCTTACTTCTGCTTTGCAAGGCCGCAATATGCAGCTGGAAGAGGTGGCGACTATCGTTGATGAAGCCTCTGAACTTTATGATTTCACCCGCGGCCTGTTGCAGGGGGCGATAGAACATATTGGGCAGGGCATTGCGGTAGTCGATAAGCAACTTCGGCTGGTGGCTTGGAACCAACGCTATCTAGAACTGTTTGATTTCCCGCTAGGACTTATACAAGTCGGAAGACCGATAGCTGATGTCATTCGTCATAACGCTCAGCAAGGTTTGTGTGGGCCGGGTGATCCTGAAGAACATGTTCGTCGTAGGGTTTATCACTTAGAGCAAGGGACTCGCCATACTTCTTCGCGTATTCGCCCAGATGGACGAGTGATCGAAGTACAAGGAAATCCGATGCCCGGTGGCGGGTTTGTTATGAGCTTTACTGATATCACCGTGTTCCGAGATGCAGAACGAACTCTGAAAGAAGCGAATGAAAATCTTGAAGAAAGAGTATTAGAAAGAACCCGTGAGCTGGAAACTTTGAATAAGAAACTCGTTTCCGCCACACAGCGTTCCGAGCAAGAGTCTCAATCTAAATCGCGATTTTTGGCGGCGGTCAGTCACGATTTGATGCAGCCGCTTAATGCGGCAAGATTATTTGCATCTTCACTTTCGGAGGTTGCTCAGGAAGAAGAGTCGAAGCGTTTGTCTCGTCATATTGAAAGTGCGCTCAGTGCTGCTGAAGATTTGATTGGTGACTTACTCGACATTTCTCGTTTGGAGTCTGGAAAACTTGAAGTGCATTTACAGAGCTTTAAGGTGAATGATGTGCTTTCCAACTTGAAAGCGGAATTCGAAGCGTTGGCACATCAACAAGGGATCAATTTCAGTATGGTATCTTCCTCGCTGTATGTTCATTCTGATCCTAAGTTATTGCGAAGAGTTATTCAGAACTTCTTAACCAATGCTTTTCGCTATAACCCAAAGGGAAAAGTGGTTCTTGGCGTAAGAAGAGTTGCTGGTAGGGTGCGCATCGATGTCTGGGACAACGGCATCGGGATAGAGCAAGATAAACAACAAGAGATTTTTGAAGAATTTAACCGAGGCAGCCAAGTACGTTCAGACCAAGGTTTAGGGTTAGGACTAGCCATTTCTAAAGGGATTGCGTTTGTATTAGGCCATGAAATATCAATGCGTTCTTGGCCGGATCAAGGTAGCGTGTTCTCGCTTACTTTGGATAAAGCAGAGCCACATGAGGTGGTGCCGCAAAAAGCCGCGGTATTGGAAGCGGTGCATGATTTAGGGAACCTGCGGGTTCTCTGCGTAGATAATGAAGAAGAAATTCTGATTGGGATGCAGACCTTGTTGGAACGCTGGGGATGTGAGGTAAAAACGGCGCTGGATATCAAACAGAGTATGAAGGCTCTGGATAATCAGTGGATCCCTGATGTGATTTTCTCCGACTATCGACTCGATGACGGGCGCACTGGTTTAGAGGTTTTACAGCAATGTCGATTACGTCTAGGTGATTGCTTTGAAGGGGTGATCATTAGTGCTGACCGCAGCCCGGATATACTGGATGGTATTAAATCCAATGGCTTTAGTTTTATGGCTAAGCCCGTTAAACCATTGAAGTTAAGAGCTCTGTTGAATCGTATTGGATAAAAGAAAGCCCTCATTTGAGGGCTTCTTAATATTTGAGCTTATTACGCTAAAGCGATTGTTCGTTTATTCATTCGCTTGAATGTTCAACGGCCAACCCATGTCTGTTTGACGGTTTGCTTCAAGTTCAAGTTCCGCACGCGTTAATGGATTTACTTGCAGCCATTGTTTGTTGATAGATAACGTCAATTCGTCATCTTCGGCAGTAAGAACGATATTCGGTTCTAACTCTACGCAACGACGGTGGCTCAGAAGTACCGCTAAACGTAATAGGCGCAATACTCGCTTACTGCTGCTTACGGACAACGCATGTTGCTCAGGCAAGTTTGTTAACTGCTCACGGTAGCGTCGTGTCAATTCAGCAAGTAAGTGCTTTTGTGCACGAGTGAACCCAGGTAGATCAAGATTCTGTAATAGGTAAGCATTATGCTCACCGCCTTTTTTAAAATCGATAGAGAGACCAATTTCGTGCAACTGCGCAGCCGTGAGCAGAAGCATCTCAGCTTGTGGCTCAGAAATCCAATCTTGCCCACCACACTGAGTAAGCAGCTTGCTGGCAAGATCAGAAACTTGTTGTGCGTAGCATTGGTCTATCTGATAGCGAATCTGGACACTGTGAATCGTGCGCGAACGAATGTCGTCTTGGCGCAAGTTATCCATCATGTCGTAGACCAAGCCTTCGCGCAAAGCGCCGCCAGCTAGGGTCATAGATTCAATGTTTAACGATTCGAAAATAGCGATAAGAATCGATAAACCGCTAGGGAAGACTAACGCTCTCTCTAGAGTTAGGCCTTCAATTTCAAGCTCTTCAAGATGATCAGACTGCATCGCCTGCTTTTTAAGGCGATTTAATTTTGCCAAAGTGATGACTTCGTCCATCCCTTGAGCCAACATGATCTCTTGCAGAGCTTGAACAGTGCCGCTTGCTCCCACACACACATCCCAGCCTAACTGGGTATATTGTTCTAACACGGGAGCTAAGCGTTTTTTCGCTGCATCTATAGCGTTGTTAAAGTTGGTGCTGTTGAGCTGACGGTCTTTAAAATGACGTTCAAGCCAAGTCACACACCCCATCTTTAAGCTGGTTAACGCTTTTGCTTCAAAGCCCTCACCGATAATCACTTCGGTACTGGCTCCGCCAATATCTACCACTAATCGACGCCCTACTCCTCCGGAGGTGTGAGCGACACCTTTATAGATAGTGGCAGCTTCTTCTTCACCAGAGATGACTTCAATCGAATGTCCTAGAATTTCATTTGCTTTCACTAGGAACTCATTGATGTTCGTCGCTGTACGCAATGTTGCAGTACCTACGATACGAATATTCTCGTGTGGGATGTCTTGTAAGCGTTCAGCAAACAAACTTAAACAATCCCAACCGCGTTGCATGGCTTCATGGCTTAGCGCGTTATTGTCATCTAAACCGGCGGCAAGACGTACTTTGCGCTTAATCTTAGCCATAGTTTGAACGCTACCGTCGACATGACGCACTACCAGCATATGGAAGCTGTTAGAGCCTAAATCAATCGCGGCATATAACGGTGAAGAAACAGTTTGGCTCATAGATGAATTACGAATCCTTTGGCTTTTGCGGCGCGCGAGGGCGTCTTTGTGGCTTACGATTTCCGTTGCGAGAACCACCTGTATTCGTGCGGCGCTGTGGTGACGATGAGCGTAACGTTAATGGTTTCGGCAAATTCGTCAGTAACGCAGATGGATCGTAATCAGACACAGGAATTGAGTGCCCAGTGTATTCTTCAATTGCAGTCAGGTTTATTGCGTACTCTTCACATGCAAATGAAATTGAGTGACCACTTGCACCTGCACGACCAGTACGGCCAATACGGTGAACATAATCTTCACAATCATCTGGTAGGTCGTAGTTAAATACGTGTGTTACTTGTGGGATGTGTAGACCACGAGCTGCCACATCTGTAGCAACCAGAATATCCACTTCACCTTGAGTAAACTGCTCTAAAATGCGTTCACGTTTTTTCTGTGGAACATCACCTGTTAGCAAACCTACACGATGGCCATCGGCAGCAAGAGCACCCCAGATGTTTTCACAACGGTGTTTAGTGTTAGCAAAAATGATGGCGCGATCCGGCCAATCTTCTTCAACCAGAGTTTGCAGAAGGGCCATCTTGTGTTCATTAGAAGGGTAGAACAGCTCTTCTTTAATACGGTGACCTGTTTTCTGTTCAGGCTCTACCACCACGTGCTCAGGGTTGTGCATGTGTTCAAATGCCAATTCTTGAACGCGGTAAGATAAAGTCGCAGAGAACAGCATGTTCAAACGATCTTTCGGCTCAGGCATACGGCGGAATAAGAAACGGATGTCTTTAATGAAACCCAAATCAAACATACGGTCTGCTTCATCCAGAACCACAGCTTGAATGTTGTTCAGATTAAAAACACGTTGCTTGTAGAAATCGATGATACGGCCAGTTGTACCGATCAGGATATCCACACCTTCTTGAAGCTTGCCCAGCTGTTTATCGTAGCTTTCGCCACCATAAGCCAGTGCAGCTTTAAGACCGGTACTCGCCACTAGCGAGTCTGCATCATTAAAGATCTGAATCGCGAGTTCACGCGTCGGAGCCATAATAATTGCACGAGGCTGAGTGACTTTACGTCCTTCAATTTCGGGTGTTTTTAGCAAATGGTTAAAAGTCGCAGCGAGAAACGCGATGGTTTTACCAGTTCCCGTTTGGGCCTGGCCTGCAATGTCTTGGCCGGTGAGCAGTACCGGCAACGCCAAAGCTTGGATAGGGGTACAGAATTCGAACCCTTTTTTTTCCAATCCTTCAATTACTTGGGGATGTAAATCCAAGTCGGCGAATTTTTGCTCTGTGATATGTGTCTTTTTCATTGCTATAGAATATCAGCTTCCACTTGCAATACGGAAGTAAATACATTCCAATAGGGCATCTATTTACTGGTTAGTCGATAATCAGTCTAATGATTGTTAATAATCAGTGCAGAAAAAAGCACATTGGAGTGGAAGATGAGTGATAAAATTTTGCAGCTATCTGATGATGGTTTCGAGAACGATGTAATCAAAGCTGCAGGTCCTGTTCTAGTTGATTTTTGGGCAGAATGGTGTGGTCCTTGTAAGATGATTGCTCCTATTCTTGATGAAATCGCAGAAGAATACGAAGGTAAACTCACTATCGGTAAATTGAATATCGACCACAACGCAGGTACGCCACCTAAGTTCGGTATTCGTGGTATTCCTACGCTATTGCTATTTAAAGATGGCAGCGTAGCAGCGACAAAAGTAGGCGCGCTGTCTAAAACTCAACTGAAAGAGTTCTTGGACGCAAACCTATAATTCGCCATAACTTTACCGTACATAGAAATATGTACGGTTTTGTTTTTGTAAAAAACAATTTCTAGACTAGGCTAATATTTAGTGCTAGTTTATCGCACGTAAATTAAACAAGTGTTCACTTCTTGGTCAATCCTGAGACCAAATCCATCTTAACTAGAAAATAGATCCTATTTTGACTAAACAAGTATCCACCACAATGAATCTAACAGAACTGAAGAACAGACCCGTATCTGATCTTGTCAAACTTGGTGAGAGCCTAGGCTTAGAAAACCTTGCGCGTCTGAGAAAACAAGACATTATTTTTGCCATCTTAAAAGCGCACGCGAAGAGCGGTGAAGATATCTTCGGCGACGGTGTTTTGGAGATTCTTCAAGACGGTTTTGGTTTCTTGCGCAGCGCGGACAGTTCCTACCTTGCTGGCCCAGATGATATCTACGTATCTCCAAGCCAAATTCGTCGTTTCAACCTACGTACAGGTGATTCGATTGCCGGGAAAATTCGCCCGCCAAAAGAAGGTGAACGTTACTTTGCACTATTGAAAGTGAACACTGTTAACCACGACAAACCTGATAACGCACGTAACAAGATCCTATTTGAGAACTTAACACCGCTACACGCTAATGAGCGTATGGTAATGGAACGTGGTAATGGCTCGACTGAAGACATTACAGCACGTGTTCTTGATCTTGCTTCTCCTATCGGTAAAGGTCAACGTGGTCTGATTGTAGCTCCGCCAAAAGCGGGTAAAACTATGTTGCTACAAAATATCGCCCAAAGTATTGCTAACAACCACCCTGAATGTGAATTGATGGTACTTCTTATTGACGAACGTCCTGAAGAAGTGACTGAGATGCAACGTCTTGTAAAAGGTGAAGTGATTGCATCTACGTTTGATGAGCCAGCATCTCGTCACGTTCAAGTTGCAGAGATGGTTATCGAAAAAGCAAAACGTCTTGTTGAACACAAAAAAGACGTTGTTATCCTTCTTGACTCAATCACTCGTCTAGCGCGTGCTTACAACACAGTAATCCCTTCATCAGGTAAAGTTCTTACCGGTGGTGTGGACGCTAACGCACTACACCGTCCAAAGCGTTTCTTCGGTGCAGCTCGTAATGTGGAAGAAGGTGGTAGCTTAACTATCATTGCGACAGCACTTGTTGACACTGGTTCTAAGATGGATGAAGTGATTTACGAAGAGTTCAAAGGTACAGGTAACATGGAACTGCACTTGAACCGTAAGATTGCAGAAAAACGTGTTTTCCCTGCTATTGACTTCAACCGTTCTGGTACTCGTCGTGAAGAGCTACTGACTAAGCCTGATGAGCTACAAAAAATGTGGATCCTACGTAAGATTGTTCACCCTATGGGCGAAACTGACGCAATGGAATTCCTCATCGACAAACTGGCAATGACCAAAACCAATGATGAATTCTTTGACGCAATGCGCCGTCAGTAATGAATAAACATTGATTATTTTGAAGCACCACCCATTGGGTGGTGTTTTTGTTTGCATTCTTTTCATTACCGCACGACAATTATGAGGAATGTTAACAGGAGGTTAATATGCAACAAGGACTGTTGTTCAGTTTATTCCTCTCTCTTTTATTTGCTTGGACACCGGTTTCTGCTGTTGAGGTTTCATCAACAAGCCAGCAAAACTTGCTGCAAGATCATCTGCTACAGCAGAAGGTTACAGAACTGGTCGACTTGGCGATAAAAGACGATATCGATGCCCTTTCATTTGCTGTAGAACGTATCTCGTTGCCACAGCAGGAAGTCGCTCGCTTTCTATTACTGCAGCACTTAGAACAACAGCAAGTAGCTCTGTCTGAGAATTTGTTCCATTTTGTTGAAAAGCAAAAAAACATCGTTCCTGTTTATCAAGTACTAGAGAAGGGGGAAGGGTATGAATTTTCCGTTCCTGCATTTGACTACATAGCTATTGCTCACCGCTTAACAAAACAGTGGAAACAAGAGCAGAGCGTACTTAACTTCATCCTCAAAGCTGAAAGTGGTGAGTTGAAACTGGATGAATGGTTATCTGGACCTGACTATTTAATACAAGAGCGGGAAAATTTGCTGTTGAGTGAGTTCGATAACTTGTCTGAGAAAGTACAGCACGATCTTGTTCAGCAACTAACTCAGGTAAAAGTTGTGGTTTGGTTACCTTCATCGAGTGTGATGGTTAAAATGGCACAGGTAACAGGTGACCTTCAGCTTTATAAGTTGTTGTGGTTAATGCGCGCGGATTTTTACGTTGAGCAAGAGCTTGAGCGTTTAGCAAATGTCGGTGATGATTTTGCCATTAATCAAATCATGTTAGCCGCAGACAATCCGAGACTGGCGACCAGTGCATTACAGTATTTAGTCCAAATACCGAAACCTTTTTCTGAGCAAGTGAAGCAATTCTTGGTAAAACGCTTAGAAAATTCTTCTGATGCTCCCATTGTGGCTCAAGCGCTTGTGGAACAAGGGTATCAATCTTGGTTGAAAGAACTCTTGAACAGTAATCGTCGTGTTGAAAGCCAAGCGATATTACAGGTTCTTTCTCAGCAATAAGCGTTCATAACCTTCATCATAATCTCTCTACAAAAGCGCAACACTTTTTAGAAAAGAGAAATCGATAGCAAAGTGTTTTTTGTTATACTGCGTGCAGTTTAATCATTCATAGAGCAGATATGAGCTTTAAAAACTTACGTGATTTCTTAGACCATCTCGAAGCAAACGGACAACTCAAGCGTATTTCTCATCCCATTGATCCGCATTATGAAATGACGGAAATCAGTGACAGAACACTACGTCAAGCTGGTCCAGCTTTGTTGTTTGAAAACCCTATTGGTTACGATTTCCCTGTCCTGACGAATCTATTTGGTACACCAGAGCGTGTTGCCATCGGGATGGGGCGAGAAAACGTACAAGATCTACGTGAAGTTGGAAAACTGTTGGCATATTTGAAAGAGCCTGAACCACCTCGCGGGTTTCGTGATGCTCTGGATAAACTCCCAGTATTCAAGCAAGTTCTAAACATGCCAGCCAAAAAGCTGCGTAAAGCAGCGTGTCAGGACATAGTATGGCAGGGTTATGATGTTGATTTAGATAAAATCCCTGTGATGAGTTGTTGGGCTGATGATGTTGCTCCTCTTTTAACTTGGGGGCTGACCATCACTAGAGGTCCAAATAAAAAGCGCCAGAATCTCGGTATTTACCGTCAACAAAAGATCGCAAAAAATAAAGTTATTATGCGCTGGTTAGCTCATCGTGGGGGAGCGCTTGATCTTAGAGAGTGGATGGAAGCAAACCCGGGAAAGAATTTTCCTGTTTCGGTCGCTTTTGGTGCTGACCCTGCCACCATTTTAGGTGCTGTTACCCCAGTTCCAGACACGCTATCCGAATATGCTTTCGCAGGTTTATTGCGAGGCAGTAAAACAGAAGTGGTTAAATCAATCAGTAATGATTTGGAAGTGCCTGCCAGTGCTGAAATAGTACTGGAAGGTTACATTGACCCGAATGAATTCGCGGATGAAGGCCCTTATGGTGATCACACTGGTTACTATAATGAGGTTGAACGACATCATGTCTTTACTGTGACTCACATTACCATGCGTAACGAACCTATTTATCACAGTACTTATACTGGTCGTCCGCCTGATGAACCTGCTGTTTTGGGGGTGGCATTGAACGAAGTTTTTGTGCCTATTCTACAAAAGCAGTTTCCTGAAATCGTAGACTTCTATCTACCGCCCGAAGGTTGTTCTTACCGTATGGCTGTAGTGACAATGAAGAAGCAATACCCAGGTCATGCGAAGCGAGTCATGATGGGCGTGTGGTCTTTCTTACGTCAGTTCATGTACACCAAATATGTGGTTGTGCTTGATGAAAGCGTAAATGCTCGAGACTGGAATTCCGTGACCCAAGCCATGTGTGAACATATGGATCCGGCACGCGATACATTAATGATAGAGAATACGCCAATCGATTCGTTGGATTTTGCTTCTCCGGTGGCGGGACTAGGTTCCAAGATGGGCTTAGATGCAACGATGAAATGGGATGCCGAACTTGCGATGACACCTAAAATCGAAGCTCGACCATCTCACTCAATAGAAGATGCGGATATTGAAGAGTTCAAACGACGTTTCCCGCAAGTTGAAGATATTTATTTCCCGCCGACGACAGAAAACCGCATCGTTATAGTTTCAATGCGTAAATATGCTGCTGGTGAGTCAAAAGCTCTGTTGGAAGCCGTGTGGACATTTTTGGCAGAGTACACGGACGCTAAGTTCGTTGTATTGTGCGATGATGATGTGAATGCCCGAGATTGGAATGATATTATCTGGGCTATCACAACAAGAATGGATCCTGCTCGAGATACTTACGTCATTCCTGCTACAAATTGTGCCGTGTCAAAACTAGGTTTGGATGCAACCAATAAATTTGACGGTGAAGTATCGCGGGAGTGGGGAACACCAATTCATAAAGATCCTAAGTTGGTAGCGAAAATCGATACGCTCTGGCATGAACTAGGAATTCTATGACTTTTACTGTACGTTTGCTGCCAAGCGAGCTTCAGTTTGAAGTTGAAAAAGGGCAAACGATTTTGGAGGCTGCGCTCAACCAGCAAATTCCATTTCCTCATCGTTGCCAAGTGGGGGTATGTGCTGCATGCCTGTGCCGTAAAGTGGAAGGTGATGTAACTTACCATCTAGAGCCTATGCTTACAGAGAAAGAGCAAGCTGAAGGATGGATATTCCCCTGCCAAGCTATAGCAGAAAGTCATTTGGTACTTACTTTTGAAGAGTAAGTAAGAAGGATAAATATGACCATTAAATGTAAAGTAAAGTCGATACAGTCTTTAGCCAGTAACACATATCAAATACTGCTCCATCCTGAGCAACCAGTGACTTTCAAAGCTGGCCAGTACTTAATGGTAGTGATGGGCGAGAAAGATAAACGTCCATTTTCAATCGCAAGTAGCCCTTGTCGCCACGAGGGCGAGCTTGAGTTGCACATTGGTGCTGCTGAGCATAATGCTTACGCGATTGAAGTTGTACAGCTGATGCGTGAAGCATTAGATAAGCAACTGGAAGTTGAAATTGATGCACCACATGGCGATGCATGGGTTAGAGAAGAGAGCGAAAGCCCGATATTACTTATTGCTGGCGGTACTGGTTTTAGCTACGTTCGTTCGATCTTGGATCACTGTATTGCCCAAAACAAAGCTAATCCTATCTATTTATATTGGGGAGCTCGTGACGAGAGCCAGCTTTATGCTTTGACTGAGTTAGAGCAAATAGCTGCGAAACATGAAAATGTCCGTTTTATTCCGGTAGTTGAAGAGGCTGGCACAAACTGGCAAGGAAAAGTAGGTAATGTATTGCAAGCAATAAGCGCTGATTTTGATTCTTTGGCTGATTTTGATATCTATATTGCTGGACGCTTTGAAATGGCTGGCGCTGCGAGAGAACAATTTACTCAAAATAAACAAGCATTGAGTGAAAAGATGTTTGCGGATGCATACGCGTTTATATAAAAACTTACTCAATTCGAAATAATAAAGAGGGCAAAAAGCCCTCTTTTTGTTATTTTTGCTGCTTTCTTAAACGAATGGGCCGTTTTTTCAATTTTTTTAAAAAAAGCACTTGCACAGTTTTAATTCCTCCCTATAATGCCGCCTCACTGACACGGCAGACGCCGCAAGGCTTCAGCAGGTGTTGGTAGAGGATAAGACTTCTAAAAAAGAAAATTGAAAAAGTGTTTGACACTGACAGTTAACTCGCTAGAATGC